>JBQGCI010000473.1:0-7068 GCA_052038405.1 Acinetobacter pittii
CGCGTGGTATTGGCAAAGCTATTTGTATTAAGCTGGCCACCATGGGCTTTTATGTGCTCATTAACTACAAAGGCAATCAACAAAAAGCCGGCGAAACACTTGCTGCAGTAAGGGCGGCCGGGAGTGATGGAGCGTTGCTGCAATTTGATGTGGCCAATCGTGAAGAAGTACAAACCGTTTTAAATGGCTGGATGGAAGCCAATACAGATAAAGTTATTGAGGTATTGGTGAACAATGCAGGCATTAAAGATGATGTATTGCTGATGTGGATGAAGGATGAGCAGTGGGATAGTGTGTTGGATACCAGTTTAGGAGGCTTTTTTAACGTAACGCGTATTGTAGTGAACAGCATGCTTCGTCAAAGGTATGGACGCATCGTGAATGTAGTTTCCCTCAGCGGTTTAAAAGGCCTGGCCGGACAAACCAATTACTCTGCGGCAAAAGGGGGTGTAATTGCAGCAACCAAGGCTCTGGCACAGGAAGCCGGTAAACGTAATGTTACAGTGAACGCCGTGGCTCCGGGCTTTATTAAAACGGATATGACCGCTGATATCGATGAAGCCCAAATGAAGCAGTTGATCCCAGCCAACCGTTTTGGCACCCCGGAGGAAGTAGCACATGCCGTCGGATTTTTTGTAACTAAGGACGCGGGCTACATCACGGGTCAGGTGCTATCCGTAAACGGCGGATTATATACATAGGCAAAGTGAGGTTGATGCCGGCCGGTTGATACTGATATTAAGCCCCCGGGGTTATCTGATATCTCGCATCTGGTATCCGGTGTCTTCAACCCTACCACTTCATCAAGGCGCTGGCCCAGGTAAAGCCGCTTCCAAATGCGGATAAACATACCAGGTCGCCTTCTTTGACCTTACCGGCCTCCCAGGCCTCGCAAAGCGCCAGAGGCACAGACGCAGCAGTTGTATTCCCGTATTTCTGTATATTATTAAATACCTGGTCATCACGTAACCGAAGCTGCTGTTGTATAAACTGGGCAATACGCAGGTTGGCCTGGTGGGGGATCAGCAGCTTTAAATCTTCGGGCTGATAGCCGTTTTGATTTAAGGCTTCATAAATAACCTCGGGCATTTTTACTACCGCTCTCTTAAAAACAGCCTGGCCATCCATATATGGAAAAATGTCTTCCTTATTCAGGAGCTCCTGCGTAATAAACATATTGCCATAGGGGCTTCCGGGAACAGGCGGCTTCCATTGAGGGTTGTGAACCCCTGCATGAAAACCGGGATTAGGCATACTGAGTATTTCTGCGTCGGCGCCGTCACTATGTAAATGGGTACTTAATAGGCCGCGTTCAGAAGTGGGAGCGGCCTGTAGTACTACGGCACCGGCTCCATCGCCGAAAATGACGGATACATTACGACCACGCGTACTGAAATCCAATGCATAAGAATGTACTTCGGCACCAATAACCAATATGTTTTTATACATGCCTGTTTTGATGAACTGGTCGCCGATACTTAAAGCATAAACAAATCCGCTGCATTGATTGCGTACGTCCAGCGCCCCGATTTCTCTCAGTCCCAACATGCGCTGTACCAACACCCCACAGCCGGGAAAGAAATAATCCGGACTCAAGGTAGCGAAGATCAAAAAGTCAATATCGCTGGCGGTAACGCCGGCACGTTCCATGGCTTGTTTGGCCGCATTGGCACCAATGGTGGCCGTGGTTTCGCTGAAGCGGGTAACATACCGGCGTTCGCGTATGCCGGTACGTTCCTGTATCCAGGCATCGCTGGTATCCATCACTTTGGTCAGATCATCATTGGTAACCACATTTTCCGGAACATATTTCCCTATACCGGCAATAATCGTTGAGTTCATACTAACAAGTGTTATTCAAAGCAAGATAATAAATACCTGCAATTTGCAACAGTTGTAGCTTGAAATAATTATATAGTTAAAACACAAGGTTAAAGTGCCCAGGCTTTATCTCCCTTTTTATAAGGGAAGGCCCCGTCATAACGCCCCGGGGTCTCTACATAACGCAGCGCTTTGGTCATGCCCTCTTTAGAAGAAAAATAGCCCCAAAGTGTTAATTGCCGCATCATGGAAAAGTAGTGGGGCGGGTAGCTTTGTTGGATATAGCGGGCTCCGAAATGGTGCTTGGCTTCTTCTGCCTTAACCCAATCTTCCTGTTGTTTATTAAATAGTTCTTTTTCTTTTTTGTAGGCCTCTGTTTCCTTGTAGGCTTTGGCCTCTTCGTGCAACGTGGTTAAGAATGCTTCTTTTTGAGGAGCCGATAAACCGGTAAAAGCTTGCTGGTGTTTTTCTTGACACGCATTTTTAAATGCAGCGATACCCTTAATAAAGTGCTCCTGTTCTATTGGCGTGTAACAGTCTGTTACCATCGTTTTCATAAACGCGCCTACCCCGGCAGCCTTACCTCCGCCCGAATCGGCTGTAGTGGGAATAATGGTTTCAGCAATATCATCCAATAGTGCGATATCATCCGTACTGAATAAGCGTGTTGAAGCAGCTTTATTTTTACATCCGGATAAAAACACTTCTGCACCTATAATAGCTCCCCCCAGTAAAACGGAAACGCTGGCTAAAGCTTCTCTTCTGTTCATGTTTTTAGTAGTTAGATTTTTAAACGACGAATAACAAGTAATGAACCGGTAACGGTCACAGGTTTCCCTTTTTAAGTGCTGCTACGGCATAGTCTGCTGCACGCGCTGTAAATGCCATATAGGTTAATGAGGGGTTAACGCATCCTGCTGATGTCATAAATGAGCCATCTGTTACAAAAACGTTGGGTGCATCCCATACCTGGTTCCATTTGTTCAGAACCGAGGTTTTCGGATCGTCACCCATGCGTGCTGTACCCATTTCATGTATGCCTTGTCCCATAATGCTATCATTGTCAAATCCATATACATCCTTTACACCCGCTTTTTCCAACATTTCTTTTCCGTCTTCCACAATATCTTTACGCATCTTTTTTTCATTCTCTTTTAGTTCCGCGTCTATCGCAAGTATGTTAAGTCCCCATTTATCTTTTCGGTTTTTGTCAAGCGTTACCATATTGTCATGATACGGGAGCACTTCTCCAAAGCCGCCCATCCATATCTCCCAGTTGCCAGGTTCGGTAAGCGCTTCTTTTAAGGCAATACCAACCGCTATTTCTTCCGCGGCCCGGGTACCTCTTTTACGGGCGGCGCCGCCCTGGTAGCCAAAGCCTCTGAGGTACTCCCGCTTTTCGTTGTTGAGATTTCGGTAACGGGGAATATACACACCGTTAGGGCGGCGGCCATAAACATAATGTTCTTCATAGCCTTCAATTCTCCCTCCGGCCCCCGAACCCAGGTGGTGATCCATTAAATAATGTCCGAGCGCCCCACTGCTGCTGCCCAGGCCGCCCGGCCATATATCAGTAGCTGAGTTGAGCAGCAGCCAGGTGCTGTTAAGGGTAGAGGCATTTACAAATACTATTTTGGATTTGTAGGTGTAAGTTTGATTCGTTTCTGTATCCAATACCTCCACACCCGTAGCCTTTTTTTTATCCTTGTCGTATAGTATTTGTGTAACAATACTCATAGGGCGAAGGGTAAGGTTGCCTGTTTTAACAGCTGCCGGCAGGGTTGAAGATTGCGTACTGAAATAGCCACCGAACGGACATCCGAATTCGCATTTATTGCGGTATTGGCAGGGTGTTCGTCCCGGTAGCGGGGCAGTAAGGTGGGCACATCTGCCAATGATCAACCGGCGTTGATCATTGTACTCTTTTTTTATGCGGTTCGCTATATCCTTTTCAACAATATTCATCTCCATCGGCGGTAAGAACTGCCCATCCGGTAACTGGGGTAGATTCTCCACACTTCCACTTACTCCAATGAATTTTTCCACGCGATCATACCAGGGCGCGATTTCTTTATAATTTACAGGCCACGGAATCTCTATGCCTTCCCTGGCATTGGCTTCGAAATCAATATCGCTCCACCGGTAGGTTTGTTTGCCCCACAGGAGGGAGCGGCCACCTACCTGATAACCCCTGAACCAATTAAATTGTTTGACCTCAGTGTAAGGAGCTTCCGCATCATTTGCCCACCAGTCCAGGTTTTTTTCATTAGGGCCAAACCCTCTTATACGATTAACATACAGCTCTTTCTGAGCCAGGGTAAGACTGCCATGATGTGGGAACTCCCAGGGACCTTTGGCGGTGTTTACATAGTCTTTGACATGCTCAACATTTTTCCCACGCTCCAGCATCAACACCTTGAGTCCCCTTTCGCAGAGTTCTTTGGCAGCCCATCCGCCACTGATGCCTGAACCGATAACAATGGCATCAAAATACTGTTCCTTCATACATTCAATCGTTTTAAAAAATTATTATATAATCTCAGGGTTTGAACGGCTTGGCGGCGTCTTAAAATAAAGGCAAGTACCCTGAGCAAGACGAAAATAGATATTTTCTTTGAAATGAAACCGATTTCATTTCAAAGAAAATTTTCCATAATGTTACATCGGTTCATCCCGGTTCAATCATGGTGTAAGAATGTTGCCGCTGCTACTTTACCCTTTTCTGTAACTCATTTACCTGCAGGTTCATCATTCTTCCCACTTTTTCTTGGTTACGATAGGTGATAACACGAAGTTGCGAGGCTCCTTTGGGAATGACCAATGGCTCTTTGTAAGCAGGATAAAAATGATCGGGAGGCGAATTGTCGAAACTATAATGCATGGTTAAACCGCTGATCTCGGGAGTGAGCTCTACAGCATATTGCCCGCCCGAAAGCTTTTTGACCGTTACAGCGGGATCATACATGGCGGGCGAGTAGTTAGTTTCGGTGTATTGTAATCTTTTAAAATGCTCCTCTGTTTTTGCCACAAATCCCTCCCAGTTTTTTTTCTCGCCGGGCGACCATAAAGACTCCGAAATGGCGAAGCCACGCGGCCAGGTCATATATTCTGCGTAACGGATATTGTAAATTTGTTCTGTCCATAAATTGGCTTGTCCACCCAGTATATACCGGGCGTCAGCGCCTTTGGGTAGGGGGTTAAACTTGTAAGATTGGCTTAACAGCAGCTTCGCATACACCGGCGACTCCACCGCCACATCACCCTGCATATAATCGATGTAAGCAAACTGAGTAGGGCTCATTACCACATAATGCCCTTTTTGCGAAGCCTCAATACCCGCTTTTTCTCCCCTCCAGCTCATGATAGCTGTAGTGGGAGATACACCTCCTTCCAGCACCTCATCCCATCCCATCATTTTTTTACCCTTGGCCTTTACAATTTGCTCTACGCGTTTCTCAAAATAGGCCTGTACCTGTGGAATGGTTTTTAATCCTTCCCGTTTCATTAATGCCCGTACCTGCGTATTCTTTTCCCAGAAATTATGTGGGGCTTCGTCGCCACCCAAATGTATATATTCAAAAGGAAAGAGCTGGGCTACTTCCGTAAGTACTTTATCCATGAAACCGTATACTTTTTCGTTAGCGGGGCAGAGGGTATTGTCTAATAGTGCAATCGGCGGCGCACCGCGTGACCAATCCATTATGGGTTGCCCGTAGCGGGGCTGGTATTGATCCGCTCCCGGTGTACAGGAGAGTTCGGGATAAGCTGCTATAGCTGCAAGGCTATGCCCGGGTACATCGATTTCAGGAATGATATTAACGAAGCGTTCGCCGGCATATCGTACCAGTTCTTTAATGTCTTCATGCGTGTAAAACCCTCCATAGCTTCTGGGTTCATTGGGCTCGGGTTCCCCGAAGCTGTTAAAAGTACCGGTCCGGTCGATCCTCCAGGCACCTACCTGGGTAAGTTTCGGCAGACTCTTAATTTCCAGGCGCCAGCCTTCATCATCTGTTAAATGAAAATGAAGCATATTATACTTATAGCGAACCATGGCATCAATGTATTGCTTCACCTCGTCTACTGTAAAAAAATGTCTCGATACATCCAGCATTAAACCCCGCCAGCTCACTTTCGGATGATCTCTGATCTCTACAACAGGTATTTCCCATTTAATGTTCTGTACGGGTTGTTTGCTTTCGATGGCAGGCGGCAACAGCTGCAGCAAGCTTTGAACAGCATAAAAGATACCGGCAGGTTTATTGGCCTTTATAGATACTTTAGCGGGCGTAACAGATAGCATATAGCCTTCCCTGCCCCACTCGTCCCCGGGTACTAACTCTAATACGATGTGCGCCTTACTCCCGTCTGTTGTAGCAGTAACGGTATGCCCTGTAGCAATAGTTAATTTCTGCTCCAGGAATTTATAGGTTGGTACCAGCTCCGGTAATGCAGGCATATATAGCCTGGTTTTTTCAGGCAGTTCAAAAGTTCCGGACCCGCTGGTAACAGAAACGGGTTCAGGAATGATTTTTACAGGCGACTGGGAGTAGCCGGTTAAAAATGCAGAAAACAACAGCAGAACAGTAGCTAAACAGTTTCTTGTCATACAAAATATTTTACGGGCATCGCAATAAAATTGAAGATACGTAAACTGCGCAAATGAAAAGTTGATAGCACGTACGCCGCCGAAACGCCAAAATAAAACGGGGAGGATTGATGAAAAGGCCGGCATGCTTACCTTGCAGTTTTCAGAGCGTTACTGACTATCATTTAATATACCCTGGTTTATGATCTTGCAATTTATAATCTTCCTGTTAGCTATTGGATTTTTTGTTTCTCTGGCATTATCGGTCCGTAAAAAAAAGAAAAGATCTGTAAGCAGGGCGTTACCGGTAAAATACAAAGAACTATTACAGGAGCATGTGTTTTTTTATAAAGCTTTAACAGAAGAAGAAAAGGCGCAATTTGAAACATGGAAAAAAGCAAAAGAAGATGTGGGCGCAGTAGATCCTAAAGAAGCTTATAACCTTATGCTTATCCGACGTGCATTTAACGATGCAATGTATGGAGATAGCATTTTGAAAATTGCTATAGGTAAAACAGATTATACAGGTACAGAAGCAAAAGATTTTAAGCCCACCGATGTGGCTGCAAAAAAAGCCAGGGAAAGCGTACTGCGTTTGTATTTTGGATTAGATGTAGAGTTGGATAAATCTGCCAAAGAATTATTTACTGAGTTAGGAGAAG
>JBQGCI010000474.1:0-10855 GCA_052038405.1 Acinetobacter pittii
AGAACAGTTTGCGGTTTGCTTATGAATGGCCCATATTATTATTTATTGTTGAAATGATTCATTATGTACTGAGGCGCATGAGCAAAGGCATAGTAGCGGTTGCGGATGGTTTAGGAAAGACACTGGGAACTGAGAATGCAGAGGCCAATAGCCTGCAGGAGTTTGACGAGGCGATAGATGTGCAAACCGATGACGAAGCCTCACCGGAAGAGAAAAACATCATGAAAAGCATCGTGAAGTTTGGAAAGATCTCGGTAAAAAAAGTGATGCGTAGCAGGTTGTATGTTAATGGCATTGAGTATCATACAACATTTCCCGAATTGGTTGAAAAAATTAAGGAGTTGCAATATTCGCGGCTGCCCGTATATAAGGGCGACCTGGATGAGATAGCAGGTATATTGAACACCAAGGACCTCATACCTCATTTGTACGAAGAAAACTTTGACTGGCATTCGGTAATACGACCTCCCTATTTTGTACCCGACTCTAAATTAATAGAGGACCTGCTTTTAGAATTTCAGAAAAAACGAATGCATTTTGCCGTGGTAGTAGATGAATTTGGAGGCACCAGCGGTATCGTAACCATGGAAGACATTCAGGAAGAAGTGATTGGAGACATTAAAGATGAGTTTGATGTGGAAGAGATCGACAACGAAAAAATAGATGATCACACTTATGTTTTTGAAGGCAGCACCATGCTACGCGATGTTTGCAAAGTATTACAATTACCCGTTAATACTTTTGACGAAGTACGGGGCGACAATGAATCTTTAGGTGGCCTCATCAACGAAATTTCGGGAGAGCTCCCTAAAGAAGGCGACGTAGTAACTTCGGGCGACTTCGAATTCTCGGTGCTCGAAGTTGAGAGAAACAGGGTAAAAAAAGCCCAGATCATAATTAAACAGGCTTAATAGTTCGCGGCTTCCGATAGCTGTAGTACTTTTGCACCATGATCATAATTGAAAACAAAATAATCAGCGATGATGTGGTAGAGGCGCAATTTGTTTGCGATCTCACCAAATGTAAGGGCGGCTGTTGTGAAGAAGGTGATGCAGGAGCCCCGCTTACTGAAGCAGAGCTGGATGAGGTAAATAACAGTTACGAGATCATAAAGCCTTACATGACTGCCGATGCTATTGAGCAGGTCGAAAAAAAAGGCCGGTATCAATACGATGACGAATTTGGGTGGGTAACCCCTACGCTGCCCAGTGACAACGAAATATGTGTTTATGCCTATCGCGAAAATAACGGCCTTATCAAATGCGCCTTTGAACAGGCTTACAACGATGGCAAAATACAATGGAAAAAACCTATTAGCTGTCATCTCTACCCGATTATTGCCTACCAGGGAAAACATGGCGATTATGAACGCCTGAACTACGAGCCACGCAAAAAATTGTGCAGCCCCGCCTGTAAGCTGGGAGAAAAGTTAAAAGTTCCGGTTTACCAGTTCTTAAAAGAGCCGCTGATCAGAAAATATGGAACGGAATTCTACGAAGTACTGGAACAGGCAGTAGCAGCGCATAAAACAAGCGAATAACATTATTGCCGATTGGCATTATTAACGTTAACAGAGTAGTCGAACATGTCTCAAACAGCCACTCAATTTAATAAAAAGAGCCGGGAAAAAGCAGCAGACAGAGATCATCGCCAGGTGATCAATTTCAATATCGGCAGGTACAATGCCCAGGTGCCGGCAGGGAAAACGCAGTTTTCTGATGTTGCCCTGGCGCGTGAAAGAGCGAAGAACCAAAAGTGGAAGGCCATTGAAACCCTGGATACACAGCTGGAAAATTTTGAGGTTCAGGTAACCAAACGCGGCGCCAAAGTAATCTGGTGTGAGGATGCCCAACAGGCCATTGACGCTATTGTCAAGATCTGCAAAGAAAAAAATTGCCGCACGCTCGTGAAGAGTAAAAGCATGGTTACCGAAGAAATTCATCTCAACAAGAACCTGGAATTGCAGGGCATAGAAAGCATTGAGACTGATCTTGGCGAATATATTCAGCAACTGGATGGCGAACCCCCCTACCATATCGTAACACCGGCCATGCACAAAAGTAAGGATGATATCGCCAGGCTGTTCGCCGACAAACTTGGTACGGATCCATCGTTGAGCGCAGAACAACTTACGCTTATTGCCAGGGACAAACTGAGGCAAAAATATGCAGAAGCGGAGGTAGGCGTTACAGGCGCTAATTTTATTATCTCAGATATTGGAGGAATTGCCATAACTGAAAACGAAGGAAATGCCCGGCTAAGCTGTTCCATGCCTAAAACACATATCGTGATTGCAGGTATAGAGAAAGTTATTCCATCCATGACCGACCTGGCACTATTCTGGCCGTTACTCGCAACTTTTGGTACCGGTCAGCGCATTACTTCCTACAGCACCATTGTAACCGGCCCAAAGCAGCCCGGGGAAATAGATGGTCCGGATGAAATGTACGTACTTTTACTCGACAATGGCCGAACCAATATGCTGGCTAACGAAAAAACAAGAGAGGCATTATACTGTATTCGTTGTGGCGCCTGTCTTAACGCCTGCCCGGTTTACAAAAATATTGGGGGTCATACTTACAACACTACTTATAGCGGCCCTATAGGGTCTGTTATTACGCCGCATCTGAAGCCCATGAAAGAGTGGAAACATTTAAGTCATGCTTCTTCTCTTTGTGGTAACTGCACCGAAGTATGTGCCGTTAAAATCAACCTGCACGAGCTTTTATTGGAGAACCGGCACGAGGTCCGGCAGGAAGGCTATGCTCCCTTTACAGAAACGGTTGCCTGGAAAACGTGGAAAACAGCGATGCTGAAACGCAGCTGGATGAATATGGGCAATGGAAATATGAAAACAAAACTGATCAACGCTATTGCCGGAGCCTGGACCAAAGAGCGGAGCAAACTGGAGTTTCCCCAAAAATCTTTTAATGAGTTATGGGCAGAACGGAGAAAAGGAGCATAAAAATAAAATGCTAAAAAAGGCCGGTTTTCTCAACCAGCCTTTTTTGATAAATGCTATTTCGCGCCCGGCGGGCAATACTGTCTTAAATAATTAGTGTATAAGGTTTGCAAATGTGCTGAAGTACCTTCGCCCTCCGCAATGCTGTGCGACCGGTTGGGATAGCTCATCATCTGGAACTGCCTGTTATACCTGATTAACTCATTAAACAGCATTTCTGCATTGTTATAATGCACGTTATCATCACCGGTGCCGTGTATATAAAGCAGGTTGCCTTTTAAATTTTTAGCGTGCGTAATGGGAGAACCCTTAATATAGGGTGTTTCATCCTGTTGAGGAATACCGGAATAACGCTCCTGGTAAATATTATCATAAGTACGCTGGTTACCCACCGCAGCCACAGCAATACCCGTTTTGTAAATTTCCGGGAACTGGAACATCAGGTTCAAAGTAGTGGAACCGCCTCCACTCCAGCCCCATACTGCGGTACGCTCACCGTCCAGGTAAGTGTATTGCTTCAACAGCGCTTTGGCTGCCATGGCCTGATCGTGAATATTCAGGATACCGATGTTCTTATACAGTGCTTTGCGCCAGGCTTTTCCTTTGGGCACCGGGGTTCCGCGGCTATCTATAGACACATATATGTAACCATCTTTAGCCATATCGCCCTGGTATAAAAAGTTACGACCGGCACCGTAGCTGTCTTTTACCGTTTGTCCCCAGGGCTCTGTATACACATAAAAAACAACCGGGTATTTTTTTGATGCATCAAAATTAGCAGGCTTAGACATCCAGGCATCCATTTGCACTCCTTCGTCAGTAGTAACAGTAATAAATTCAATATTAGATTGTTCTTTTGCTGTTGCTGCCGCAGCTTGAATACCTTGCCCAATCGGCTTGTGGCCGGCTACCCGAATCCACTCCACAGAGGGGCGTGTATAATAGTTGGAAAAACTATGTACCGCGTATTTGGCACCCGGCGAAAGGTTATAGCTGTTGGTACCTGCATAGGCAGCAGGCGTTAATCGCTCTGCATTGCCGCTTCCGTTTAATTGGGTACGATACAGGTATTTCTGTGTCGCATTCTCCGGGGAAGCGTGAAAATAGAGATATCCTCCTGCTTCATCGATCGCGGCAATGTCCATTACATCATATTTACCTTTCGTTATGAGTGTTTCCTTTTTACCATCTCTGCTCACCCGGTACAAATGGCGCCATCCATCCTTTTCGGCAGCCCATAAAAATTCCTTGCCGCCGTTCAGCCAGTCCCAGCCGCCATTAGCATAGTCCTGGTCCCAATTGGCCACAATATCTATCCAGGCACTGTCTTTTTCGGTATAAATAGTTTGCACGGATCCGGATGCAGCAGTACATATCATCAGGCTACTTTCATTTTGCCTCCTGTTTAAATGTTGTACAATTACCTCACTGTTATTTCCAGCCCACTCCATACGGGGCACATAAGATCCCCAAACGGCGTCATCTGGTATATTCATCCATTTAGTTTGGGCGTCATTCAGTGTAACAACGCCTATTTTAAATACAGAGGGTTTTTCCCCGGCTACAGGGTATTCTATAGGTACCAGCCTCGGATAAATGGAGTCGGTATTATTTACCATATTATATACTTTGGTATCTCCCGCGATTATCTTCCAGTAAGCAATCTTCCTGCTATCGGGCGACCAGCGAAAGCCGTCCCTGCAAAAAAACTCTTCTTCATAAGCCCAGTCAAAAGTGCCATTAATATTTTTGCGATCTCCATCAGTAGTTAACGCCTTTATGGTGCCTGAAGCGAGGTCTTCTACATACAAATTATACTCACTTACATAAGCTGCTTTCGTATTATCGGGCGATAATTTGGCAAACATCAGGGAGGCTTCAGGCTTGCCTTTTCCTAACTGCTGCAAGCGTCCCGAAGGCAGGTCGAGCACCCAGTAGTCGCCACGGGTATCTTCTCTCCAAACCTGCCGGGTATTGTTATAGATCAGCACTTTTGATTCATCGTTGCTGATCACAAAGCTTCTGACATCGATCGGTTTCGCGGTTCCGGGCAGCGTTAGCTTTTCAGCAGATACCAAAACCGCTTTCGAATTCGCAGGCAAAGTATATCTTACGATAGCGCCCTCTTCCAGCTTATAATAAGTACTTCCATTAGCACCCCAGTTTACAGATTGAGCACGGCTGGCAACAAAAACCAGCAGCATCAAGTAAAAACAAAAAAATTTCCTGAACATGTATGCATTGTTTTTTAAAGAGATCAACGAATTTACTGATTGCCGTACAAACCCGTGGTATAAAATGATAAACGGAGTACCGGCACCTACTAATTGGATTAGCGGCCACTCCTTAATCCGAAATGTTATACTACATTTGTTTGCATGCCAGTCAAGCCGGGAAAAATATCGTTAAAACACATCGCAAGGGAAGTTGGTGTTTCCGTTGCACTGGTTTCTTATGTGCTGAATAACCGTTTTGAGAACAGGATCAGTAAGGATGTTGCCGAAAAGATCAGAGCCACTGCGCAACGGCTTCATTACCAGCCTAACCAGATCGCTAAAAGTCTTAAAACCAGCAAAACATTTACCATTGGGCTTATTGTAGCAGATATTTCCAACCCCTTTTCGTCGAGCCTGGCCAGGATCATTGAAGACGAAGGAGCCAAATATGGATACACCGTAATTTTTGGCAGCTCGGATGAAGACCTTGTTAAATTTGAGCATCTTACCAATGCTTTTATCAACCGCCAGGTAGATGGCCTGATACTGCTTCCGCCATCCGGCTCAGAGCAGGTGCTGCTCCGTTTAAAAGAAAGGAGGTTGCCCTTCGTGATTGCAGACCGCTATTTCCCTAAACTGGAGGCGCATTGCGTGAACGTAGATAACCTCAAGGCGGCATACGATGCTGTAAGTTTATTCGTTGAACACAAAAAAAGGGCAATAGGATTGATCAATTACAAAACAGATCTTGCGCATTTAAATGATCGGACCAAAGGCTATCAGCTAGCCTTAAAAGACGCAGGTATCCCTGTCAATAAAAACCGGATACGGAAAGTTGATATTTCAAACGATGCCCTGGAAATTGAAAAAGCGGTGGCAGCGCTGTTAACGCCGCCCTCTGTCGATGCGATTCTTTTTGCATCGAACCGTATCGCTGTTCATGCATTAAAATACATCGAACAACAGCCGATCGATATTCCCGGGGATGTTGAGCTGATCGGCTTTGACGAAAACGAAGTGTTCGATTTTACAAAACCCCAGCTATCCTTTATACGGCAACCGATGCAACATTTGGGACAAACTGCTACCGAACTGCTCATGGACGTGATAACAGAAACCCGAAAAGAACAGTTGATATTTATTGCAGCGGAGCTGGTAAAAAGAGGCTCTACCAATGATTAACCGCCTTAAGCATACCTGCTGATTGCCGGCGAAAAATCTACCGGGGTCTCAGTACCACCATGAAACCGCGGCATTAATAAAATTTGCTCAATCTCCCTCCAGTTGTGTACACGTATATGCTTACCGGCCTCTGCCCGTTCATTATGCGGCTGTGTGTATAAAATGGTCTTACCCTTAAAATAATTCAGATTTTTAAAATGATCATCGATCATTATATCGGCACGGATAATGGTTTTAAAACCGCAGAAAACTATTTGCTGCCATTGAATAAAAGGGAAATGCTCATTCAGCCATGCTTGTTTTTCGGCGAGAGACTGGGGAAATTCGGTAGCCGCAGACACGATAAACACTTCAAATTTTTCATTGAGTTGATACAAAACTTCCTGGCTATCTGGTATAACGGGCATATCCCGGAAAAACCCGGGTTGGTACACATAAGTACGCGCCCGTTCAAATAGTTCTTCATCTGTTTTGCCCGAACCTTCTTCACGGGTCTTTCTTACTCCCGTGTCGGCATGGTCATATTTTACAAACTGTTCAAAACAGTCGGCCAATACACCATCCATATCTACTGCTATTCTTTTCATTCGCTTTCGGTTTTTGTTTAAAGAGAGACCCTGTATTGCTGAAGGCCAACCCCGGCCTGCTTGATATATACCGTTCGAACCAGAGGCCGGCTGCTTGAAAGAACCCCCGGTCGGGGCCTGCAAAAATACACTTTTGTTTAATCGATTAAACATTTTAGCGTAGCTTTGTGTATCAGCAACACAACATTTCTATGTTTTTGTTTCTCGAAATGAACCGTTTATGAACAAAAAATTATTTTCCCTCGCCCTGGGCGGACTGGCAATAGGAACTACCGAATTCATTATTATGGGGTTAATGCAGGATGTAGCAGCGTCCCTTGAAATTTCCATACCTAAAGCCGGCTACCTGATCTCGGCCTATGCAACTGGAGTTATCGTGGGGGCTCCATTGCTGGTGGCCGCGTCTGTAAAATACAATCCGAAGAAGGTTTTAATGGCTTTAATGGTGTTGTTTACCGTGTTTAACGGTCTCTCTGCGGCCGCTCCGGGCTTTTACAGCCTTATCACCGCAAGATTCTTCTCCGGCCTTCCTCATGGAGCCTTTTTCGGCATCGGGGCCGTGGTAGCCGCTAAAATGGCAAAAGAAGGCAGGCAGGCCCAGGCTATATCCATGATGTTTGCAGGTCTTACCTTGGCCAACCTGGCCATGGTACCGCTGGTTACCTACATGGGCCATCAACTGGGGTGGCGTTTTGCTTTTGTGGTGGTAGCAATTATAGGCTTACTGACCATCTTTTTTATTAAGATGTGGCTGCCTCCTGTACAACTGAATACCCAAAACAGTATTAAAGATGAGTTACAGTTTTTCAAAACACCCAAAGCCTGGCTGATTATTTTAATCACCGCGATCGGGTTTGGCGGCTTATTTGCCTGGTTAAGCTATATCTCTCCTTTGATGACGCATGTATCGGGATTTTCTATACAATCTGTTTCTTATATTATGGTAGTAGCCGGTGCCGGTATGGTCGCCGGCAACCTGATCGGCGGCATCATGGCCGACAAAATGCGACCGGAGAGAGCTGCGGCCATCCTGTTGATCAGTTTAGTAGCAGCGCTTATCGAGGTCGTCTTCTTTTCAGAAAACCAAACAGCATCGCTGATACTAACTTTTATTTGCGGTTTACTGGCCATGGCGGTGGGATCGCCTATCAATATTTTAATGATTCGCGCTGCAGAAAAATCGGCGATGATGGGCGCCGCATTTATGCAGGCCGCTTTTAATATGGCCAACTCAATTGGTGCCTACTTTGGAGGGCTGCCTATTGCATTGGGCCTCGGTTATAACTATCCCTCTTTTGTTGGGGCCATTATGGCGTTTGTGGGCTTCCTGCTCAGCATCACTTTTATGATGCGGTATGGAAGCGCCCGCAATTCAAAGGAGATCTCATTAAATCAGCAGGCTACTACAGGTTGCTGATAATAAGGTTTTGTACCTCCTTCATTTCGGATTCACTCAGCCTGAGCTTCGGCTGCAGAAAATTCAAGTCGCCGGCCTCATTGAGGGGGATGAGGTGTACGTGGGCGTGAGGCACTTCTATTCCAACCACGCTGATACCGCACCGGTTACAATTGAATGACTTTTCGATGGCCCGGGCTATGGGCTTTGCGAAAACCAGCAATCCGGACAAATAACTGTCAGGTACATCAAACAGCTTATCCACTTCTATCTTGGGTACCACCAACACATGTCCCTTACGCAAAGGCATAATGTCGAGAAATGCAATAAACTGGTCGTTCTCTGCAATTTTGTAAGACGGGATATCGCCTGCTATAATTTTTGAAAATAGGGTCATAACTACCGGGTTAATGAAGGTGAAAAATACAATAAAAAAACCGGCCTGAGCCGGTTTCCACACTAACGTTATACGACTATCACAAACTGATTTCTTCTACCCTGAACTGTATCAACCCGGCAGGTGCCTGAACATCGGCAACAGCACCGGGTTCTTTACCCAAGATACCCTGCCCGATTGGCGAACTTACCGAGATTTTACCGGCTTTTAAATCAGCTTCCTGCTCGCTTACCAATTGATAGGTTACCTGTTTCTTTGTTTTCAGGTTGGTGAGCTTAACCTTGGTTAAAATAGAGACCTTACTCGTATCAATAGTACTCTCATCCAGTATGCGTGCATTAGCCAATGCCCCCTCCAAAGCTGCAATTTTGGCCTCCAGGAGGCCCTGAGCCTCTTTGGCCGCATCGTATTCTGCATTTTCTTTAAGATCTCCCTTTTCACGCGCCTCGGCAATAGCCCTGCTGGCTGCAGGACGCTCTACTCCTTTTAAGTGCTGTAGCTCTTCTTTCATCTGCTCCAGCGTCTCCTTAGTTACATACTGAATAGCACTCATAACTCATCTTTTTTATATTAAACAAAAAAAATAACAACGCCCCGGAAGCTGACCAGAGCGTTGCTATCAATTGCTACAAATATAACGAAAAGATCATTTCAATTTCAAAACGATTTGTTAAAGCAAACTATATGCAACCGCCTACAACCCAAGTTTGCCGAGTAAAACAGTAGCCATTTTCAGGAAGGCTTCATGAGTATATCCTGCTATATGAGGCGTTACAATAACACCTGGAAACGAGAGTAATTCGGTCAATTGCTGCTTTTCAGATGCTGTATAGGTATTCAGCTTTTCATTTTCCAGCACATCCAGGCAGGCGCCCCTTACCTGGCCGTTTTTCAATCCGTCAATAAGGTCGGCCGTGTTGATCACTTTACCGCGGCACGCACTAATGATCAACGGCTGCTTTTTTAAACGGGAAAGAAATTCTTTATTCAGCAAATGATGCGTTTCACCAGTGAGCGGTACATTAAAACTAATAATGTCTGCTTCTTCGCATACCTGATCCAGGGTAGCTTCTTTAATATAACCATTTTTGAACCCGGTTTTATACTTATCATGCGCCAGCACCGTTACTTCAAAAGGCTGCAATAACCTCGCAAAGCTGCTTCCCGTATTACCGTACCCGATAATACCTACGGTTTTCCCGAACAATTCTGTTCCCCTGTTCTCGTCCCTCAGCCATATCCCCCGTTGCACTTCAGGAACAGCAATGTTCATTTTATTGATCTGCATTAACAGTAGGCCTAATGAATGCTCGGCCACTGCATTTCGGTTGCCCTCGGGACTGCTGGCACAGAAGATGCCTTTTGACCGGGCATAGTCTACATCCACCAGCTCCATACCGCTCCCCAATCGTCCTATCCACTCCAGCTGAGGGAGCGCGTCAATCAGCTCTTTGTCTACTTTGATACGTGTGGTTAATACCAGGCCGCTGACACCTTGCCCGGCGGCTTTTATTTCTTCATAAGAAACCTGTGGCTGATACGCAACGTCGAAACCCTTTTCGGTTAGTGTTTGCATTAACATGGGGTGTGCATTCCCCGTAACAATTACTTTTTTCATTTTATTATGCTGCAATATATTTTATTCGTATATTTTTTACCGGCATGGCGGCTTATTTCTGGTCCAGTATCCACCTGAACGGACGGGCAGGGAACGCCTAATATCTATTCGACTTTGGCAAAAAAACTATCATAGACCTTTCATTTTAAAAGTGAGCGCTGCAAAATCTTTAACCGATAACTGTTCAGCCCGCTGATTGAAAACGGCGTCCTCGAGCTGCTCAGGATCAAATAACGACCGAACGGCATTGCGGAGTGTTTTACGCCGTTGATTAAAAGCTGTTTTCACCAGCAGAAAAAAGTGCTTCTCGCTTTTCATGGGTGCAACTGTCGCTTTCCGATACATTTTTATCACGCCGCTCTTTACTTTCGGCGGGGGATTGAAGCAGTTTTCATGTACATCGAACAAGTATTTCACCTCGTAAAAAGCCTGTACCAAAACGCTCAATACCCCATACACCTTATTACCCGGTGGCGCTGCAACCCGCTGTGCCACTT
>JBQGCI010000475.1:0-3207 GCA_052038405.1 Acinetobacter pittii
GGGTGTTACTTCTTATATAGGCACTACTACGAATGACCTGTTATCGGATCTGCGTGAAACCAGGTATTGGGCTACCAATATCTTTGCAGAATACGAAAACCGCTTTGGTGATAATCATTACCTGAAAGCAATGGTGGGTTATAACTATGAGCAATCTACCTACAACCGTACGGCAGTTCAACGTAATGGTATTATTTTCGAAGATGCCAATGATTTAAACCTGGCACTGGGCCAGGCCATTACCACAGGCGGTGGCTATGAGCAATGGGCTATACTGAGTGGTTTCTCCAGATTGAACTATTCTTTCAAAGACCGTTACCTGGTTGAAGTAAACGCACGTTATGACGGGTCTTCCAAATTTCCGTCCAACCAGCGTTTCGGATTCTTCCCTTCCGTATCTGCAGGTTGGAGAATTAATAAGGAGTCGTTCTGGAATGTATCGCAAAAAGCCATCTCCGACCTGAAAATAAGAGCTTCTTACGGATCGTTGGGTAATGGTAATATTGCTTCTTATGCCTTCCAGGAAGTATTTAATATCAGTCAATCAGGTGTTATCTTAAACGGATCAAGGCCGCAAACCACACGCAACCCAGCCGTAGTGCCGGGAGGACTTACCTGGGAAACTTCTACCACCACCAATATCGGTTTAGACCTCACTACTTTGTCTGGCAAACTGACTTTTATGGGTGATGCATATGTACGCAAAACCACTGACATGTTTACATTCGGATTAACACCTCCAGCTGTGTTCGGAGCTGATGTACCTAAGGGTAACTATGCAGATCTGAGCACGCGTGGTTGGGAGGCTTCATTAACATGGAATGATCAGTTCGGCAACTCTGAAAAACCTTTCCGCTACAATGTGAGATTGATGATGTCTGACAATAAAACAAAGATCGACAAATACAATAACCCTGATAAACTGTTGAGCGATTACTACGAAGGACAAACCTTAGGTGAGATCTGGGGTTACGAAACAGAAGGCTTTTTTGTAGACGAAGCAGATATTGCATCGCATGCCAAACAAAATCCGCAAATGCGGGCCTCACCTACCGGCTTGTGGTTCCCGGGTGATATCAAATTAAGAGATCTCAATGGCGATGGCTTTATTAATGTAGGTGAAAACAAAGCAGGTAATTCTGGCGACCGTCGTATCATTGGCAATTCTGCTCCAAGATATATGTATGGTATCAACCTCGGTGCGGACTGGAATAATATTTTCTTCTCAGTTTTCTTCCAGGGTGTGGGTAAGCAGCAATGGTACCCCAGTACGGAAACAGAAATGTTCTGGGGGCAGTACAACAGGCCTTACAATAATATCCCCACCTTTCATTTAGGTAATATGTGGACCCCCGAAAACACGGATGCCTACTTTCCCCGAACGATGTCGCGGGCGGCATCGAGCAATACCAACCGTACGCTGGGTGTAGCACAAACACGCTACCTGCAAAACGTAGCTTATATCAGGATGAAAAATATACAGATCGGTTATAACCTTCCTTCCAACTGGATTAATCGCATTGGAGCCCGTTCTTTAAAGGTATTCTTCTCAGGAGAGAATTTATTCACGCACTCGCCCATGTACAAAATTGTTAAGAATACCATCGATGTGGAAAACGCCGTTCCTTCAGACCAGGATTTGAACAATAACAGTACGAATGGGGATGGTTATAACTACCCGATGTTGAAAAGCTTCTCTTTTGGATTGAACGTTGGATTTTAACGCATAATAAAACAACAGATGAAAAAATTATACATAGGAATTTTATTGGGCGGCCTGGGTTTTACCGCCTGTAATAAACTCGACCAGGTGCCTCAATCAACAGCCACCCGGGCTGCTGTATTCGGCACCGAAAATGGCCTGAAATTATATACCAACTCCTTTTACGGAATGGATTTTCTGCCAAGAAACTCCACCAGCCAGGATGCGATGTCAGATTACCTGGCGGTTAGGGATGTTCAGAATTTTATTCGCGAAGGAGGTTTTGCCGCCAACAACAGTTCGGGATGGACCTGGACCAACCTGAGAAATATCAATTACTTTATAGAGAATTGCAACGACCCTGCTGTTCCGGAAGCCACCCGTAACAACTACCTGGGTATTGCCCGTTATTTCAGAGCCTATTTTTACTGGGATAAAGTGAAACGCTTTGGTGATGTACCCTGGATCGGAAAGGCTATGAGTATTGATGACCCCGCGTTAATGGCAGGCAGAGATAAAAGAGAACTGGTCATGGATTCAGTGTTGGCCGATCTTGACTTTGCCTGTAACAATATCATTACCACCAACGATGCCAGTCGCACCACTATCACCAAATGGGTAGCTTATGCATTGAAATCGAGGGTATGCTTATTTGAAGGCACTTTCAGGAAATATCATACCGGTTTAAATCTTACCGGTACGGCTGCCAAATGGTTAAATGAAGCAGCGGCTGCTGCCGACCAGATCATTAAAAATGGTGGATTTTCGCTGAACACGGCTGGCGGCACGGGTGCGTCTTACCGTCAGGTATTTACCAGTAATGCGCCGGTAGCTAATGAAGTGTTGCAGGCTGCTGTAGCCGATGTGAACCTGGGCGTGCTGAACGAGGCCAACTGGTGGTGGACCAGTGGCACTTATGGCGCCAAAGCCAGTTTCATACGAACGTTTATCAATACTTATCTGAAACTGGATGGTACACCCTTTACGAATGACCCGGATTACCGTACAATGTTATTTAAAGATGAGGTAAAAAATCGCGACCTGCGTTTAAAGCAAACTATCCGCCTGGGCGATTATAAAAGGATCAGCAACGGACAGCAGGTACCGGCGCCCCCGGTATTCTCTTATACCTTTACCGGTTACCAGCCTATTAAATGGACCCTGGATGATATGGCTTTTGATGCCGGTGCATTAAACACCAATGCCATCGCCTTGTTCCGTTATGCAGAAGTATTACTCAACTATGCAGAGGCAAAAGCTGAATTGGGAACCTTAACCGATGCTGATTGGGCATTAACAATCGGTGCTTTAAGGTCCAGGGCAGGTATTACCGGCGGCTTATCCGCTAAGCCAACTACAGCCGACCCCTACCTGGTAGCCAACTACTTCCCTGGCATTACCGACCCGTCCATACTGGAAGTAAGAAGAGAAAGAGGTATTGAACTCAGCCTGGAAGGGTTGCGCTTTGCCGACTTACTGAGATGGAAAAGAGGAGAACTGATGCA
>JBQGCI010000476.1:0-13938 GCA_052038405.1 Acinetobacter pittii
ACGGTAGTCAACCGACAGGTAGGTATTGGTGAAAATGCCGGTATGTACCGGCCTGTAAGTCATGTTGAACAGTACCGAAGCCGGAGGAGAGAAGGGTAAGGTGTAGCCTTTCTTATCTCCTGATAGCTGCTTCGCGTAAATATACTCACCCAATATCTCCGTGCTCAGGTTTTCCCGGGGCTGGTATTTAACCTGTATTTCCCCGCCGTATCGCATTACCCGTGCTTGCGCGTATTCAAAAATCTGGTTGCCCGCGCCGTAGAAAAAATCATGGCCGGCAGTAGGGTTCAGATAAATATAGTTGGGAAAATAGTTGAAGAAGGGATTAAACTGCACGCGCACCACGGAATGATCGTAAGCGGCACCCAGGTCCAGCTGATAAGACTCTTCAGGCTTTAGTTGCACGTTCCCTTTTTCGTAACTGAAGTAATGATAGTTCACGCCATTAGCCCCGAGCTCTTTGGCAATAGGTACTCTGAAACTCTTGCCTATATTGCCTTTCAGCTCCCAGCGATTCGTATTGTAGTTTACACCTAAAGAACCTGTAATGCTATTGAAGCTGCGGTTCACATTGTCAGCCCTTACCAGGTATTCCTGTTGCGTTTGCCCATTTTCTGTAGTGGTAGACGGAAACCAGTCGGTATATTTTTTCATGGCAAGATGTACATGGTCATACCTCATGGCGCCATGTACAAGCAGCTTTTCACTCACCTTCCATTTGTCATATAAATAAGCGCCCAGGTTTTGCTGGTTGAACGCGGGAACCAGGAAACTCCAGCCATTGATCGCATTGTTCTGGATCTCCCCGTTGATACCTGTTTCCAGCTGGTGATCACCAGCTTTAATATGGTCTCGCAGATTAAGAGAATAAACATTTTTGTCGAAGGCTCTTTCGAGGTTGCGGGGAATGTTCAATGAGTCGGGATAGATGGCCGGCATATAGCCATGGTTCACATAATGGTTATACTCCTGCCTCCGATTGTTTTGAAACCCGGTTTCCAGTTCGAGCTGGTGATCATTTAAAGTATAACTCGTATGATGTAATATTTTAAGGTGATTGACCCGCTGGTAGGGACTGAGTATATCCCTGCTGCTGGCATCATGCATAGCGGTGTTAACCTGCCTCGGCTCCAACCCGTGTGCATTGGCAAAGAAGCCTGTTTTGGAATAAGTATTACTGAGATAGACAATCGACTTCAGCCGGTTGCCGGTATACCCGGTGTTCAGGTGTATACCTGTTTCTCTTCCAGCTGTATTGCGCAGGTAATGGTTATGAAGATCAACTGCAAAATCATAAATGTACAGGCGGTCTGCGGGCACTTTATAATCGCCATAATCCTGTATGGTAAAGCGGGCGGTTGTTATCCATTTTTCAGTTCTGGAATAGAGGTTAACAGAAGTGCCCAGCAGATCATTATTGGTTTTTCCCATGAGGCTAACATCACCTCCGAAAGTATGTGGGGCCGGTAAAGGCGGCCGTTTGATATTCACAGCGCCGGCGATGGCATCTGATCCATACGCAAAGGAGGCTGGTCCTTTAAGTATTTCCACTTCCTGCACGGCAAACTGGTCAATCTCCAAACCATGATCGGCTCCCCATTGTTGCCCTTCATGTTTAATGCCCCTGTCCACCACTACCACGCGATTAAAACCCAGCCCCCTGATCAAAGGCTTGGATTGACCTGAGCCAATTCCAATTGTTTTTACCCCGGGCAATCGCTGCAGGCTTTGCATCAGGCTCCCACCCAGGTGTTGTTGAATAAAATCTGCTTTTACAATGTCCATATTGAGCATGGCTTCTTTTTTTCTTTTGGCTGTAGAGTTATTTTGTACCAGAACTTCCTCTAGCATGTGACTTTCAGGGTGCAGGCGTATGATCAGCGATACATCATTATTTTTAATAGTGCCTGTTCTTACAACAGTTTTATATCCCTGCATGGAAACCTTTACTTCGTAAGGGCCAGTGCTTAGCTGCCGGAAAATATATCGGCCTGTTGAATCACTGAACCCTGTCCCGGCGTTGCTAAGCTCAATTAAGGCACCGGTAACAGGCAGATGGTTATCATCAGATATCGTTACAATAATTTGACGGGATTGTGAGCGGGCTGTAATGCATGCTAGTATGCAACACAGCATCAGGAAAAACTTCATAATTAAAGACTACTGAAACAGGTATCTGCACCCGATGAACCGCTGCAATAACACAGTCAAATGATGGGGGAGGGATAGCAGCTGCGGTAGCACTAATAGATGCTTGTTGCACGGCTATAACCTGAACAGTAAATAATGGCTGCTATAACTAATAGCAGGAAGTGAAAGAAAAACCTTTAAAGGTTGATTAGATAACGAATAGGTTAGCAGCAGGCGGTCCCTTATTGGTATATGCCTGTATAAAAAGCTCGCGGGCGATTGTAATATAGTAGCTGTAGGGATTGTAAGGCCGGGGCTGTGGTGGAACGAGAGCATAGCTCAATTCTTCCGGGGTTCCACTGGTATTGCGCGTAATAATATGATCGCAAATAGAGCAATGTTCCGTACCTGATGTAAGTTTTTTTACCTGGGTAGTAGTGGGTTCTGAACAATCGTGGTGGTGGTGAAAAGCCCCGATATAGAGAACGAATGAAAGTAGCAGGAAGCATCCTATAGCTCCGGCCTGTTTCAACCTGTACCTGGTATGTATGTACGACTGTTTCAAAACTGCAACAAAGTTGCATATTATGATTTGAAAAACCAAGAGAAATGTAAAAAAAATCATAATGCCGGAGCGGGCAGTTGAAAACTTCTGGCAGCTATACTGTGAAGATTGTTTAATTTTGATAAGCCCGGCAACCGTAAGGTTGACCAGCCATTTTGAAGCCCTCAATTATAAATTATGCTCGAACCTATTTCAATCGACTTAAATAAAGCCGATCTAAAGAAAGATTTAAGTACTATGGAGAAAGATCAGAAAATGATCGATCTTCCCGTATTCAGGTCTTTAAAGGTGCAGGTAGAACAACGCATCAGCGAGTATCCTGAAGTAATCATTGAAGATATAAAGTTCCTTCAGGCAGAACAGGATGAAAACAATGGTATTGTCACCGCAATAGTATCGTTCAAGCCGAACAGCTGAGTCAACATCTTTTTATCATGACCATCACTGTTATTGAAGCAGCAGGAAAGTACACCTTACTGCTCAGACTTGCTGTATAGAACACGCGTATAAAACCTTTGAATGTCGCTGAAGTACACGATAGCGATCAAAATAGCCGATACAAAAATGGTAGCGGTGTAATTAGAAGGAAAATAAGAATACAGAATAAACAACACAAGGCATATTCGCGTTACTTCCAGGTAAGATATCCATTGGCGCTGATCGAGTATCGCCCCGCAGTTGATCAGGCTGATGATGATAAAAAGGGAAAACAGGCTGAGCGACGTTGCCGAAAAATATTGCTCGAACAGCAAAACAATAAAAAGCACCAGTAAGGATATACCTGTTTGTATACTTATATAATAGCGCATGGCTTTGGTGGGTGTCTCTTTGCTTCGCCGGTGGCGCAGGAACTTTCTTTCCAGAATGGCCCGGTACCGGGGATCCAGGTCATCGGGCTTGCCGAATAGGGTACGGCACTTTTGTTTAAAGCCCCTGGCGTAGTAAAAATTAAGCATTATTTCCAGTACGAAATGAAAATGCTGCCATAAAAAGCTATGGCTTTCTAAAGGTTTCGTCAACCCGTATGTTATTTTAATGCTTTTATTTTCTTCAACGAAAGTGCCGAAAAGCTTATCCCAGATGATCAATACATCTCCATAGTTTTTATCGAGATATTCGGGGTTGGAAGCATGATGAATACCGTGATGCGTTGGCGTTACCAGTATTTTTTCAAACCATCCCCATTTACCCAGCGACTGCGTATGAATGAAAAACGGGTAGATCCCATGCACCAGTAGTAAGATTGATATCATCAACGGCGGAAACCCCAGCAGGGGCAATACGGCCCAGAATAAACTTCGTATGACGGCCTGGAATACAGTAATTCTTGCGGAAACCGTATAATTGAAATCCTCACTTTGATGGTGCACCACGTGCGCGGCCCAGAAAGCATTAATTTCGTGTGCCAACCGGTGATACCAGTACCATACGAAATCTGTAACCAGGAAAAGCAGTACCCACGCCACCAGGCTTTCTTTAATGGGAAACAGCGCAAAATTCTCGTAAACGTAATTGAAGAAATAAAAAAATAAACCAGTTGTAAAAAGATCCAGCAAACGTTCTGCAATCCCCACATTAATATTTGCCACCGATTCTGCATACTGAAAAAAGTTTTTTCCGCTTCTTTTAGAATACAAATACTCCCATGCAATAAAAAACAGGAATAAGGGAATTGAAAATGCTAGAAAGTTTAAGTGCATAACGGCTCCAATTTTAGTCTACTTTTTTAATGGACTATTCAAAGGTATTGTTTTGAACAATATGGGATGTTATAAAAAGCTAAAAGTTAGTCACAGGTTTGGTTTAAATTAATTTTTATACGAAAGATAAAAAGATTACATATTTTTGTCCACTAAAATTATAGACTAAATTGTTTTTTATTTCGTTCTTAAAAAAACATCAGTCGGGCAAATTGAATAGTAGGTTATGAATGATCAGGCAGCTGTTGATACAAAGGCAAAAGTGGCGGGTGCTTCTTTTTCGTTCATCTTGCGCATGGAGGGGCTGAAAGTGCTCGTTGTAGGCGGTGATAGCGTGGCTATTCGTTACCTCGAAGAAATAGATAATAATGCTCCCGGTGCTGAGGTTCGCATCATCGCAGAGCAATTAAGCCAACACCTGAAAGAATGGGTTTCTTCGCACGCGAATATAGTAGTGGAAGAGCGATTATATGATCCATTTGATATCCGGCATGCAAATGCCGTGATCCTTGCTACCAACGATCCGGTACTGATTGAGCAAATCAATAATGATGCAGCAGCGTATGGTTTGGCTAATGTGAGGCTCGGTCATACCAGCGGTCATAACGGAATGCAGGTGAATGGCGCAGTGGTGCCCAACAGGCAACCGGGCTTAAAGGGTATGTCTAATAAGCGTATAGCCACTTATGCGCTAGCTGCATTTGCTTTTCTGTTGATAGGGCATATGATTTTTTCTTACTGGCCATTTGAGGAGATAAGGATACATGCAGTTAACCTGTATAGCTCGCTGGATCAGGCATTTTTGATTATGCTGGCTGCGGGCTTTGTGGCACAGTTAGTTGATGGGGCGTTGGGTATGGGTTATGGCGTGGCCAGCACCACTATATTATTGTCTGCAGGAGTAAGCCCCGCAGCCATTAGCGGTAGTATACATACGGCGGAGATGTTTGCCAGCGGTGCATCCGGCTATAGTCATTATAAGTTTGGTAACGTTAATAAGAAGTTGTTCAAGACATTGTTGTTGCCGGGTGTTGCAGGTGCAATAGCCGGTGCCGTTTTGTTAGTGTATCTCGGAGAAAAGTTCAGCGATTGGGTAAGACCTATACTGGCGGTATACACACTTTTCCTGGGCGTTAAAATATTGTCTAACGCGTTTAAGAAAAAAGTAGAGAAAAAAAAATTTCGCCGGTATGGTGCTTTAGCGGGAGCCGGAGGCTTTTTGGATTCTTTCGGCGGCGGCGGATGGGGACCGTTGGTTACTACAACCCTCATTACAAAAGGACGTACGCCAAAATATGTTATCGGATCTGTAAGCCTTACTGAATTTTTTGTGACTTTATCAAGTGCGTTCACCTTTTTTATATTATTGGGAGTAAGTCATTGGCAAACCATCCTGGGGCTTATTATCGGGGGCTTGATCGCAGCGCCATTAGCAGCCAAACTAGCCGGAAGATTGCCTCGCAGAACGGCTTTCATTCTCCTGGGTGTACTTGTAATTGTGTGGAGTGCCAGGATCTTAATAAAACTGTTATAAAAAAATAATGGAGTAAATTTTTGGAATTTAAAATCTACCAGCTTTAATTTTGCAATAGTTCTTTTCAATCTCTTATCAAGAAAGGCAGAGGGTAATGGCCCGATGAAGCCTTGACAACCTCTTCACAGCATTGCTGTGAAAAAGGTGCCAAATCCATCTCCGGTAGCGCCGGAGGCAGATAAGTCAGCGTTCAGCTTATAAAATATTATTTTAGTAAAATAGTAAAGCTCATCCTGATTTTAGGGTTGAGCTTTTTTGTTTTTACAACAAGCCGATACCGAATGTTTTTCCTGATAAGGTTTGATGATTATACATTCATTCATCGTTAAAAACAAATCAGTCATGAGCAACAACGCAACACAAACCATTCACAGTATTCCCGTAGATCCGCTTACAGGTTCAATTGCTGTTCCCATTTATCAAACCTCCACTTTTGTACAGGAGGCGCCGGGTGTGAACCTGGGGTACGATTACTCAAGAACCAATAATCCAACAAGGGCTACTTTAGAAAAAATAATTGCCGGTTTGGAAGGCGGTCATACCGGGGCTGCATTTTCCAGCGGCCTGGCCGCTATTGATGCCGTAGTTAAGCTACTGCAAAGCGGTGATGAGATCGTAGCGGTGGATGATATTTATGGAGGGGCTTTCCGTCTTTTTACTCATGTATACGAGAAGTTCGGCATTAAGGTAAAATATGTAGATAGTACTAATGCTGATAACGTTTTTGAAGCTATTACTCCACAAACGAAACTGATCTGGATTGAAACGCCTACCAATCCAACTCTGAAGATATCGGATATAGCCGCCATTGCCACTATAGCTAAGGAAAATGACTGCCTGCTGTGTGTTGACAATACCTTCGCCTCCCCTGCATTGCAACAACCTTTATTGCTGGGCGCTGATATCGTAGTGCATTCTGCTACCAAATACCTGGGCGGGCATTGCGATTTAATAGCCGGTGCAGTGATTACAAAAACAGAAGAGCTGGGAGCAAAAATAAAGTTCATACAAAATGCCAGCGGTGCGGTTTTGGGACCGTTTGATTGTTGGCTGATCATAAGGGGAATTGAAACCTTGCACCTCAGAATAAAGCAACATGGTATCAACGCATTGGAAGTGGCCGGTTACCTGGAGCAGCACCCTGCTGTTGACCGGGTTTTTTATCCGGGGCTCCAGCAGCATCACAACCATGATATAGCCAGGCAACAAGCTACAGGTTTTGGGGGAGTGGTTTCTTTCACTTTAAAAACAGACACAGAAGCCGCGGCCACGAAGTTTGTGACTGCTACCCGATATTTCAGGCTGGCAGAAAGCCTGGGTGGAGTGAAAAGTCTTTTATGCCACCCCGCAGCCATGACACATAAAAGCATACCTGTAAAACAGCGCAGAGCGGCTGGTGTAAGCGATAGCCTGATCCGGCTGTCGGTAGGATTAGAGGAAGCCTCAGATCTGATCAAAGACCTGGAGCAGGCTTTCGAAAAGCTAGCATTGATCCCGGAAGAGGCATCCGTTAACAGCCGGCAACTATCGCAATTAGTGTAATGGGAAAAGGAAAAAAATAGTTATAAAATATTAGTCTACTTTTTTGGTAGACTAATATTTTCTTTTTATATTTGCTTCATCTAATAATAAATGTTGCAGTCTATAACATATAAATTTTATAACCGCAGGGAACGCATGTTAGCTTCCACAATTTGCGGCTGTTGTTGTTGCTAATTGATTCAACGGGTAGCATCACCTGGTTTTCTTATTCTCGTCTTCTTATTTCTTTACACTTTAATGCTTTTATTATTATGAGTATCGCTACACAGCAGTATCATTACTATGATGGAATAACATCTCTGCACACACAACATTTAAAAACACATGGTATTTTACATTTCAAACAGTTCGTTTCAGCACATACGGTGAAGCAATTACTATTTGAAGTAAAATCGGTTGAAACATTTTTATTACATAAAGGAGCGACCGCGGTAAACGGCATTCCGTTAAAATTTGGTTCAGACCTTAACGGCGCTCCGTTGATACAGCGCATCGCATTTGCGTCGCAATACAGTAAGGCATTGCAGGCATTTTTGAAAAGCGACCAGGTGCAACAGCTGGTAAACCTGTTAGCACCGTTCGATGGCCGCATTGGTGAGACCGAGAAAGACGGCCTGGTGGTAAATCACTATCTCAATACTGAAAGCAGCGGTTTTACGCGATTAGGTTGGCACACCGATAGCCCCCGCGACCTGTTTTTAGGTTCACGCATTAAACCAATGCTGAACGTAGGACTGCATTTGGATGATTGCCCTCAAAGCAACGGCGGGCTAAGAGTATTAGCGGGTACCCATAGTAAAGGCTTGCTGACATTGTTCTTCCGGAAGAAATATTTTATCGATCATAAACCAGATGATAAAGAAGTGGGGCTAGATATTGAAGCAGGCGATCTGACGGTTCATGACGGGCGCCTCTGGCACCGGGTACAGCAGTCTCCTTTTATTGGAGAGCAAAGCCGCCGGCGGGTAATGTACATCCCGGTGGTAACCGGTGCTTATCAGCCCAAGCATGAGTGGAGCGGTACCCCTTTCTATCACAAACTGGCGAAGCTGGTTTTGGCTAAGCCTAAAAAGCAAGCTACACCTGCTTTTACGCCTGAATTAACACCAACTATATGATCCCCCTGTTACTATTTACTTTAATCAAAAGCTATATCAAGCAAAAAAATTGGAATTAATTATGTCGTATGCTTTAATAACCGGCGCAGCCAAAGGTATCGGCAATGCTATAGCAGTTGAACTGGCGAAACAGAAAAGAGGATTAATACTGGTAGATATAGATGAACGGCAGTTGCTGGAGACAGCGCAGTACATCAGGGATACCTACTATGTAGACGTTGTGACGATTGTACAGGACCTGAGCATACCTGAGGCCGCTGCAACTATTTTTGAACGAACCCGCTGGTATCATAATTATCTGAACGTTATTGTTAACAACGCAGGGTACGGACTAAATGCGCCTTTTACCGAACTCAAAATAGATGATCAGCTCAACATTATTGATGTTAATATCAAGGCGCAGTTGAGAATAGCGCACGCGTTTGTACCGGTGCTGAAGAGGTTTTCACAATCTTATCTGTTGAATGTAGGCAGCACTACCTGTTACCAGTCGGTGCCTTATTTATCGGTATATGCTGCATCGAAAGCTTTTGTAGTGTCATTCACCAGAAGCCTCAGGTTTGAGTTAAAAGATACACCGGTCTCGGTGAGCTGCCTTATTCCCGGAGCCACAGATACAGCATTTGTGACACGAGCGGGCATGGCGGCTCATACACTAAAAACAGCAGACAGATTTAATATGACACCACAGGCTGTAGCTGCTTTTGCTGTGAAGGGCTTGTTTAAGCGTAAGTCGGAAATCGTACCGGGATTCTCCAATAAGGTGAACGCCTATATAACCCGGTTCGTGCCTAAAATATGGACAGAGAAAGTTGCGGCGAATATATACAAGCCCAGGGATGTGAAGGCTCCTGTACAGCAGGCAGTCGCTACGCCTTACTGATCCTTCTTTTTATAAAGCCGCGTGGCCGAGTGGCGAAGGCAAAGGTCTGCAAAACCTGTTACGGAGGTTCGAATCCTTCCGCGGCGTCTTTTGTTGTATCAGTCTTTGGATAACAAACCGCAGTTTTCCAAAGGCTGATATCCTCTATATACTACTTCCAGAATTCGTCCGGGAACTCATCGGGAACTGGCCGGTCATGTAAATCCTCTAACTGCTTACATATACCAGCTAACTTTTCCTGGGTAAAAGAGTTTTCCAGGTGTGGAAAGACCACTCTTTCTTCAAACCGGATATGGTGTTCCAATAAGTCGGCAAATTGCGCTATCTCTTCAGTGATCGCAGTAGATTTGATTTTGCTGGCCAGTATTTTCAATTCTTCATGTTGGCCAACAGCCTGGCTGCATAAGGGGTCATCTATGTTATTAAACAATAATGCTTCCTCTTCCCTGAAATGTTTTATCAGGTGCGTATTCCAGAAATAAAGCAGGTAAGCCGCCAGCCTTTCAGTTTGAATGCTTTTCCTGATGCCCTGTCTTAGTTTCCAGCAACAAAGTAAACCTGTATGATGGTCTCTTGAAAGCGGGATGATACTGCTATGTCTTTGCATCTTACCTGATTTTAAATCGTAAGGTATTCATTTAATTTTATAGAGGATATGATTCCAGTCATAATGCAATGCAGAATAGCCAGGTACTTTTGGTTAATCAAAATCACAAAATGAAAAAGAAAACTATAGCAATGTGTAGCCTGGTGTTGGCCTTGTTTATTGGTTCCTGTGGGGATAATGGCAGTCAATCGGCCCCTTCAGTAACGGCTTCGGAGCCGCAGGCCGGCGCAACAGAATCAGCATCGTATGACCCTAAACGCGGGGAGGGTAAGTTTGACGAAACGAATGTAACGGTAGGTGCGTTGGATGCCGCTAAAGCTGCCAATGGAAAAGCTATTGCAGAAACGAAGTGTTTTTCCTGTCACAAAGTTACAAACGAAAAACTGGTGGGCCCGGGCTGGAAGGGTGTGACAGAAAGAAGAGCTCCCCATTGGATCATGAATTTTATTACCAATCCGGATCCTATGATTGATAAAGATCCTGAAGTGCAGGCCCAGCTGGAGTTATGCCTGGTTCGAATGCCTAACCAAAACCTGGCAGAAGAAGACGCAAGGGCAATCGTGGAATATATGCGTCAGAACGATGGAGCCAAATAAGAGTAAACAGACGCTTTAGCGGCTCGTGTTTGCTTATAAACAACAGAAGAGATCCTAATTAATTACAATTAACTAATAGTTTATGCTTTACAAAAAAGTATCGGTTGCACTGTTGGCATTGGTTTCGCTCTATGCCGCCTCCTGCAAACCAAAAGGAACCAGTAATGCTGTGAGTGGAGATGCTGCAGCCAAAACATACGTTGCTCCGGGTAAATACGACGAGTTCTATAATTTTGTGTCGGGTGGTTTTAGCGGGCAGTTAAGTGTGTATGGACTACCCAGCGGACGACTGCTTCGCGTAATACCGGTTTTTTCTGTCGATCCTGAAAAAGGCTGGGGCTATAGCGAGGAAACAAAACCTATGTTGAATACTTCTCATGGTTTTGTACCCTGGGACGATTTACATCATGTGGAAATGTCTATGTCAGATGGAGTGGCAGACGGAAAGTGGGTATTCGTAAACGGCAATAACACTCCGCGATTGGCGCGCATTGATTTGAAAACATTTCGTACGGCGGAAATAATAGAGTTGCCTAATAGTGCGGGTAATCATAGTTCCCCGTTCGGCACTGAGAATTCTGAATATATAGTGGCCGGTACACGTTTCAGCGTTCCGGAAGATGGCAGCAATAGTGATGTGCCTATTGATACTTACAAGGATAATTTTAAAGGCCATATCAGTTTTGTAAGCATTGACAAAACAAGCGGTAGTATGAACCTGGCTTTTCAATTGAAAACACCGGGTATTAATTTCGACCTGGCGCGTGCGGGTAAAGGAAAATCTGCCGGATGGTTCTTCTTCAGTTGCTATAACTCTGAGCAGGCGAACACTTTACTGGAAGTAAACGCATCACAAAAAGATAAAGACTTTATAATGGCGGTTAACTGGAAAAAGGCCGAGGAGTATGTTAAGGCAGGCAAAGGGAAGAAGCAGCCGGTTAATTATGCGCATAATAAATATAATGAAGAGACCCATACGGCAACCTCGGAAATGAAGAAAGAGGTAACTGTATTAGATATAACAGAGTTCCCGGATATCGTATATTTCATTCCTTGCCCTAAGTCGCCCCATGGTTGTGATGTGGATCCCAGCGGTGAATATATTGTAGGCAGTGGCAAGCTGGCGGCTTTACTACCTGTGTTTAGCTATGATAAAATTCAGAAGGCGATCGCTGATAAATCTTTTGAACAGGAGCGATATGCAGGTATACCGGTTATCAAGTATGAATCGGCTTTATATGGGGAAGTAGAGAAACCCGGTTTGGGACCCTTACATACCGAATTTGATGCGAATGGCAATGCATATACTTCTTTCTTTGTTTCGTCAGAAGTGGTAAAATGGAATATCAAAGAACTGAAAGTACTGGATCGGCAACCTACTTACTATTCTGTTGGACACCTGATGGTTCCCGGCGGAAATACTAAGAAACCATTTGGTAAATATCTGGTTGCGTATAATAAAATTACTAAGGACCGTTACCTGCCAACCGGTCCCGAATTGCCTCAGAGCGCCCAGCTGTATGATATCAGTGGGGATAAAATGCAATTAATACTTGACTTTCCTACGATCGGTGAGCCGCACTATGCACAGGCTGTACCCGCAGCACTTATCAGGGACCGGCAGCTGAAAATTTTTGATATTAATGCCAATAAACATCCCTTTGCAGCTAAAGGGGAAAAAGAATCTAAAGTAACCAGGGAAGGCAACAAAGTACATGTGTATATTACCGCAGTACGCTCCCACTTTGCGCCGGATAATATCGAGGGCGTTCAATTAGGTGATGAGGTTTTCTTTCACGTAACTAACCTGGAGCAGGATTGGGATGTGCCGCATGGATTTGGTGTAAAGGGCGCTAACAACGCAGAACTATTGGTTATGCCCGGAGAAACACTCACGTTGAAATGGGTGCCGGATCGTACAGGAATCTTCCCTATTTACTGTACAGACTTCTGTTCTGCCCTGCACCAGGAAATGTCGGGATATGTAAGAGTGTCTCCTAAGGGTAGTAATGTTCCTTTAAGTTTTAGTTTAGGTAGTAAAGGTAAGGATGTGCAATAGCTGTTGACCAAAACCGGAAAGACAGGCGGTGTGCGGAATAGCACACTGCCTTTTTTGCTTAGGTGAATGCCCGCCGAAAGTCCGGAAACAGATCTCTCACAGAAGTCACGGACGTACACAGAATAGAAGTGCTTTATGAAGTTGTCAAATAAGTTGGTGCGAATCTGTGGGATCTGTGAGAAAAAACAATCGCTCACAGAAGTCACGGACGTACACAGAAGCTGGCTGGGTTTTTATGCAAATTGTAAGAGGTTGTTGCTGATCAGTGGAATCTGTGAGAAATAATCTCTTACCTGAGCTACGGACCGCACAGGGGAGTTTTTCTATTAGTAGGGGATGACTATTGGCCACTGATCATTACTATTATGCTTAAATGCTGTAACTTGTATAAAACACCTGTTATGAACATCAATGAGATAACCTATGAAGTTCGGGGCGCCATCTTTTCGGTTTTTAGAGAATTAGGGCCAGGACTTTTTGAAACCGTATATGAAGCTGCATTGTCATACGAATTAAAACAAAGGAAGCTGCAAATTCGAACCCAGGTAAACATCCCGGCATGTTATAAAGATGTCAAGCTTGAAATTGGATTCAAAGCAGACATCATTGTGAATGATTCCGTAATTATAGAAGTGAAATCTGTTGAAGCGTTGCACAGCGTGCATAAAAAGCAATTACTAACCTACTTGAGATTGTCAGGATTAAAAGTTGGTGTCCTCGTAAATTTTAACGTAGATTCCCTGATCGATAAAGAGAGCTTAGTAAGGATTATCAACTAATTTACCTTCCCGGAAGAGACGCTCACAGAAATCGTACTAGCACTTAAAAGTTAGTGAAAACAATCTCTCACAGAAGTCACGGACGTACACAGAATAGAAGTGTTTTATGAAGTTGTCAAATGAGTTGGTGCGGATCTTTGGGATCTGTGAGAAAAGCGATCTCTCACAGAAGTCACGGACTTACACAGGATAGACGTCTTTTATGAAGTTGTCAAACAAGTTGGTGCCGATCTGTGCGAGTTCTGAGGAAACAATCTCTCACAGAAGTCACAGACGTACGCAGAATAGAAGTATTGTATGAAGTTGTCCAATAAGTTAGTGCTGATCAGTGGAATCTGTGAGAAAAAACAATCGCTCACAGAAGTCACAGACGTACGCAGAATAGAAGTATTGTATGAAGTTGTCCAATAAGTTAGTGCCGATCA
>JBQGCI010000477.1:0-2308 GCA_052038405.1 Acinetobacter pittii
TTGTATTATAGCAGGCGGCACCGAAAGTATGAGTTTGGTACCGGCCTCGGGTTGGAAGACCGTACCTTCTTATTCCATTGCCAGTGATACGCCCGATTATTACCTGAACATGGGCTTAACGGCAGAGGCTGTTGCCAAAGATTTTAATATTAGCCGCAAGGCGCAGGATGAGTTTAGCTACAATTCGCACCGGAAAGCGATAGCGGCTATTAGCCGGGGATATTTTAAGAACGGTATTTTGCCAATCAACATAGAGGAAGTATACCTCGATGAGAAGGGTAAAAAACAGAAAAGGAATTTTGTGGTGGATACAGATGAAGGCCCGAGAGCGGATACTTCTTTGGAAGCGTTGACTAAGTTGAAACCGGTGTTTGCTGCAGGCGGCACCGTAACGGCGGGTAACGCGTCGCAAACCAGTGATGGTGCTGCTTTTATGGTGGTAATGAGCGAAAAACTGGTGAATGAGTTACAGCTGCAACCTATTGGCCGATTGGTATCTTCCGCCGTTGCGGGGGTTGACCCACGCATTATGGGAATAGGACCCGTAGCCGCTATACCCAAAGCTTTGCGGCAGGCGGGTAAAAACCTCGGCGACATTGATCTGATAGAATTGAATGAGGCATTTGCGTCACAGGCCCTCGCGGTTATACAGGAAGCTAACCTGGATCCGGAAAAGGTAAATATCAACGGAGGAGCTATAGCATTGGGCCACCCGCTGGGTTGTACCGGCACCAAGTTAACTATTCAGGTACTGGATGATCTGAAAAGATTAAACAAGAAGTATGGTATGGTGACAGCTTGTGTGGGTGGGGGCCAGGGCATTGCGGGTATTATAGAAAGATTATAAAAAGCAGGATTAAGGTCCGGAGTTAAGGTTTAAGGTTTTTTAACGGGCTTTAAGCCTTTTTTGTTTGTTGGGTTGTTTGCTCTCAAACGAAAGTGTTTGTTGCTATCATAGCAATAACGCATGCTATACCGGTATGATATGAGATCAGCCAGTAATGATCTGCAAACGCGAAACAGATGACTTAATGGGAGCTCTTCGTTTTCTGAAGCCAAAAAGCAAGTATCATAACATAAAAACAGTCTGATCTTGATCATGTGGATGGCAAAGAAATATAGCTGGTACCGGATCGCCAGCTATTGTTGGGATAGGATGGCAGGTACCGGCTTTTAATAAAGGAAGGTAATGATTAAAAGTTTTCGTCCCCACTCCCGTCTAATCAAAATTGTACACCTGATCCTTATTTAAAGAATGGCAAAACCTTTTTCTAAAACATTAGACCTGTTAAGCATAGTGAAGCAGTTGTGGCCTTTCGTAAAGCCCTATCGTACTATGATTTCTGGCACGCTGGCGCTTACATTAGCAGGTTCGCTGGCCGCGCAGGTGAATCCGCTGGTCCTGAAGTATACGGTTGATCAGGTAGATATTTTAATACAGCTACCCGATCCGATGAAAGAAGGGTTAAAGCTGCTGACTATTATTTCAGTAATCCTTTTCACTAAAGAGATTGTTAATATTTTTATCCAGTTCGGGCAAAAGTTTTATGGAGAAAAGATCCGCATTAACGTGAGCAATAGCCTTGCGCAAAAAGCAATCCGGCGGATACTGACTTATCAAATGGGATTTTTTGCAGCGCCCGACAACCAGTCGGGGAAGCTGCAAACGCGTATAGACAGGGGCGTTGAGAGCCTCACAAGGCTGGTTCAGAATTTTTTTATCGATATATTGCCCTTATTCTGCAATGCCATCCTGGCCCTGGTGATTATGTTTATGGCCAATGTGTATGTTGGCCTGGTAGCGCTTACCATACTGCCTGCATACTTTTATGTAAGCGCCCGGCAGGCAAGAAAGCTGCAGGGCGTAAGAAGGCAATTGCGTAGAGGCCGGGAGAATAAAAGTAATGGCCTGCTCAATATAATCGACTCTATGACCGTGATTAAAAGTTTTGTACGGGAAGAAGTAGAAGAGAAGAAGCAATTGGTTATTCAACAACAACTTACCGACGATCAGCTATATACCCGTCGTACGAACTTCACCTACGATGGGGTGAAATCGTTTATTGAACAGATAGGCGTAGTGTTGATTATTATTCTGACGGCTTACCTGGTACTCAACCACCAGATAAGCATTGGTGCTATTATGCTCCATATTATGTTGTTTAACAACGTATCGGCGCCCATCAGGCAATTGCACCGTATTTATGATGAGGTAAACGACGCCCTGATCTATGCAGAAGCTTTTTTCCAGATCATAGAAGACGATGAGGAAATTGAACAAACAGGTACGCATGCGGTTACGGAAGCC
>JBQGCI010000478.1:0-6949 GCA_052038405.1 Acinetobacter pittii
AAAAAGCAAACCCCGTTATTGTAATGATTAAGGTTTACAAATCTTTTTATGGAAGCCAGGTGTTGATCTGCTATTACAGAAGCCGGTTGTGGTGCTTTTTTAGGCAGCATCACGGAGCTCTTATTCCCTACTCCATTTTCAGGCCGTTTGACATTAAAAGCCCAAACACTCCAACCCGCCACACAGATGGCGAGTAACAATTTATACTTCATCAATTACAGCTATTGTACTCTGACACAAAAAACTGCAGTTTCCATAAGATGAGAAAAAGTGCCAGGATCGGTTTATTTACCGATAGAAAGTTACCAAAGCCGGTTAAATTTCTGAAGAGAGAACGAAGCGCCAACAGCAACTGAATAGTAATGGTTGGGATTATTTACTGTTTTGTCAGGAAAATTATCCAGGTTCTGCACAAAAAAGCGGTAGGTGCCTTCAGCAAATATTTTGATTCTATCCGTTATCCGATATTTAACACCTGCTGCTACAGGAACCACAAAGCCCAATTTTTCACGCACGGATTTGGGAACACCCTGCTGAGGCTGATAGTCGAATAAATAATAAACCCCCGGGCCACCGTTTACATAAGGTGTAACCTTATAGCGGTGCGTATTTAATAACTCATACTCCACTTTAGCGCTGGCTTCTGCTATGTATCCCCGGAAGCCACCTTTTAAAGGGTCGGTTAAGTCCTCTTCTACATGGGTATTATTCGCGGCGGCTTCGCCCATCATCAATTCGCCACGGATGTATAATTGATCAGGAAGAATCAGCCGATGCCCATAAAAAACGGAGCCCGACATAGAAGTATGACTGATATAAGATGTATTCTGGCTGTAATAGCCAGTGTACGTAAGGGAACCCAGGGTTCCCCCTGCAAAACTCTTTTGCCCTATATACCCCTGGGCTTCAACTTCCAGAAATATAATAATACCGATCAGCCAACAAAAAAGTTTTCTCACTGGTGTTTTTTTGATTGCTTCATTGGCCGCAGTTGCCCGGCAAAAATGCAGGCCTTTAAAAAACAGTTACCTTAACGCCGGCCATTTCCCTGACTGCAGTTGCAATGCCTTCTGCATCGTAACCGCACTCCCGGTGCAGCTCTTTAGGACTGCCATGCTCCACAAGCCTGTCAGGAATTCCTAAAATTCTGATATCATTTTTATAACCATGTTCTGCCATAAATTCCAGTACTGCCGACCCAAAACCGCCAACCACCGTTCCGTCCTCTACCGTAATTATTTTTGGATAGGTGGCTAAAGCTTCATGCAATAATGCCTCATCCAGCGGCTTTACAAATCTTATATCATAGTGGGCCGGATCGATGCCCTCCTGTTTAACACTGCGAATAGCAGCTGCAGCAAAATTACCGGGGTGGCCAAATGAAAGGATCGCAATATCCTGTCCGCCCTTTAATTTCCGGCCTTTTCCTATTTCCAAAGCCTCCATAGGTGTTTGCCAGTCGGCCATCACGCCTTCGCCCCTTGGATAACGAATCACAAACGGCAGGTTGGTAGCATCTAATTGAGCTGTGTACATCAAATTACGCAGTTCGGCCTCATTCATAGGCGAGCTGATAATCATATTGGGAATGCAACGGAAATAAGCAATATCATAGCAGCCATGGTGAGTAGGACCATCATCTCCCACGAGACCTGCGCGATCGAGGCAAAGTACTACCGGCAATTTTTGTATGGCGATATCATGTACTACCTGGTCGTAAGCCCGCTGCATAAAGGTAGAATAGATATTACAGTACACCCTTAAACCCTGCGTCGCCATACCGGCACTCAATGTTGCAGCGTGTTGTTCACAAATACCTACATCAAAAGCACGGTCGGGCATTTCCGCCATCATATATTTTAATGATGATCCGGAAGGCATGGCTGGCGTAACACCAAAGATTTTATCGTTCTTCTTAGCCAGCTCTATAATGGTTTTTCCAAACACATCCTGATACTTGGGGGGTTGTGGCGTATCAAATTTCTTTTTATAGATCTCCCCGGTTACCTTGTCAAATAAGCCCGGTGCATGCCATTTGGTCTGATCCTTTTCGGCCAGTGCGTATCCTTTCCCTTTTGTGGTAATAATATGCAGCAGTTTAGGACCCGGAATATCTTTAAGATCATTTAAAGTATCTACCAGTTTGCTGATATTGTGCCCGTCTATAGGCCCGAAATAACGCAACTTCAGCGCCTCAAACAGGTTAGCCCTGCTGCTCACCATGCCTTTAATACCCTCGGTAAGTTTATGAGCCATAGCCCGGGTAAAACTCTTACCTACGGGCAACTTCCCTAACGCGTTCCAAACATCATCTTTAATTTTATTGTAGGTGGGTGATATGGTGATATCGGTAAGGTACTCTTTTAATGCCCCTACATTCGGATCGATACCAATACCATTGTCATTTAAGATAACCAGCATATCGGTGTTGGCTACCCCGGCATGATTCATCGCTTCGAAAGCCATCCCGGCTGTCATAGAGCCATCACCGATAACCGCAACCACTTTACGATCTTTTTCTCCCTTATATTTCGCTGCCATAGCCATGCCCAGCGCCGCTGAAATGGAAGTAGATGAATGACCTACACCAAAAGTATCATACTCGCTTTCTGATCGTTTCGGAAAGCCGCTCAGGCCTCCATATTTTCGATTGGTCTCAAAGCTTTCCTTCCTGCCTGTAATGATTTTATGACCGTAGGCCTGATGTCCTACATCCCAAACCAACTGATCGTAAGGTGTGTTATACACATAATGCAAGGCTGCGGTAAGCTCCACCACTCCTAAACTGGCAGCAAAATGCCCTCCGTGTACACTTACCACATCTATAATAAATTGTCTCAGCTCTTCACAAAACTCATGTAACTTTTCCATCGGGATCTTTTTAAGATCCTCCGGATTGTTAACAGATTGTAATAACGGACCAGGGGTGATAGTCATTCAGGGAAAATTATTGGGCAAAAATAGGCATTTTAACACAAGTATTAAAAGTTGAAAGGCAATGAGCGCACCCCAACTTGTACCTTTTTTCCAACCACCGATATGGAAATAATATAATTATCCTGATACAGGGACATCATTATCGCTCCATCCTTCATTCCCCTGCCGTTGAAAATAGCTCCAGACAGCAGGCTTACTGATACAACAGATTCATTTACAGAATATTTAATTTCCGATTACCTCTACCTTCTGTATCTCCGCCAGGCACCCAAGATCATACCGTTCCCCCTGCAACTACCGCTTACAGTTTTAAATGAGGTAGGAAGACCTTTACTACCGTTTATACCAATGGCCAGCCTTTAATAATTAAAGGAAAGTAACGATATTTATTTTATTTAGATTTGTTACATGATCATCGGGAAAAAACATTACTGGCTCCTGCAGGTATTTGGATGGGGTTGCTTCTTTTTATGGCACATATTTGGAGCCTGGTCCTTTGACAAAATGAGCGTTCCGGAAGAAAGGCTGCTCACTATTCAACGTGCTGCCGGGTTTAGCATTTTGGGTTTACTGATGACGCACGGACTCAGGATCGTATTATTAAAACTGAAAGTATTATCCAAAAAAGCCTCCACTCAGATCTGGATATTTCTGGCCCTTACCTTGCTCACTTCCTGTGTGGCAGGTGTTGTAGAAATGATCGTCTACCAATCTCTCGGCCTGCTAAGCAAAGGCGAGATCTTGATTACTAATAAGTCTTTCATTCTTATATTTTTAAATAATTCGCTCGCCTGGTTTTCTTATTTTATAATATGGAGTGCCGTATACTTTATTTACCATTACGTTAGCGCGGCACAGCGGGAGCAGATAGATAACCTGAAATTGAAATCGCATATTAAAGAGCTAGAACTCAAAACCATCAAAACCAACATCAACCCCCACTTTATTTTCAACGCGTTGAACGGTATAAGGGCCATGGTGGATGAGAACCCGAAAAGAGCCAGAACAGCCATTACAGAATTAAGTAATATACTGCGCAGCAGCATTAATATAGATAAATCAGAAACAGTTCCGCTTACAGAGGAGCTGAATATCATAAAAGACTACCTCGCACTGGAGCAAATGAGATTTGAAGACCGGCTGATGATACAATATGATATAGAGGACAGAACAACCAGCCAGCCGGTCCCCCCCATGATGTTGCAAATGCTGGTTGAAAACGCGATTAAACACGGTATTAGCCAGGACGTGAACGGAGGCCTGGTAAAGCTGAGCGCTTCGGTAGCGGACAATATGCTGGACCTGAGAGTTGAAAATACGGGAAGACTACAAGAACAGCAGGACGGCGGTGGTTTCGGAATCATGAGTATCCGGGAAAGACTGAAGCTGATGTACGGGAACAATGCCCTGTTTGAAATCAGGCAGTCCCATTCCAATACTGTAACCGCCATCCTAAAACTCCCCATCACCTTGTAAATATGTCCTGAAATGAGAACAATCATTATTGATGATGAAAGACTTGCCAGATCTGAGCTGAATAAAATGTTAAGATCGTATCCTGATATCGATGTGGTAGATGAAGCTTCTAATGCCGAAGAGGCGATTGAGAAGATCGCAAGTCACCAACCAGAACTGATTTTTCTGGATATTCAAATGCCCGGCAAAACAGGATTTGAGATGCTCACCGAATTAGAATGGGTACCGAAAGTTATTTTTACTACTGCTTTTGATGAATATGCATTAAAAGCATTTGAGGTAAATGCCCTTGACTACCTGCTGAAGCCGATAGACCAAAAAAGACTGGAAGCGGCGATTAAAAAAATAGCTGTGGCCGATAACAGGGACCATAAACAGGAAGAAAGTTACTCCAACAATGAAATACTCACCGAGAACAGCCAGGTATTTGTAAAAGACGGAGATCGCTGCTGGTTTATAAAATTAAACGAAGTAAGACTTTTTGAAAGTGTAGGTAATTATGCCAAAGTTTTTTTCGGCCTGCACAAACCCTTGATCTTAAAATCCCTGAATGCACTGGAAGAAAGATTGGATCCTAAAACTTTTTTCAGAGCCAACCGCAAACATATCATTAACCTGCAGATGGTAGAAAAAATTGAGGCTTATTTTAACAATGGATTATTAGTGGAATTACGAGGTGGTGAAAAAATCGAGATAAGCAGACGTCAAACAGTGAAATTCAAGGAAAAAATGAGTTTTTAGTAAAATTAAAATTTAGATAAAAATTAATTATGAAAGTAAGAATACCATTATTCATCGCAACCTGCTTATTCGTTACGGTTACTGCTTCGGGGCAACAGATCAAGGTTGCTGATGTAACCCGGACAATCAGCTTCCTCGCTTCGGATGATATGATGGGTAGACAGGTATATACTCCTGAAATTGATAAGGCTGCTGATTTTATAGCGACGGAATTTAAAAAGGCAGGCCTTCAGCCTTTGAACGGCACCCATTTTTTACAGTCTTTTGTAATGATTAGCGCTACCCAGCAGAGCATTCATGCGCAAAGTGCCGGCAAAGTAGTAGATCCTAAAAATATCATAGTACTAACCTCCAAACCCCAATTCAGTTTTTCGGCCGACCATGTGCAGGTGGAAACTATTAAGGCCGGAGACAATTTATTCTCGAAAGCAGTTGAATGGGCAGGAAGCAGCCAATCGTTATTAGTGCAGGTAGATGAAAGTTTTAGCGACCGGTTTGCCAGGTTGGCATTTTTAAAAAGAAATTTCTTTAAAACTGACGCAGATATTGTATTTATCTTGGGGAATACCAATATAAAAGAGCTTTCGGTTAAAGCCACACATGCAATAAAAGAAAATAAGCTGTCTAACGTGGTTGGTGTTTTACCTGGTAAAAAACTAAAAGAGGAATATGTCATCTTTTCGGGGCATTACGACCATATCGGCATCGGCAAACCTGAAAATGCGGACAGTATATACAACGGAGCCAACGACGATGCGTCTGGCATTACAGCCATAATTGAATTAGCCAGGCACTTTGCAACCCAAAAAAACAACGAAAGAACTTTGATATTTGCGGCGTTCACTGCAGAGGAAGTAGGCGGGTTTGGCTCTCAATACTTCAGCAAACAGCTGTCTCCCGAAAAAGTGATGGCCATGTTTAATATTGAAATGATTGGAACAGACAGTAAATGGGGTAAAAATTCGGCTTATATCACCGGGTACGAAAAGAGCGATATGGGAGACATTCTCCAAAAAAACCTGAAAGGAAGCGGCTTTACCTTTTATCCCGACCCCTACCCCGACCAGCAGTTATTTTACCGCTCAGATAACGCCACTTTAGCCAAACTGGGCGTTCCGGCACACACTATATCTACATCCAAGATGGATAGCGAACCTAATTACCATAAACCCAGCGACGAAGTAAAAACACTGGATCTAGAAAATATGACTGAAATTATCAAGTCAATAGGTATTAGCGCGCAATCCATTATCTCGGGAAAAGATACGCCGACCAGAGTAGATACCAGGGAGCTAAGATAAAAGCAAGCCATTAACGAATTGTAAATAGTCAGCGGGTAGCCTGCTGGCTTTTTTACCATTCCAAAGAACGCGATTAGCAACAATATTTATTAATACAACCTACCACCTGCCACTCGCTAATCCCTTACCTATTTCCGCAACGCTTCTCTTACTTTAGGAGCAATCTGGGTTCCGAAAATCTCGATAGACTTCATCATACGTTCATGGGAAGGCGCCCCAACGTCCATATGAGCCGAAAAACGGGTTAATCCGAAAAGGTCATGCAATTCCAGTATCTTATCTACCGATTCGTTTACATCTCCGATAATTAAATGACCTCCTTTAGCCCGCCCGCGGTCAAACTGAACGCGCTGGTAAGGAGGCCAGCCGCGCGATTGTCCGATACGGTTCATTTGAGCCGCATAGATCGGGTAGTAATAGGCTCCGATTTCCTCACTATCCGATCCGAAAAAAGCATGAACATGCACCCCCACTTCAAACCGGTCCATATTATG
>JBQGCI010000479.1:0-3219 GCA_052038405.1 Acinetobacter pittii
CACCTGATTTACAGGACAGGCCTCTTTACCGGGTTGTCCGAAAGCAGATTGTCAAATATACAGGGTAAATTATGCATGCCGGAGTTCCGGGTAACGTAGATGAGCCTTTTTCATTTGCCTACGACATAAAATATCGGCTGCTGGGATGCAGAACAGACTAATAAATACAGAAACGGCTATCTTTAACACATGCGAATAGGTATTGTTTGCTATCCAACATTTGGTGGCAGTGGCGTTTTGGCCACAGAATTAGGCAAGGCTCTGGCCCAAAAAGGCCACCAGGTGCATTTTATCACGTATCAACAGCCGGTAAGGCTAAGCGCTTTTAATCCCAACATTTATTATCACGAAGTACAGGTGCCTACTTACCCGCTGTTCGACTTTCCCCCTTATGAAACCGCGCTGGCCAGCACCATGGTTAACGTGATCAAGAACTATAACCTGGACCTGTTGCATGTACACTATGCCATTCCTCATGCGTCGGCAGCGTACATGGCTAAGCAGATCCTGGACGATGAGGGTTATGCAATCCCGGTAATTACTACCCTGCACGGAACGGATATTACGCTGGTAGGCAAGGATAAGATGTACTCGCCGGTAGTGGCTTTCTCCATTAATAAAAGCGATGTGATTACGGCGGTTTCGCAAAACCTGCGGGAGGAAACACACAGCACATTTGATATCAAGAAGCAAATAGAAGTCGTATACAATTTTATTGATGTTAAAAGGTTCAACCGAAAACCCTTTGATGCGTTTAAAAAAGTGCTGGCTCCCAGCGGCGAAAAAGTTTTGCTACATGCTTCCAATTTCAGGCAGGTAAAAAGAGTTCCCGACGTAGTGGAGATCTTTTACGAAGTACAAAAAGACATACCGTCCAAACTATTATTTGTTGGTGACGGGCCTGAAAGACTTCCGGCAGAAGACCTGGGCCGCAAATTGGGTATTTTTGAAAAAATGATTTTTGTAGGAAAGCAGGAGCAGATAGAAGATGTATTTGCCATTGCAGACCTGTTTTTACTCCCCTCAGAATATGAAAGCTTCGGATTGGCAGCGCTGGAAGCGATGGCATCCAAAGTACCTGTTATTTCCACTAATGCGGGAGGCTTAAAAGAAGTAAACATTGATGGCGTTACCGGCTATACGGCCAATGTAGGCGATGTGAAAACAATGAGTGAACGGGCTATCGAGATTTTGAAAGATGATGCTACTTTACAAAAGTTCCGCCAGGGTGCTTTTGATCATGCCCAGCAATACAATATGGACGCCATTATTCCGCAATATGAAGCCATTTACAGGAGATTTTGTAAAGACTGCTGATTGAGGAGCGGATGAGGAAATAGCTGGTGGGAATGGGGAGTGGTAAGTGGTAAACGGTTACTAGCCTTGAGAAATACTCCATTCCCGATATTCAATATTCGATGTTCAATTAGCAGTGCACAATAACCGCTGCGCCTTTGCCATCTCTGCGTCGCTTTCCTGCCCGGAAGCATCTCATGCCCGTCCGAACGGATGTTCTCCGGGCGGGAAGATTATCTCCCTAAACGGGCGGAAATCCTTTTCAGGATCTCGGTAGCTGCATCTATCTCGTCTTTTTTGTTGGAGATACTTTCAACATTAAATCCAATGGGAATTTGTTTGGAAGCTGCAAAATCGATGAGTTCATTGGCGATCATTACTGAAGTACGAACGGAAGTCTCCAGGATGTCTTTCGAATGCTTCAGATCATTATATAACCACTTCGGTACTTCAATACCCAGCCATTTCATAAACTCCAGGGTTTTGATAGAACCACAGGGACTCAGTGTAAAGAAAACGGGTTTCATTTCATAGGTATTCTCAAGAGCGTCGTAGTAGTAATCAGACAGGAGGTTCTTGGAGTCGAATACATTGTAAACGCATTGAGACACGAAAAAGCAACAGCCGTTTTGTATTTTGCTGAAGATCCTTTTATGCTCGTCTCCTTTTTTGGAATGCCTTTCAGGAATCGTTACACCACCCAGCAACAACTGATCATGATGAGCTCTTTTCAGGCCATAGGCGTCAGTCAGCGTAAAATTGGTTTTGTCGATCTGCGCTTTTGACGAAGCGCCTACAAATACAAAATTCTCTAATTCTCTATTGTTGCTCAACCAGTTATTGAAACTATCTCTGGTTTGATTGGCAATGCTTTTATAAACTATAAGCGGGTGTTGTACCTCAGTCAGATAGCTCCTGTAATAGGTTTCAGGTGCCACAGTATGTATAAAAGGATAGGTTCTTTCCTCGCTGGTCCGGTCACTTTCATCCTGGATATCATACAATATAATACCATCCACATCCAGGTGCTTCATCCGCTCAAGTTGTTTCGCTGCTATAACTGCGAGCCTGTTTTGCTCAGTAGTAATTTTGGGAGGTGTGAAACTATAAAACAGTAACCCGGTTGCTGCACCTTCTATTTTTTCCCGTAAGGACTTCATGCTTTCTTTTAATAAATCAATTCTGTAACTCTTATAATCGAATCTCTTAAGCCAGCTTTTTACCCATTTCCTGCATATCCACCAATTTGCGGTAAATACCGCCTTCAATTTGCATGAGTTCGTGGTGCTTACCCCGCTCCGCGATCTCGCCCTTATTCAACACGATAATCTCATCTGCATTCCGAACGGTGCTCAACCGGTGGGCAATAACCAATGAGGTTCTGTTTTGCATCATGTTATTAATGGCATCCTGCACCAGCCTTTCGCTTTCTGTATCCAGGGAAGAGGTTGCTTCATCCAGGATCAGGATCGGAGGATTTTTTAATACTGCACGCGCAATTGTCACGCGTTGCCTTTCTCCTCCGCTTAATTTAGCACCCCTGTCTCCGATATTCGTATCGAATTTTTCGGGTTTTTCTTCTATAAACCGAAATGCATTCGCCACTTTAGCTGCGTTTTCAATATCCTCCTGCGGTGCATCAGGATGTGCCAGGGTGATATTATTCCCAATGGTATCATTGAAAAGGATAGGCTCCTGGCTCACGATGCCGATCTGCTGCCTGATACTTTCAATGCTGTATTCTTTTATGTTTATCCCATCCACCAGTATCTCTCCGTCACTCACATCAAGAAAGCGCGTCACAAGGTAGGCAAGGGTACTTTTTCCCGCACCACTGCTTACTAACAGGGAAACAGTTTTTCCTTTTGGAATAAAGATTTTTATATTCTTGAGTACGTGTGTATAATTATAGGAGAAACATAC
>JBQGCI010000480.1:0-3887 GCA_052038405.1 Acinetobacter pittii
GAAAAGATAGTAGCCAATAACGACCCGGATCATATTACCCGGTTAAAAACAGGTGAGATGCCGGTTCCGGATATTTCCGTTATGACCATCAAAACGAATACTGAAGATTCAAGTATACTTGAAACAGACTGGACAAAAAACAAATTAGCCTTTGACCAGGCCAGGTATAGCGAAGTTTTCCCTGAGCTGGAGCGTTGGTACGGTGTAACGATTGCGGTTAAGGATTCTTCGATATTAACAAGAAAGATAAGCGGAATTTATGAAAATGAAAGTCTCAGTGATGTAATGGAGTCGTTAAAACTGGCTACCGGCTTCAGATATACTGTTGACGGAAACCATCTGAAAATATATAAATAAATTCTTCACCCTAAACAATACAAATGATATAATAAAATTAACTATAAAAAAATGGCAGAAAATGCTGGAACATTTTCCGCCGTAAAACGACAGTTCAACTTGCCATTGAAGCAATAAAACCATCATCTAAAAACAGATAACGAAAGTATGAAAAAAAATGATCGCCTTGCCATGCGGGGGGAGCGGTATTGTCTTATTAAATATCTGCTGCTAATGAAATGTTCTCTTATTATTATCCTAATCACTTCTTTTCAGTCTATTGCCTTCAAGGGTTCGGGGCAGGATCTGATCAGTATGCGCGTTAACAACCAATCGTTTTCGCAGGTGCTCAAAACGATAGAAGCAAAATATGCTTACCGGTTTGTTTACAGTGATAGCGTGGCTTTAAGCCGGTATAAAGTAAGTCTTGATGTAAAAGATGCCCCCATCGAAAAAGTAATGATACAGTTACTGGACAACACCGGATTTACCTACAAAAGGGTCAACAAAAACCTGGTGGCCATTACTCCGGGTGGCGTACTGAATAAAACGCAGTATGAAGTAAGGGGAAAAGTCATCGATTCAACAGGGGCTCCGGTTGCCGGAGCCAGCGTGCTGGAGAAGGGAACCAGCAATGGCACCGTCACGCGTACAGATGGCAGCTTCGTGTTAAACGTAGCCAACAGAAATGCTACGCTTATTATTTCGATGGTAGGTTATCAAGAGAGGGAGATTAATATAACGTCTAACGACCTTGGCCCGGTGTTACTCTCTACTGCTACTCAGCAGATGGAAGATGTAATTGTAATCGGATACGGAACCACCACCAGGAAAGATGTAACAGGCGCGGTTGACCAGATCAAAGCCTCGCAATTTGAAGACCGGCCGGTAGGAAATGTAACCCAGGCCCTGCAGGGTGCGGCCCCCAGCCTGGTGATACAACAACGCAGCATGAACCCTAACGGAAATGATATGAACATCAACGTGCGGGGTATATCAACCATGAATAATAATGCCCCGCTGATCGTGATTGACGGGTTGATCACTGATGGCGCCAGTTTGAACCAGCTCAATCCCACCGACATTCAAAGTGTGTCGGTTTTAAAAGATGCGGGCACTTCGGCTATTTATGGATCCAGGTCCGCCAACGGCGTGATATTGGTAACGACCAAGCGGGGTAATAAAAATCAAAAACCCACTGTAAACCTAAGCGGCCAAATGGGCTGGCAGGATCCTAAGATCCTGTTCACACCGGTACAAGGATATCAAAATGCAACATTAAAAAACCTGGCTTTAACGAATATCGGATCTTCGCCGGAATTCACCCCCGATCAGATACAGGACCTGTATCAGCACCGGAATGAAGAAGAATGGAATTTTCACCAGATTCTGCAACCGGCCCTTCAGCAAACCTACAACCTGCGCGTATCGGGCGGAAGCCAGAATACTACTTACCTGTTTTCAGGCGGTTTCTTCGACCAGGGAAGTAACTTCATAGGTAACTATGGCATTACACGATACAACCTGCGTTCTAATATTACTACCGAAGTAGGAAGGCTGAAATTGACCTCCATTATCGCCTATACCCGGAATAATTCGAAGAATACTACCGCAGGTAATGCCATTATTAACTCCAGCCGTATTCCTCCGTATTACTACTACCGTATGCAGGCTGATAACGGCAAATACCTGATCAATAATGCCTTGACCGATCAGAACCCTTTGGGTGAGTTACGGCAGGGTGGGTTTATTGACGACAGGAACGATTATATTAATGCGAACTTCAATGCAGAATTGAAACTCTTTTCGGGGTTAAAGCTCCGTGGTGTGGTAGGTGCTGATGTATATGGCAATACGCAGTTTAGCCGCCGTACAGAGTTTCCGCTTTATGCGAGTGCTGATGCAGCCGCTCCTTCCTTAACGATGAACCCCAGAAGGGAAACATCTGATTACAACCGGAAGATCAGCCTGATGAACTACCAGCTGATGTTAGATTACAATAAAAGGCTGGGACAGCACAATATTACCGGACTGTTGGGCGCTTCCAACGAATCTTACACCAGTCGCGAAAGCAGAACCACCTACTGGTATACCGACTCTTTGCTGGGCATCCCCACATCCGGTACCATCATAGATGAAAACAGGGATAATACGTACCTGACCACTAATCCCGGGCGCACTTTACAAAGCAGCCTGAACTCAGTATTCGGACGAGTAGGTTACTCTTTCAAAAACACTTATACCGCAGAACTTAATTTCCGATACGACGGCTCTTCAAAATTTGCAAGTAAGTATCGCTGGGGATTCTTCCCTTCAGCTGCTATCGGATGGACGTTGACCAACGAAGCATTTATGAATACATATAAGAACAGGGTTGGTGATCTGAAAATAAGAGCCAGCTACGGAGTACTGGGGAACCAGGCTATCGGCGACTATAAATACATTACCCGGTACACTTTGTTTCCTAATACCTATATCGTGGGAGACTCAGCACTTGCTGGCGCCGGCTTCGTATATGGCAACGAGGAGCTAAGATGGGAAACAACCCATAATACCAATATTGGGATTGATGCTACTTTCTTCCAAAACAAATTGACGGTATCGGCCGACTACTTCCACAAAAGAATCAAAGATATACTGGTGCCACCGGCCATTCCGCTTGCGTTTGGAACGCAGCTGGAAGAGTTTAATGCAGGGGAAATGACCAACCAGGGCTGGGAAATCAATATTGGTTACCGTTTCAACACCGGTGCATTCGCGCATAGCTTAACCGCTAACATGGGAGACTCCCGCAATAAAGTCACCAAATTTGAAGGCTTTGAGCAGATCAATACTGCGGACAATATCGACAAACTTACCCGCGTAGGGGTGCCGTTCAATGCCTATTATGGATTAAAAACCGATGGCTATTTCCAGTCGATGCAGGAGATAGAGACTTCTGCCTTACCGGTAGGTTTGAGCGCTTCCGATCTCAAACCGGGTGATGTAAAATATGTAGACCGCAATAATGACGGCGTTATTGATTCGAAAGACCGTTATATATTGGGGTATGCATTTCCCCGATATACTTTCGGGCTTACTTACAATGTTAACTTCAAAGGGCTTGACTTCTCTATGTTCTGGCAGGGCGTTGGTAAAAGAGATATGTTTGTACGTGGTGAATTAGTGGAGCCTTTCCACGAAAACTATTCCTATGTCATCTACCAGCACCAGCTGGATTACTGGACGCCCACCAACACCGGATCACGTTGGCCCAGGCTAACCGCAACCGGATCTCCCTCCCGTCAAAACAACTATGGCCGGGGATCAGACCTGTATCAATTTGACGGCGCATACGCAAGACTTAAGAACATACAGCTGGGATACACGATACCTGTTGGCCTCACGCAAAAGATCGGTATACAAAAAGCCAGGCTGTACGTAAACGCTCAAAATCTCATTACCCTTTCCAAAGAATCCTGGATCGACCCCGAATCATCAGAGTTTAATTCTAATATGGACGGTGCAGCCAATAGCGGTCGTAATTATCCGACGTTGCGTTATTATGGTTT
>JBQGCI010000481.1:0-14109 GCA_052038405.1 Acinetobacter pittii
GCGGCTATTTTGGATGACGGCATCAATAAGGCTACAGTCGTCTGTTACTCCATCGCCTTTTGCTCCAAAGCATTCTACCGGTATTATATTTGAGATGGTTCTTTTCCACCTTCCAGTAGCACCCGGAACAGAAGAGGTAAGGATAGTTCCGCCATTATCTATTGAAGTAGTATCACTAGCGTCCCAATAAAAATCGCCTGCTCCTCCATCGCCGGGTTGATAAAATCCTAAGACAGTAGCAGAATTATCGGAAGGGATAGGTAAAGTTCTTAAGTTTGCTATTGAGGTGACAATCATGGGTGTTTTTGATAAATATAAGCCCTTTTTTATGGAATTAAAAACTGAATGTGAGTGACGTAAAAGCGTTGAGCGCCGTTGGTTTCGGAATGGAGCATGATGTCGCAAGGGTAGTTAATAAATCAGGTAAATGAAGCCCTGGCATACAAAACGGTAGAGAGGTAAAATCTGGTCACAAATCCCCCATAAGTTACTGTAAGTAAAAATATCCAAATAGTCACCTGTGCGTTACTCCTTAATTTTTTTAACGTGTATGGATCCGGTATTTGATTTTATGAAAGAGAAGTTGTCTATGGGAATCCCGTTATGCTCACTGGTTATCTTTACTGACACCAAAAACCGCTTTTAATTAGGTTTTAAATTCCGTATGCACCGCGTTGTCATAAATTGCCTGCACTGGTTCATAGTTTAAAATGGTACCCACCGGAGAATCACTTTTGATTGCTATCACATTTTTTATTACCACGCATGTCTCGTACCATTCGTCAATCTGGTATTAGCTTTAATAAATCCTCTAAAACGTCGATAGGATAATTAAAAAGGGCGTTCTCCTTCTGATTGTCGGTTAATGGCTGCTTTAGAAAAGTATAGATACTCTGCTTTAGTAATCCGACATCCAGGTATTGATTAGGCATAGGATATGGTGAAGTTCTAAAAATAGGCGCAATCCACTGGTGGATGTCGTTGGTTAGCTTCATGCGCCTTAGTCATGCGAGCAGTATAAATATACGAAATAATGTTTATTTATGTTACGCGACAAGCTTTGCACCGAATGACTCTAACGCCTTGCGTACCCCAAATACATTGAGCTGATCTTGCTCGAAGTCGTAGGTCAATATAATGGCGGTCTTTCCATATTCCATATCGGAATTTACAGGGACAAATAAATGGCGCTCATATATGTAAAGAAAGTCGGTCGTGCCGTCCGCAAAGACTAATCTATAGTAATAGTGTTTAGGGTCTTTTGGTGGGTGTAGGCTTACTACGTCTTTTATTTTTTTCATACTTGAATTTACGAAAAATTTCGCATTGTCAGAAATTAGGTAATTATTGGGGATAGCATGTGAACAGTTATCGCCGACTAGCCAGTTACTGGATGGCAGTGTATGTTTAAGGTGGGCAAATAGACAAGCCAAGTTATCAAAAAGTACATACACCGGCCTCGTATCGGAGTATCTCTTACGCGCGGGCGCGGGGTGTGTATTCCCTTTTTGAGTTAACGTCAGGGAGTAGGGGCATTTTCTTTAGTGATCTTACCTCAACGAGTTCGGGGAGGGGGCAAGGGTGCACCCTCCATGAGGTGTATTTGCACCCACTTTGCACCCTGGCAAACGGCAAAACTCCCTGATATTTTACCCTAAGAGGGAACATGTTGCCGTTTTGTTGCTACCATCATAAACGAAAAAAGCACCTATATTGCTATAAGTGCTTTGATTTTAGTGGGAGTTGACGGGCTCGAACCGCCGACCCTCTGCTTGTAAGGCAGATGCTCTGAACCAACTGAGCTAAACTCCCTTTTTGTTTCCCTTGTTTGTAATTGGGAGTGCAAATATAAGAGCCGATTTGTTACCAGCAAAAAAAAATACAAATTTTTTTTGCAAATTGCAGTCATGTCAAATTATTACTGCGAGTTTGTGAAAGGAAAAGGTAAAGGAACGGTACATGAGCATTATCATGATAACGAATACGGGTTCCCGCTGCATTCGGATGATGAACTTTTCGCGCGCCTGGTGCTGGAGATTAACCAGGCCGGTTTAAGCTGGGAAACGATCCTGAAAAAGAAGGATAATTTTTACAAGGCATTCGATCAGTTCGCTATCGAAAAAGTAAGCCGCTATAAACAAAAGAAATTTGATGCATTGATGCTGGACGCCGGTATTATCCGGAACCGCCTGAAAATAAACGCGGCTATAGAAAATGCCAAAACAATTACAGGCCTGCAAAAAGAATTCGGCTCTTTTAAAAACTGGCTCGATCACCACCATCCCAAAACCAAAGAAGAATGGATGAAGCTGTTTAAAAAGACCTTTAAGTTTACCGGTGGCGAAATTGTAAACGAGTTCTTGATGAGTACGGGCTATTTGCCGGGCTGTCATAGTGAGAGCTGTCCAACTTATAAAAAGATTGCTAAACTAAAGCCCATGTGGATGAAAAAGAAATAGAAGCCTCCTTTCAGCAAAACAGATGATCATGTAAAGGATTATTTTGCATTTTTATTCTTCCGTTAACCGATGCCCCTTCATTTAGTTTATATCTGTAACAACTGATCAAACATGAGGCCGCTCCAGCCTTCACCCTTGCCTGTGGTTTTCGAACGGCCGATCCATAAATGAGTTTTACCGTTCAACCACCGGGTACGCTTATACATTCTTTTTACAATAATGCCGGCGCGGGGTACCTCTTCCTCTTCAATAAAATGTACCGGTTGCTGTTCGTTAAGTAAATTGCTTAATGCAGCAGGGGCATCGGGTATCCGGGCTCTTTGCAGCTTTACTTCTTTATGGGATGCATCTTTATGAACCGGTACAAACGGGATCCAGTTTTCGGGTACACTGGTGCCCATCAGGTAACGGATCTTAGCTTCAGGATCTGCCGGTGTGAAACTTTGATCCCATCTTTTTGCATTGGCCTTGATAGTACGGCTGCCACCTGCATCAGAGGCCACAATGCTTTCAATAGCCCAAACCATATTGGTCATTTCATCCCGCATGAAGTTGATTTTCTCTAGCGGCTCGCTTTGCTGCAGTTTCAACACGGAAGGCGCCAGGTAAAACCTGTTACGGGGAGAACTGAGGTTTTGTCTTTCGGTGTGCCTGAAACACGCAAATTCCTGCCAGTTCATTTCGGGGTCTTTAAAAGTAGGTTCTACCAGTATATGCTGGCCAAATACGTCAGTAACCATGATGCCTTTTACTTCACAGAGCGTGTTGGTTTGCATTTCATAGGGCAACACAAACCAGTCGTTGGAATAGGTAAGCCCGTATTCTGCAATCAATAAAGAAAGCAAGCCGCTGGTGCCCGTTTGTATTTTACCGAGGTCTACACGACTGTCTTCCATTTGCCAGAAACGGGGGTTGGGCATACCGCTGTATTGTAAAGGGGTGGGTATAAAAGTTTGCACCACTTCAGTAAGATTGTCGGTAACCGGATTGGCCGTATTCAAAGGCCGCCTCTGCTCATCAAAGGTCAGCCAGTCTATTCTGCCCGACGCATATTGGTCAGCTTCAAGATAAGCCATCTCCCTTCCTTCCGGATGGGGTAACTCCATTGCAAAATTATACTCCATCCGGTTGGGCAACCAGGCGGATGCTCCGCCAGTTGATCGGGTATATAGTTGTTGATACCATTTTTCAAATTGAGGAATCACCTGTTTGATGATTATATCCTGTACATCAGGCGTAACGCTGCCTGGAATGGCATTGGCTATATTATTGAAGTTCCCGTTCCGGCTGTCTTCCAGTAAACGAAACCCATCAGGAAAGACGCCTGCAACAGATTGTGTTAAATAAATGGCTTCCCGGTCGTCGTTATGTATGTTTTCTTGAATAGGGTACTGCGTCGCAAAATAAGATTGCACATGGGTAATACCGGCCTCTTTCAGTAACCGGCAAAACTGCCGGCCCATTTGCAACCGCAGGTAAAAATCAGGATCGGGGGCTTCGCTTTCAATGACAGGTTCAAGCGGAGCCTGTAGTGCATCGTAGGGGATGGTGGTTTGGTCATTGATCCTGATAAGGCCAGGCTGCTGGTGTTCGGCCAGTATTTTGGCCTGCCAGGCAGTACCGGCATCCTCACCCTGAAACTCACCCAATTGCCATTGGCGGGTAAGCATCCATAAGGGGTCAGCTACTTCAGCACGAAGGCTTTGGTCAAACTCTTCTGCGCGGGGCAATCCTTCCAACCGGTTACGGTTGGAGATCATTGGTTTGATAAATTTATAGTCAGCCAGCTGTGGCGATACAGAAACTTTAAGCCTGCTGAAATTGGTGAGTTCTATTGCCATAATAATTTTTTTAATTCCATTTTTTATAAAGCTGCAAATTGGCGGCTGATGCCACTTTCAGGAACTTGTCACTCAGCGTTAAATAGTCAAGAGAAACATTCGCCTCATTCACGTCAAAGGAGGCAATCGTCATGGGCAGTAACACGCGTAGTGTATCATGTTCCATAATATGATCCGGTTCAACTGCCCTCGATTTGGCTCTCCTCAGTGTATCGCTTAAAACACCCTGTAACACATCCCAGTCCCATGTAGCGGCGCCGGTGGGCTCTACCGCGACAATAATACTTTGCGGCGCTGCAGCATTGGGTTGATTATAATGAAAAGCTACGCCGGTGATCTCCTCTGCAACCGGTATTTTTTCGGTCCATTCGTCAATAATAAATGCAGCTTGGTGCTGTTGGGTTTCAAAAGCGGTTTCTCCGTGCAGGGATAGCGCAATGGTGTCATCCAGGATATTAAAAGGCGCACCTTCGTAAGTCTCCGGAAATTCCAGGCCCAGCCAGCTATCGTTAGGGCGGTAAGGTACCTGTGCCATGCATAACCTGAGATCGGTATTACTTATGGCTTCAGACATCATGCGAACGGTTTCAAACTGTGCAACTGCTTTGCGCACACGTGCTACCGACTGCAGCCATGAATCGCGGGTGGTGCCGGCGCTGCTGTCATAAAGTTTTTGGTAGTAGGATAACAGCTGAGGCTCGTCTGCAAATGTTTTCTGCAACTGGCCGGCATTGCTGTACTTAAAAATTGGTAGCGGAACAAAATCATCGCCTAACAACACTTTGCTCGCTTCGGTATATAGTTTGATCTTATTGCTGACATTTAGCTCAGATGCGGCAAGATCCAGCTTAGCGTCGGCTTTTTGTATCTTCTCCGCCAATACCTTCCAGATATTCAGCGTTTTTTCCAGCAGGTCCCTTTTGCTTTGCTGTGTTATAAAAGTAAGGTTTTCGGGATAAGCCAGTTGAACTCCGTACTGCGTTGCCAATACCTGAAATTTTACCAGCTCTCCGATCGTGAAATCCGACAATTCCAGTAGTTCGTACCGTTCCTTCTCATTAGGATGGGTAATAACTGAATTGAAAAATTCAAGTAGGGTTGCCGGGTTGTAATCATCCTTGGGAACAACCACGCCGGGTTCTGTTTTACCAAAGCTGCTATGATGGGCGGAGAGATTTTTAAGTTCCCGCCGGATACGCATGTCCCATTGAGTAAAGTCGATGCCCGTGTCATCGGTTGGGGTATTGACTGTTTTCTGTTTGGATGCGAAGTCTTTAGCGCTTGCGGTGCGTGCATTACCGATCAGTATTTTCAGGCTACGTAATAGCGGGTATACCCTGGCCAGGGGGATGTCTGATGAAGCAGCTTGTTCGGGATTAAAATGAATCTTTACGGAGGTGGAGCCGGGTAAACCTTCCTGCGCTCTGAAGCAAAAGGCAATACGGCTTTCGAGTTCGGTAGCGCCGCCGCTCAGGTCTTCAGGTATGATGTAAACCAAATCGATAGGATGAATATCCAGATCAGACAGGCTGATGGTACGTGATTGAATGGTGTTGCCTTTTGCGTCGATAGCCGAAGCTGCACAAAAGATAAGTTTTGGATCGCCAATCAGTTCTGACAGCCAGAGATTCAGTCCTGGTTCGAATGCTGATCTTGGTGAATGTTTGCCGGGCCATCCGGCAATTAATTGCAGATCGGGTTCTGTTCTGAAATGTACGGATATACGATGTGTGTACGTTAGTAAGCTTGACCTCGGCGTTTCTGTAACCTGTATTTCGGGAGGTGTGTCTGCGAGTAAAGCGGCATTGAGCACGCCTGCAGTACGATCCTGGTTGCCTTGTGTAAGCTGATAAGCACTTTCCGCCAGCAACAGGTCATTACAGGCATCCAGGCTATCGGCGAGTTGATCTTTTATTTTAAGAATGGCGCCGAAGTGGCCCGCGTGGGATACGATAGCATTCATTTCCTGGTTGGTTGCTTTAATGATCTTCAAACCGTTTACCACCGGATAGGAATCAATGGTTTCCTGTGCCTCGGGACTGCCTTGCTGGGGGATGGAAATGTTTTGTATTTCATATCGGTTCCTGAATTCGTAAATGTACTGGTTAAGGTTAACGCCGTTTTTTGTGGTGGCGTCATGTATCGCCCTTTCGAACTGGTAGCCCAGTAATACTTCTATCGATTGCCCGTTACTCACACCTTCCAACAGGCTGATGGCATTGCGCGTTCTTTCACTGGAGAGGTTTACCCCAAAAGCTTTACTATTGCCACGCGAAGCATGATTTTTATAACCGGCTAATAACAGTCCCATTGCCGTTGCATGGTTTAAGGATGGCACATGGGTAAAACCTGCATTCTCTTTTAATTTAATAGGTGCCGCGCCATTGGCGGGCCTGAGCTTCTCCGGCACGGCGGTAGCTGCCAATGGCGTGCGGGCTTCCTGTTTCAGGTTCTCTACCCAACCGTAGGCGCCGATATATACACCGGTGGCATTATCAGCCCTGTTGCTCAAAGCTCTTCTTGTAAACAATCCTGTTTGCCAGGCATCCAGGCGGTAAGAGCACAGATCGATAAAATCGCTTAGATTTTTCTCAAGGGTTTGGGTAGACAGTTGCGATAAGCCATTCATGGCGTTTTTCATGGCAGGTATATAACTGTTTTCTATACCTATATACTGGTTCAGCAAATAATCGCCGACACTGCCGCGGATATTGGCAAACTTTATACGATCCAGTTTCTGTGGTTCTCCTCTTAATAACTCATATGAAGTAAGATCGGGTGCCGCTTTATCAAAATTATACAGGCTTTTTTCAAAACTGGTCATGTTGATGGGGAGCTTATTACGGACATAAAAGCGGGTGCCCGACTGTCTTAATTCTGTTAACATGGAATGACGCAGCAACAACGCCAAAAGAGTACGGGGTGGTTTGTCTCCACCGAAGTTGACGGACTCCAGTGCAGCTACAGTGGCTTTTTGTGCCATCCAGGCAATATAATTGAGGCCCGATTTGGGCAGGAATGGAAGGAATTGATCCGCAGAACTCACCTGGTTGGGTAGTACCAGTTTCTTTTCTGATATGGAGGTAGTCCAGTTGTAAAACACCATATTACTGATGAGCGGATAAAAGCTATCCGCTCCATATGCGAATCCTAATGACTTCAGGAATTCTACGATGCGGTGGTTAAGCGATTGTATTTCGTTTTTAAAGCCATCGATATTTACATTACCCAGCGAGTAGCTAAAGTCGGGCAGGTTACCTAACCGTTGACGAAAAGCCACAGAACCCGGTTGTAAGCCCAATATTTTCAACAATGTATCAGGTGTGGTACCTTTGCCTACTGCAGGCACTTTACTGGCCGCCATGCCGTCCCAAACCTGCTGCAGGCGTTGCAGGCATACTGTTAATCCGCTATAGAATTTTGATCCGCTTTCCGACCAGCGATTCAAATCACTGCTTAGCAGTATACCATAAGGTTGGTCGCCTATCCTGATAGGCGCCAACGGACCACGCGCTGTAACATACCTGGTAAAGTAGTCCCTGATCAAACCTGCATCTGCTTCTTTGATGGCAGGCTCCATCAATTCTGTAAAATAATAAGAAAGTGTAGCTGCATAAAGGGCTGTATTCATCATCAAAGCGCTGGCATGTTCCTTTAAGTCGCTATTGTTAAGCTCATGAAGTGCTGCGAGGTCAACGCCGAGTATCCGGGTAAAAAGGTCCAGGTCTGAGCCGGGTGTTTTTAGTGTGGGTGTACCATCATAATAACCCTTTAATAGCAGGTCTTCATTCCTGGCATATCCCGATCCATCTTTTTCAGTATTGTTGGTAGGTGTTCCCTGTTTTAGAAAAGAAAGGCCCTTGGAGGAATAATGATGGTTTTGGAGTAATTGCTCAAGGATTGCTTTGCCGTTTTCTGCGTCGGCAGCATGCGCTATCCCGGTTACATGAATACGTTCAATAACGTTGCCGGCGCTATACATACCAGGCTGTAGCCTGATCTTCATACCCAACCCATTTGCCACAGCTTTATCAAAATTCTGCAGCCAGTCTATGTCTTCATTAAATTTAATTTCAGTACCTTCTTTTTTGATGGCCTCTTCCGCTGCCAGTGGATCGGGTCCCAGGAAAACAGTATCGGGAATGATGTTGCCCAGCTGTTCATATACCTGGGTTTTATTTTTGAAAATAGTTACTACGAAACGGTCGGGTAAGGCTTGCGTCCGGGGGGCGCGGGTCCAGGTATGCTCTTTGATTTCGGGATAAACAGGGAACTGTAAGGGGACGGGGGCTGCCTTGTTGATATCGGGCCAGTTGACGGGCCGTGTAGATTTGGCAACCCAGATCGCCCGTTGCGCTCCGGTTACCGTTTCTTTTAACCTTAGCCATATATTTTTGCGGGCATCTTCTTTTTCTGCTGCGGGCAGGTTAGCCGCAATTTGTGCCAGCCCCTGCCAGTACCATTCGCCCGCTTCTGTTTCGGGTTGGGTTAGCACCGGTTCATGCGTGTTGGCATGAATGTCATCAGGGAAAATGCGTATCCATAGTTCGGGCGCGGGTGCCACGGGTGGATTTACGAAACGTGTTTCCAGTCGTACGGGTAACATGACCACGGGTACCTTGCTGTTCATTTCACGGGTAAGTGATCTTACGTTCAATGCGTGCAGTTGCTTAATGGCATCATTCAGGTTTTTGCTGCTCAGCTTCAGAGCGCCTTCTGATTCCTTTAAACGGCCTTTTACAGTTGATGCGTTGGCTCCCGTGCTTTTTTGCTGGATACTTAATTTTTGGGAATAGGTATTTTTATCTGCCTGGTCGTACTCAGCTCTTAATTTTTTTATCAGAGCCATCTGCTCCTTGTAACTGGCCATAATTCAATATTTATTTTTCAAAACGATGTTGTTAACGTTTCAATACATTGGCTTTGTATTGCAGGTATTCGGTCATTAATTTGGTGTTGACCCGGATGCCATTATTTTGTTCGATGATCTCTTTGTCCAGCATTTCTGAAGCATGAATGGCGATCATTACCGGCCTTTGTAAAAGGATGGTGGCCATGTCGGCAGCACTTCTTCCCCAGCTTCCCTTGGTATTCGTATTGGCCACGGGGAAAGGTGATGGGGCCTTAGTCCCTGATACAAAAGGTATTTTTTCTCCGTTAAAATTCTTCCAGGACAGGTCGTTCCAGGTGAGTTCGTTAGGTTTGTTGGGGTCGAAATTGATGTCCATTCCAAACCGGGGTTCTCCCGGAACTTCTGCAACGATGAAAAACCAACCCTCTTTATTATCGGGGAAATCAGTTACTGATTTTATCCCTGCAGCTTCCTCTATAGTCAGATCAAAACCAAGTAATTTAATATCGGGTGGCAGTTCCGCCTGGTACAATGGAAACCGCACCTGCCGGGTGAGCTCATCATCACTCAGTTCTGTATTGATATACCATTTGCCGTCTTTCTTAAATGCCTTTTGAGCATATATGACCGTATTGGGGAATTTCTTTAAAAGTTCACCGCGGATCACAAACACGAGTTGTTCCGAATCACCCTCCTTGTCTCTCGCATTGTTTTGTCCCAGTTTATTATTGGCCGGCCATTTGTGAATGGGCATGATGTCTTTGAGCGACTCTGCGTCTTCGGCTGTAGCGTTAGGGGTTACAAAGCCCTTCACATCCCAGAACTGTCGGAAGTAGCTGCCACGCATATCTGTAGGATACTCACGCCACAGGAGTTCTCTGCCCATTTCAAAGTTCAGTCCAACCATGTAAGATTCGATAAACTTCTGGTTGGTACGCAACAGTGAAAATGTATTGGGCTGGATCAGGTGAAGGTTGGGTAGTAAGAGTTCCTTGTCTCTGTCAACCAATAGTTGGTAGGTTGGCGCGGGGAAATCAGGATAGGCCATAGCCGGGAGCATATCATCTGTAAGTGGTTTGAAAACATTTCTGCCCCAGGTAACACGGGCTCCCAGCATTTTTTTATAAGCCGCAGAAGGCTTGAAGGTTTCAAGCGTTTTGCCTGCCAGTGTCGGGAGATCGGCCACGGGTTTGTTTTCCGGTGCCTCTCTGTAGTTAAACCGTACATTATAATCGGTATAAGCGGTCCGGTATTCCCGGTTGGCTGCCACTACAAAATCCGTTACCCTCAATACAGTGTCTGCTCTTTGTCCGGGTTGAATCGTGATGTCTCGCTTAATACTTAAGCTGGAAGGCTTCATGCCCGACAGGGGTGTTACCGGCCTGTTAACGGGTGATAAAGAAATGTTGGGTTTAGTTACGATAGGGCCTATGTCAGGCCTGTTGATAACGGGTGTATTGGTTTTTACAAAAATGTTCTGATTAAAAATAGTATTCCATTGGGATATTTTCGGGAAGCCGCCGCGATACTGTTGCAGATTGAACATGGAGGTTTTATCCAGGTTCGATTGGAGACTCCATATTTTCAGATCGGTGATCTTTGAAGGCGCCACCACTGTTGCCAGGTTTTGTACCGTATTGAGACTTTGAAATTTATCAACGGAGGCTGCCGTGATACCTCCGATCTTATTGGTTTCTTTGATGACCGATGTTACGGAGACATTCAGGCTGCCGGCTTTTTTAAGATTCCGTACTAATGCCGTATTAGGACGCATGAATTTCTGAATTGCCGGCGTGAACAATGCGTCAGGTACTTTACTCCGGGCAATCTGTTTTTTTACGGTGAAACCGGCGGCCAGTATTTTAGCGGAAATGTTACGCGTGAAGGCCAATAGTCGCTCCTGTTCCAGCTTCACCACATGTTTATCAAAAGAGCGGTCCATGACCGACGCCATTAATTGAGCCAGTTGTGCTTTCCGGTTGGCTTCCAGCACGTCTGCCAGTTGCTCCCAGGCCTGGTCCATAAATTTATCCTGTCCATCCTGCACCGCTTTTACTCCAAAGCCAGCCGGTACGCGGCTACGAGGGTCACGGTTAAGATCGTTGTACCATATATCGGAATTTTCGTCAAACGCGGGTACTATTTTTTCTCCCGGCTTGGCCAAATTTTTACGCATGGCGTGATACATCCCATAAAATGGTAGGGTTACATAAGGATCCTGGTTCTGATCTTCCAGCTGTATTTTGTTGAGGTTAACGAGCTTGCCTATCTCTGTCTGAAATGCATTAGCCGTAATAGGGGTGGATTCAGCGGTGGGCGCTTTTACAGCGCCTTCCAATAGTACAGATACGGGGTTGGGAGCTGGCATCTCTTCATTACTACCTAACTTCAAATAGCCCGGCCGCGAGCAATCCATGGGACGTACGCCCACTCTCTTATCCATTACGCGTGGCTCTATCAGTTTAACCAGGCTTTCAAAATCGAAATTTTCGCCGGTTCTGAAATGCCACCGGTGATACACGGGAAATTCTATTTCGGCCTCTGGCCCGCCCCAGGCCGCTTTTTGAGCGGGTATGCCAGCGATGGCTTTTCCCAGGCCGGCCATCCTTCCGGTCTCGAAAGCCGGCACCAGGAATGCGTGATACATCAGGTTCGGCTCCAGTTGCCTGGGGCAAAGTATCCTGCTGTATACGCCATCCGGGTCGGCCTTTGCCTGCTTTTTAAGACTTTCTATATAGGCTTCCAGCGTGGTTTCCTTATTTTGTAAATTGGTATGCATGTGCGCCCATAGATGTAGCTCTGTTATGGGTTGCAGGGCTTCTGTATTTTTTACCAGTATCGATTTGAGCGGCGTTTGTAAAGCCGTGTCTTCAAATTCCGTTTCTTTCAGCACGATTAAACTGAGCCAGGGACGCAGGTGCATATTACTACTGCCTGCAGCAGCCGCTGGGGTATATCTCCAGGGAAAGTCTTCATCGTAAAACTCGACATAAGGCAGGTAGTTCGGCTCAAAGTTCGACACGCCGGTCCGCGGCTCATTCCTGATCATCATATCGCTGTGAATACCGATCACATCGCCCGGCCCTACCAGGGTGAAGTTTTGTGTGGGAACGGGGATGTTTTCATTCAAAGTGATGTTTACAGCTACTTGGGCACGTTCTAACTGCACACCGTTACCCGTACCCAATGTATCTTTTTCGGCAATGCTGGCGGCAATGCCTTTTCTTGCCCATGAAAAGAATCTGTATTCTGCAAAGCTCATGACAATTATTTTATTATTTAAACAAGTTCGTGAATGCCAACTACCTGTAACTGATCAGCCATCTGAGGTTGTTGTTTAATGATGGCATCGAGTGATTGTATTACTTCAGCATAGCTACCGGCTCTTAAGTGCTGATTCCATTCCTTTAAAGTATCAGTGGCAGCCAGTGTAAAAGCACCTTCGGATATTTTGGTGGGCACCGGCGCATTCAATTGATTTTTCCTGGAATATTTCCAGGACAATGCCGATCCGGAAACACCGGCATTCCTGACCATTCTCCCGAAGCTCCTGGAAGGAAGCTTCATTATTTTCCTGATGCGAACGGGGTTGTCATCGTAGGTATAATCCAGCTCGTAATTTAATTCGGACGGATCGAGAGTGGTAGTCGCAAGATTTAAGTTACCTGTATCGTTTATTGTTACGCCGCTTTCGAGGCTTTCAAAAGATTTCCTGGAGAGCTTTTCAGACTCGGAAAGGGGCTGGTAATTACCCACTGCAAACAGCTCGTGTGCTTTCACGAAAGGAATAGAACTGCCGCCAATCTTTACGGTAGTTATTTTAAAGTTGGATTCATGCTCATGTAAGGGTTTTTTATTCCCATATTTTTTCACGGCAAAGTTCAGCGGCAGTGCCCGTTGGCTAAATGTAATCGCACCGAATGGGTGGATCAGCAGGTCTGCTTGTTCATCTTCAGGTAAGGTGCGCAATGTAACATGCACGTTGTTGAAGTCGGGGATAATAGGCTTCCAATTGGCAGCCTTGCCCAGTTCGGAACTGATCAGCAGCTTAAGGTCTTCTTTTTCAGTAGCGATCTCCGGTTTGCTGTTACCCCAGGTAGTCTCAAACCCGATGGTGATCGTGGCAAATAGGATACCGAAGGAAACTTCGCCTTCAATATGCCAGGGGGTAGGGCCTGATAGTACGCCCAGGAAGTGAATGCCAAATAGCACGCTTTTATTACGCCTGATCGCCAGCGTAGCTTCCAGTCTTACACTAAAACTAAAAGGATCAAAGATGAACAGCACATCCAGCCCCAGCATACCGTAAAGGTTAAAGCCCAACGGACCTTCCGCCAGTAATTCTGCTTTTGCACCGAACTGCACGGAATTGGAAGTTACTGCAAAATAGCATTCGACGCCCAGCCTGGGGTTATCGCCACTCAAAAGCTGCAGGCTGATACGGTCCATTTCACGGAAGGCGCCTGGTAGGGTAGGTACCGTTGGATAGTCTTTAAAATCGGGGTGAAATCCTCCGATGCTGAGCCCGAATGTGCTGGCATTACCCCATGCCACAACCAGGGCCATGCTTCCTGTAAGTGGAAATCCTACCAGTTGTGAATCGAATAACACGGCTTCGAAATAAAGGAACTGATTTTGGAAGTCGATCACACCGAGGAAGTTGACCTGTATTTTAACCAGTGCTGTTTCTTCGGTAGGAAGTGCCAGTTTTACCACGCCCAGAATGATGATCTTGGGATCGGGCAACTGGAGAATAATCCCCAGTTCGATAGATATAAGAGTAGGTGTGCCCCAGCCGATTTTTCCCATTAAGCCAATCAGGAAACTGTCTTGCTGTATGGGAAATATTTGCTTGATATCACTGATGATGCGGTTAATATTACCCACTACATCTTCCGGGAACAAAATACTTTTGATTGCATTCGTCTTTAAGCCAACCCTTAAAGCCTCTACTTCG
>JBQGCI010000482.1:0-7116 GCA_052038405.1 Acinetobacter pittii
CTGTTCAGTATAGTAACTACCCACACCTGGGTCGTCAGGTGGTGTAAACAGGTCGTTAGTGCAGGATGTTGTAAATAGGCATGTCAGCTGTTTGAGCCGAATACCAATACAGATTGGATAGGCAATGTCGATGCGTAAAACCGATCATTGCAAACCCGCATATTGAGGTGGAGCATTTGCACAAGGCTTTTACATCATCAGTTGAAGTTTGCTTCAGGCAGCATCCTTGTTGTGTAACCATCTTATAGCGTCATCTATTTGCTCGTGCGGATAAATACGTAACTCTCCCGGTATATCCTTGCAGGTTTCATTATTGAAATTCTTCAGGCCTTGCAGGTCGCTTATGATGGCACAACGTTTCCAGCTGCTCCAATCCCTCACCGCCAGCCATAAGCTTTTGATCCACCAGGTAATCGAAAAGCTGCTGAGGTCATGCTCCAGCACCAACATATAATTGAGCTCTTTATGTTCCCTTTTATGCTGCTGTATGGCCGGCACCAAAGTAGATTCAAAGTCCGTTCCGTTGATCGTCCCATGTGCTTTAAATGCCACTATACTATCCGATATGTTTTTTATTTCCGTAATCATAGGTGGTTTTTTTGGAGGCCTATAGATTCATAGGATATCCAAAGTCGTACCGAAAATATCAGGCGCTTTATTAAATTACATGGTACCGGGTTTAACCTGTTGATACCCATCTGTAAAAAAACTGGCTGACAGGCCCGTACGCGCTATACTGTAAGGTGGAACGGGGAGTCATACCATTGCCGCATTTTTTTAACAACCATATAAGAACCATTGTACCGTTAGCTGAGGGCCTGAGCCAGATCATTGATCAGGTCTGCTATGTCTTCCAGTCCTATGCTGGCTCTGACGAGTCCGTCTGTAATACCTGCTTTTAATCTTTGCTCTTTAGGAACTCCTGCGTGGGACATAGAGGCAGGATGAGATATAAGGCTGTCTGTTGTACCCAGTGACACGGCTCTTACAAAAATCCGGAGCCGGTCAATAAAGTGCACCGCTCCTTCAAATCCTGCTTTTAATTCAAAGCTCAAAACTGCTCCCGCATGCCGCATTTGAGATCGGCAAAGTTGGTAATTGGGATGTGTTTCCAACCCGTTATAATTAACTTTTGAAACGGCAGGGTGTTGTTCAAGGAACTTTGCTACCGCCTCTGCATTGTTGCAATGCTTGTCCATACGGGCTGCCAGTGTTTTAACGCCCTGTAACAGGAGAAAGGCGTCAAAGGGATTGGCGTTTACGCCCAGTAGTTTATAGGTGGCGTATACTTTTCGAAAACTCTGCTGGCTTTTACCGATAATAACGCCGCCTATCGCGCTTCCATGACCATTTAAAAATTTTGTGGTGGAGTGGAAAATAAGATCAGCGCCCAGTTTAAAGGGCTGTTGCAGGTAAGGTGTCGCAAAGGTATTGTCTATCGTTAACAGTACATCAAACTTTTGGGCCAGCTCGCTTACTGCTGCAATATCAATGCATTGCATACCCGGGTTAGCCGGCGTCTCCAGGTGTATGAGTTTGATGGAAGGCGTTTGCCTCAAAGTGGCTTCCAGAGACGCTGTATGGTTCAGGTCCAGGGAAATACAGTTGACTCCAAAACGGGGTAATACACTACTGAAAAATTCCTGTGTTCCTCCGTATAAAGACTGGCTGGATAAAATGGTGTCGCCTGCTGAAACATTTGCCATAATCATGGTGGACATGGCTGCCTGTCCGGAAGCTGTCAGCAGACCCCATGCTTCAAGGGTATTGCCATTTTCATCCTTTACACCCCATGCTTCCAGATCAGCGATCAGTTGTGCAGCAGCATCGGTGGTAGGGTTGCCAAATCTTGAATAGGTATAACCCTTTTCCTCGCCAGAGAACCGCGCCATGCCTTGTGCGGCACTGTCAAAAGTAAAAGATGAAGTAGCGAAGATCGGCATTACATGTGCATGCTCAGGCAGGGAGTTGCCGCATGCATGAATAGCGGCGGTAGCCAATCCTTTAATATGTTTATCAGTCATAGTAGTAAGGGTTAAGCGAGGTATTGCCTGCTAAGTAAGTGCATATTTTTCGTTTGGCGGAAAATGGGCTGTACTTTCTGATACAATCATTTTTGCTTCTGGTACAGTTACCTGCAAAATTAATAACTTTGACAGCAACGTTCTTTAATTCATGTTGAACAGCCAGACTTCTTATATTTTATGGATTGCAGCATTAGTGATTGCAATACTTCTTGGTATCATTGCATACCTGGTGCTGCGGCTGAATAAGTCTCATCGCCAGAAAAGTGATATTGAGACCCGTTTTCAGCAGGTTGAAAACCAGGTGAACTCTTTGCAGCTCGAAACATTGGAGTCGCGGCTTAATCCTCATTTGTTTAAAAATATTCTGAACTCCATACAGTCCCATGCCTATCAAACCTATTTTGCCCTGGACAAGTTGGGAAATGTGTTAGACTATATATTGTATGAAAGCCGGAAGAAACTGGTGGCACCCAAGGAAGAAATAGATTTTGCCTTAAGCCTGATAGAGATCAATAAGATCAAGATCAGTCCTTTGTTTGAGCTCAACGTCAAAACAAAGATCAATGAGTCTGAACCACTCTATAAACAAAACATACTGGCGCCGTTAATTTCAATCGACCTGATTGAAAATGCTTTCAAGCACGCAGACCTGCAAAGTCCTGACGCGTTTATATCTATCATTTTTGAATTTCGGGATGATTGTTTTTATCTCACGGTATCCAATAAAATATCTTCAAAAAAGCCCATTGGAAAAGAAAAGGGGGGCATTGGCGTTATGACGCTGGAAAATCGGTTGCGTATCATTTATAAGAATCATTTTAAGCTCGAAAAGTTTATTGAAGGAGATGTTTATATTGCACACTTAAAAATTGATCTTCTTGAACACAAAGCTCAGATGCTTACTGCTGGATGATGAGATCCCGGGCCTCACTTACCTGAAAATGCTCTGTGAGCAATTGCAGGACCTGGAAATGGTAAAGGCTTTCAGCAGCCCGGTTTATTTTTTAGAAGAATTGCCGAAACTGGAATTTGATTGCTGCATCCTGGATATTGAAATGCCGGAAATGAATGGCTTGCAGGTAGCTTCCCTGCTAAAAGGAAAGCCGGTTATTTTTACAACCGCTTATAAAGAATATGCCGCTGAAGCCTTTGACCTGGACGCTGTTGATTATGTAAGAAAGCCCGTAAAGAAAGAGCGGTTACAGCAAGCTGTTGATAAGGTAAAGCACCGGCTGGAAAGTAAAAACCAGGGCGCGCGTTTTCTACAATTAAATACAGATAAGGGAAAGGCGTTGATTTATTTTGATCAGCTGCTTCACATAAAAGCTGCAGAGGTAGATAGCAGGGATAAATGGGCGTTGCTGGCAGACCGCAGTTCGGTAACGCTTAAAAATATATCCTTCGAAAAGCTGCAGGAACTGCTGCCTAAAGAGGATTTTGTGAGGATTAATAAGAAAGAGATGATATCCCTGAAAGTGGTTCAAACTTTTTCGTTTGACGAAATAACGACCAAAATTACCACGACTTCAGGTGCGCTCTTAAAAGTGGTGCTGAGCGATACTTACCGAAAGGAGTTTATTCAAAGGGTCAACCTCTAAAACTTGTTACAATTTTTCACCTTTTTATTACATTTTCGATAATATAGTTACTCTTTTTCTTTTTTTATTTTTAGATAGCCCTCACTTTCGTAACCAATAAAATGAGTGAGGTGGCATCCTGTAAAAAAATGTAAACCACACCTTCGGTCTTAAGATGGGCAGATTTAAAAATACGATCTTTTATATTTTCACCATTGGTGGCTTCTCGGTGCTTATTTACTGGATGGCAAGGATGGGCAGGAAGTTAGAGAGCGGCAGGCAGGTTGTTGAGCCGCATGCTTTGAAAGGGCAATGGGACGAATTTACGGATACGGTATCCCATAACCTGCAACACCCGTTGGCGCTATTGCTGGCCCAGGTTATTTCTATCATTCTCATTGCAAAATTATTCGGTTTAATTTGCCGGAAAATAGGGCAACCTACGGTGGTGGGAGAAATGATCGCTGGTATTTTACTGGGGCCTTCTTTGCTGGGAATGTACCTTCCCGAGTTTTCCAATGCCTTGTTTCCCAAACAATCACTCGGTAACCTGCAATTCCTTAGCCAGATAGGGCTGATCCTGTTTATGTTTATCGTGGGAATGGAGCTGGATCTCAAAATGTTAAAAAAGCAAACTCACGATGCCGTTGTGATCAGTCATGCCAGTATCATTGTGCCTTTTGCGTTGGGAATAGGACTGGCTTATTTCATCTATGAATCTTTCGCACCCGGGGGCGTGCAGTTTCTTTCGTTCGGGCTATTTATGGGAATTGCCATGAGCATTACAGCGTTTCCTGTACTGGCAAGGATTGTGCAGGAGCGGGGGATCACCAAAACCCGGCTCGGCGCTATAGTGATCACTTGCGCCGCAGCCGATGATATTACGGCCTGGTGTATCCTGGCTGCTGTTATTGCTATCGTAAAAGCAGGGTCTTTTACCAGCTCTCTTTACATAATGGCATTGGCACTGGTATATGTAATAGTAATGATTAAAGTGGTGCGCCCTTTTTTACTGCGCATCGGTAACATATATACTTCAAAGCAAACATTAACCAAGCCCATCGTTACCATCTTTTTCCTGATCCTGATCGGGTCGGCTTATTTGGCTGAAGTAATAGGCATTCATGCGTTGTTCGGCGCTTTTATGGCTGGTGCCATTATGCCTGATAATATTAAATTTCGCAGTCTCTTTATCGAAAAAGTAGAGGACGTGGCCTTGATTATATTGCTGCCGCTATTCTTTGTTTTTACGGGTTTAAGAACGGAGATCGGCTTATTAAGCGATCCTGCACTATGGAAGCTTACGGCATTGATTATTGGTATAGCGGTGGCTGGTAAATTTCTGGGTAGTGCACTGGCCGCCCGGTTTGTTGGCCAAAGCTGGAAAGACAGTCTTTCTATAGGAGCCCTCATGAACACCCGCGGTTTGATGGAACTTGTGGTATTAAATATCGGATATGACCTGGGCGTATTAACACCGCAGGTTTTTTCGATGATGGTATTAATGGCGCTTATAACCACCTTTATGACAGGGCCTGCACTCGATTTGATCAACTGGGCTTTTAGAACGGGGTCGCACGCATCGAGGCATAAATTCAAAGAGCTGAGCAAGTATAAGATATTACTTTCTTTTGACAAACCTGAAACAGGAGTGAGCCTGCTCAAATTGGCCAATGCTTTTACCCGCAAAATGAACGGTAATGCATCGCTGACAGCCATTCATTTTTCTCAGCCCAGTACATTGCATTTTCGCGATGTGGAAGAGGAATATGAAAATGAGGTTTTCCGCCCTGTATTGGAAGCTGCTGCAGTTATGAACCGGAAACTGGAAACTGTTTTCAGGGAGTCTGTGGACCGGGATAGCGAAATCACAGTTGCTGTCAATAAAGGCAACTATGACCTGTTATTGATCAGCCTCAAGGAATCGATTTACGAAGGAAGTTGGTTGGGCCGTCTACTGGGCTTTACTACAAGAATCATCAGTCCCGAAAAAATCCTGAACACAGTTGTTGGTAAAGAGCGTATTTTTGAAACTTTGCCTTTTGATGAATATACCCGCCAGATCGTTTCCAGGTCGCAGGTGCCTGTGGGCATTTTGGTAGATAAGGGATTTTCAGATTTCGACCAGGTGTTTATTCCCCTCCTGGAAGCGGGCGATCTTTTCCTGGTCGATTATGCCCAGAAGCTGATTCACAACGCGGGAGCCCAGGTAATCATCACCGACACTGCCCATGTTTTAAAAAATAATGAGGCAGCAAGAGAGCGGATCCGGTTCATTGAGCAAAAAGCCCCGAATCATATTGCATTGAGCAGCAGCGGCATTATTGTGCCCGAAAGTTTCAGGGGGCATAACCTGGTGCTGATCAGCCTGAACAGCTGGAGCGCATTGATAGAATCCAAAACCGCCTGGCTCTCTGATATGCCATCCACATTGGTGATTGCCGGCAAGCCCGATTAAAAGAATATATTTATCTGTTAACATTTTAAAGCTCTTATTATGGATTTAAACAAAGTACAGGATACAATTATAGAGGAGTTTGAATTAATGATTGACCAGGTTAAAAGCAAGTTCAAATACCTCAGGCATTTTGCCGACATAGGTGCCAGGCCGGCTCTTTATGTTATTGAAAGAACCAACGAGAAACTGATCAGGCTTACTAAATCACGTATCTGGCTGGATGCCGAATACCTGGATGGAAAAGTGTATTATTACGGTGATAGCGATAGTAAGATCATCAGGGGTATACTGGCGCTTTATATCAGGGTTTTTTCGGGACGAACGCCCCAGGAAATTATTAACTCTGATTTGTATTTTGCAAATGAAATAAGCCTTCACAGTAATTTACCTGCCGAAAGACGAAATGATGTTTCCTCTGTTTTGCAACGTATTAGGGCGGTTGCTGCGGGTTATAAACTGAAGAGTTTAAGCGTTTAGAATACAGACATCAGATATTGCAACCGGATGGCTGTAAAGAAATGTTAAGGCTGCTCATCTTCATCTTTTGATTTGTTGTATAACCGCTCTACTAAGTCCCAAACAGAACGGAGATGTGAAAAACAACCAAATACAGGATAGGCCGGAAAATAATCGACATTAGAAAAATATATATAAGATTACAACCCTCGCGTTCTATATATCGTCAAAAAAATAAATTTGGCATCGCAATTGCATTTTTATGTCTAAAAAGATTTATATGACTATTACAAAAAACCTGTTAGCCCTGCTGTTAGCCACCACTATTCTTTTGGTATCCTGCTCTTCCGGTAAGAATGCGCCTATAGCGCCAAGAAAGGATTTCAAAGGTAACTGGACCATTACATCTGCACAGCTGCAGGGGGTTGACGGAAAGGTAAATGTTACGGCTTTTGATGACGCCGATTTAAAGTGTTTTGAAGGCAGCGAATGGGTATTACCTAACAATGGCTACGGTTCCTACACCGTTAATGGCGGTGCCGGTTGTCCGGGAGGAGCCAGACAAATCATTTGGTCGCAGCGTGTAAATGGAGGTACT
>JBQGCI010000483.1:0-4737 GCA_052038405.1 Acinetobacter pittii
AGTTGGTCAAAGCGGAAACGCGGGATGGTCCAGCGGATCCACATAAAAACAAACACAAAGAAGCATGCTTTTACCATTAACACCGCAAAACTGATAAAGGCCAGGAGATTTTGTGAAATTCCCCAGGTAGCTTCATTGACAAACGGGATATCATAGCCTCCAAAATAAAGGGTGGACATGATAACGCCACTTATAAACATATTAATATATTCTGCAAACAGGTAAAAGCCCAGTTTCATACTGGAATACTCCTGGTGATAACCAAAGTTGAGTTCATTTTCCGCTTCTGGCAAGTCAAACGGTGTACGGTTGCACTCGGCCAGCGCACAGATAAAAAATATAACAAATCCCAAGGGTTGATAAACGATATTCCAGCCATTGTCCAGTTGATTTTGTACAATGGTGCTCATTTGCAAAGACCCGGTCAACATCAGTACCGCTATCAGGGAAAGGCCCATGGCCAGTTCATACGAGATCATTTGAGATGCACCGCGGATACCTGCTAATAAAGAGAATTTATTGTTAGAAGCCCAGCCTCCGATCATGATGCCGTATACGCCTAGGCTTACTACGCCAAAAACATATAGGATGCCGATGTTAATGTCAGCAATTTGCAATGGAACCGTTCTTCCCGCAATCAAAGCCGGAGAACCCCATGGGATAACGGCGCTGGTAAGCAGGGCCGTCACCATAGCCAGCACAGGACCTAATACAACCACGAATTGAGACGCGGCAAGGGGGATGATTTCTTCTTTAAAGAAGAGTTTACCACCATCGGCCAACGGTTGCAATAAACCGAAAGGCCCCGCCCTGTTCGGACCAATCCTGTCCTGCATAAATGCCGCCACCTTCCGCTCTCCATACGTAGCATACATGGCAACTATCATTGACAGGGTAACCACGAGGGCTATCAATATCAATTTTTCTAAAATAAAAAACCAGTCTATCGCAAGTAAGTGCATGGCATTAATTATTGTTCTCTTTTTCCTGTATTAATTTCGTCTTATTAAAAACCGCGCCGGTAGCAGGTCCTTTTATTTTGGATAAGTCTACTGAAGGGTCATTTACATCACTGATCTTGTGAATATCCAGCAATAGCTTCGGCTGCCGGCCTCCCATTACTTTGGCAACCGTTTCCTCCGGCTTATCCAGTATTTCGTAATGATTGGCGCCAATAACCGAATGACGGGCTATTGGGGTAGGCCCTTCAATTACCCAGTCTTTTACGTCTTTCTTTTCAAACCGGCACTCGTTACAGATCCAGCCGGTTTTACCATCTTCGGTATTCATGATCTCACCCCACTGATCTTTGCGGGCTGTTACCCGTAATACTTCATCGCCGCGTTTCCATAAAGTAACTTTGCCGCAACATTTGTCACAGTCGCGATGCGCATCTTCCGGTTTGGTAAACCAAACACGGTTTTTGAACCGGAACGTTTTATCCGTTAAGGCGCCTACCGGGCAAACATCAATAACATTACCAATAAAATCATTGTCCAGCGACTTTTCGATATAAGTGGCGATCTCGGCATGATCTCCGCGATCTAAAACACCGTGAGACCGCTTATTCGTTACCTGGTCGGCAGTAAATACACAACGATAGCACAAAATGCAACGCGTCATGTGTAACTGAATGTATTGACCGAGATTATGTTTCTTAAAAGTTCTTCTTTTAAACTCGTAGCGGGTGCCTTCCTTACCATGCTCGTAGCTCAGGTCCTGCAAATGGCATTCGCCTGCCTGGTCGCAAATAGGGCAATCCAGCGGGTGGTTCAGCAATAAAAATTCTACAACACCGGCACGGGCATCCAATACGCGAGGGCTGGTTACGCTCTTTACTTCCATTCCATCCATTACACCGGTACGGCAGCTGGCTACCAACTTAGGCATCGGCCTGGGATCTTTTTCAGATCCCTTGCTCACTTCTACCAGGCAGGTACGGCATTTACCGCCACTACCTTTTAAAGGTGTATAAAAACACATGGCCGGGGGTGTTACATCACCACCAATCAAACGTGCCGCCTGTAATATGGTTGTACCAGGTGCAACCTCTACAGTTATGTTGTCAATAGTTACTTTTATATTTTCGCTCATTGTATAACTTCCTAATATTTCACACAGAGTTTACAGAGATAGGGAGGCACAGAGTTTAAAGCTGTCCGTTGATAATTCTGTGAATCCCGTTTTTTAATAATACCTCATTAAAATTTATCAAAAGTCCCAATTTAATATTTGTCAATTTAAATAAGTTAAAACCTGCTTATAATGTACTTCCGCAATTTGTTCCACAGACTTCAACTCAATTAATACTTTATTATCAATAAAGATATCTGCCCTAAATCCTATTTCAAGTTTTATGTTCTCATGTATAACAGGAATTGCTTTCTGACATTCAAACGAAATTCCTGTTTTCATCCACTCATAACAAAAGATCTTTTCATAAACTGACTCAAATAGACCGGGTCCATACAGTTTATGGATTTTAACACAGGTGTCTACCACTTTTCCCGATATGTCATTTTCTTTGTACATACCCTGTATTATGAATTCTCCGCGCCTCTGTTGCTCCGTGCCCTCTGTGTGCAATCCAATTATGCAGGAATCACTTCCCTCGCATCAGCGTAATGCGCCAATCCAAAGTTTCTTACCTGTGCTTCAGCTGCGTTGGTAATATGCCACTCGAACTCATCGCGGAAGTGGCGGATGGCTGCTGCTACCGGCCATGCTGCTGCATCACCTAACGGACAAATAGTATTGCCTTCAATCTTACTTTGAATATCCCATAACAGGTCGATATCGCTCATTTTCCCCTGCCCCTTGTCCAGCCTCAATAAAAGCTTTTCCATCCAGCCGGTTCCCTCTCTGCACGGAGAACACTGGCCGCAGCTTTCATGGCGATAGAAACGGGCCAGTGAATAAGTATGTTTTACAATACACTGGTCTTCATCAAAAACAATAAAACCGCCGCTACCCATCATGGTACCGGTTTGAAAGCCTCCTTCAGCAAGGCCTTCGTAGTTCATCATCCTTTGTTCTCCCTTTGCTGTCTTTAATAAAAGATTAGCCGGAAGAATCGGAACTGACGAGCCACCAGGAATACAGGCTTTCAGCCTTTTACCTTTTGCAATACCGCCGCACCATTCATCGCTGTAAATAAACTCTTCTACCGAAATGGTCATATCAATTTCATAAACACCTGGTTTATTGATATTGCCGCAGGCAGATATTAATTTGGTACCGGTAGATTTTCCCACACCGATTTTTGCGTATTCTTCTCCGCCCTCATTAATGATAGGCACTACAGCTGCAATGCTTTCCACATTGTTTACCACCGTAGGCCGGTCCCATGCACCTTTTACAGCAGGGAAGGGGGGCTTAATTCGAGGGTTGCCCCTTTTGCCTTCCAGTGATTCTATTAAAGCGGTTTCTTCTCCACAGATATAGGCTCCGGCACCCCGTTGTACATGTATATCACAATCGAAGCCGCTGCCCAGTATATTTTTACCCAGGAAACCATTATGGTGTGCCTCCTGTATGGCTTGTTCCAGTATATCAACGATCCAGGCGTATTCGCCACGGATGTATATATAAGAGGTATTGCTGCCCAACGCGTAAGAGGCTACAATAACGCCTTCTATCAACAGATGCGGAATAAATTCCATCAGGTAGCGGTCTTTAAAAGTACCGGGCTCGCTCTCATCGGCATTTACTACCAGGTGACGGGGCACTCCTTCGGGTTTCGCCAGGAAGCTCCATTTCATACCGGTTGGGAAGCCCGCGCCACCACGACCGCGAAGTCCTGATTTTTTTACTTCTTCCGTAACATCATCGGGGCCCATTGTTTTCAAGGCCTTTTCAACGCTACGGTAACCACCTTCACGACGATAAGTATCGAAATAACGGATACCCTCTACATGTGCTTTTTCTAGTAATAGTTTTCTACCCATTTTATAATTTCCTAAACGAGAGAGATTTAATTTGCTTTTGCCCTGCACTCTTCAATAATCGCGTCCACTTTTTCTTTGGTAAGGTGTTCTTTGTAAAACTTACCCATTTGCATCATTGGTGCGTAGCCGCAAGCACCAAGGCACTCCACTGCTTTTAAAGTAAATAGCCCGTCAGGCGTAGTTTCTCCTGGTTTGATGTTCAGCTTTTCGCCTATATACTCGATAATATCATCACTGCCATTGATCATACAGGGACCGGTCTGGCATACTTCGAACATGTATTTACCTGCCGGCTTCAAATTATACATGCTATAAAAAGAAGCTACTTCATAAACTTCGATGGGGTCAATATTTAACAGCGATGCCACATAGTCCATGGTTTCAACACTTAACCAGCCGTACTGCTCCTGTGCCAGGTGCAATAAAGGTATCAGGGCACTTTTTTGTCGGCCTTCCGGATACCGGGCTATAATTTTGTCAACTTTTAATAAGTTTTCCGGAGAGAATTGAACCATAATCTATTGTATAATTAAAGACAACACTAAAAATCATCGAAGCGTATCAACATAATCCTTATCAGGAATTCATTCTTAACGCATTTTTAAGCATCCATTTCCCCTGCAATCAGGTTCAATGAAGACATTACCAGGATGGCGTCGCTCAACATGCCATCCTTTACCAGCTCTTCAAAAGCCTGGTAGTAAATAAAGCAGGGACGTCTGAAATGTAGCCTGTAAGGGCTTCTGCCACCATCACTGATAAAATAATATCCTAACTCACCATTACCCGC
>JBQGCI010000484.1:0-2032 GCA_052038405.1 Acinetobacter pittii
TAGATGGTTTTAAAGGACTGATCTTTCTTAATGCTTTAGACCACCCCCTACATGAATGGCAGCAGATCAAATTACTGGAACAGCTGGATAGTTTCAACAGTGAAGAAATGCATCATTTGCCGTTTTGGTTACAATCGGCCAATAGCTATGTGGTACACTTTGCGCTTAAACTTGCAGAAGTATACCAGCAATTCGGGGTGCATGAAGAGGTGGTACGATGCCTGAACAGCGACAATCATAAAATAAGAAACCAGGCTATTAAAACATTAGGCAGCATTGCCCATGAGGATACGGTAGCGATATTGCAGCAGCGATATCCCGCCGAGTCTGTAGCCAACCGGTTGGAAATATTAAAACAAACAGGAATAAATGGTACGCAAGCGGATGTAGCATTTCTTAAAAACAAGCTGGATGATGCAGACGACGCTGTTAAACTGGAAGCAGGGAGGGCTATGGTTGCCCTCAACCCGCAAAATATTACAGAATTAAGCCATATTGCGGCTAAAAATCCTACCATCTGTTCTATAGTTAATCAAATAAAATACGAGCTGGCATCATGAGTTTCTGGAACTTCCTTACCATGCTTCTCACCTACGGTATTTTTATCTATGCCGTTGTATTGCTTTCGTTTTACTTATGGATCGGGCTGTATTCCATTGGAGCCACCCGTAAGTATATGCGTAAGAATTCAATTACGGATTACCGCCTGCTGGCTTCGTCTCCTCATGCGCCCTCTGTAAGCATATTGGCGCCGGCTTATAACGAAGGCGCCAATATCGTAGAGAATGTGCGTTCCTTGCTTTCTCTGTATTACAGCAATCTCGAAGTAATCATTATTAATGACGGCAGTAAAGACGACAGCCTGCAAAAGCTCATCACCGCATATGATCTCGAAAAAACACCTCACCATGTACAGTATAAAATAGCGACTAAAGAAATAAGAGGCATTTATAAAAGTAGAAATCCTGCGTATAAAAAACTGGTTGTTGCAGATAAAGTAAACGGCGGCAAAGCCGATGCATTAAATGTAGGAATCAATGTATCTGCCAATAACTATATTGTTTGCATAGACGTGGATTGTATACTGGAGCAGGATGCAGTACTCAAAATGATCAAGCCCTTCCTTGAAGAAACGGATAAAAAGGTTATTGCAACAGGAGGTGTCGTGCGGGTTGCGAACTCCTGTATTATTAAAGACGGCCGGTTAATAAAGGTAAACCTGCCCGCTAATTACTGGGCCAGAATGCAGTCGCTGGAGTATATCAGGGCTTTCATCCTGGGCCGCATGGCATGGGCGCGTATGAATGGCCTGATGCTTATTTCCGGGGCATTTGGCGCTTTTGATAAAGAAATTGCTGTAAAAGCAGGCGGGTATAACCATAAAACGGTAGGAGAAGATATGGAGCTGGTGGTACGTATGCGCCGGTACATGGAAGAATCCCAACAGCCCTACCTGGTAAGCTATATTCCCGATCCGCTTTGCTGGACAGAAGCGCCCATCAATACCAAAATACTGGGCAGGCAGCGTAATCGCTGGACCAGGGGCACGATCGAAACGCTCTGGTTTCACCGCATCATGTTCTTTAATCCCCGGTATCATTTACTGGGTATGGTTAGCTATCCGTATTGGTTTTTCTTTGAGATGCTGGCACCGCTAATTGAAGCCTTCGGCATTATCGTTTTCTTACTGATGGTAATTTTTCAGCTGATCAACTGGCATGTATTTGTCGCCCTCCTCGCATTTATCGTATCCTTCGGGTACCTGTATTCCGCATTTGCGGCTTTTATGGAAGTAACCACCTACAATATGTACAGGCGCCGCACCGACATGATGAAACTGTTGCTGACAGCGCTTACCGAGCCCTTTGTTTTCCACCCTTTCGTGGTGTGGGCTGCTATTAAAGGGTATATAGACTACCTGCGTAAAAAGAACGCCTGGGGAGAAATGACCCGGCAGGGATTTGGCACACCAACGGTACCCGGTAAAAACTAAAACCGGCGGATATACCCGAGCCCGAACTGGAACTGGTTC
>JBQGCI010000485.1:0-3857 GCA_052038405.1 Acinetobacter pittii
TCTGAAGTTTGTAGCTGCGCTTTCAACCGGTCATTACGGGCGATAATGCCGTTATTTTCCTTGTTTAAAAAGTCTGCATCTCTTTTTTGAGAAGTAGCAAGATTTTCTTTAAGCACTCCTACAACCTGCGAGGCTTTAAAAAGATTTACATACGCCTGGCTGATATTGTAAGCTATTTCATTTTTATCGCTGCCTGCATTCAACCTGGCAGCTTCCAGTAAATATTTCGCCGATTCTATTCCGTACTTAATGCGTCCGCATGCAAATAAAGGCAATGAAAAATTGGCTATACCGTACATAGCCTGGTTTACTTTAGGGGTTGCCGATGAACCCTGCGCTTCGCCTTCCCCGCCGGCAGATTGCCGACCCGTTTTGAGACTGATGTTGGCATTGGTTAATCGCAGATAACTACCACTGAGTTTAAGATCGGGCAATTGACGGTTCTTTGCTTCGTCAATGGCCGCCGTAGCTTCAACGATCTTCGCGTCATCGATCTTTAAATGCTTGCTGTTGGCGATGCCCAGTTCGAGGGCCTCGTGGAGCGTTATACTCCTTGTGTCCTGTGCATTCATATCTGCATAAGACAATAGCGCCGTTGAAAAAACCAATAGCGCTTTAGCTGTTCGATTCATATCCTAAAATGTTTCTTGTAATTGTCTTTAAATGTTCTTTTACTTTTTCGAAATAAACCTCCCGGATCCATTCGTCGGTAACCTTTACGCCGTAGTAACTGGCATATAAATGCTTGTTCAACAGCGATTGCATAATAGTTCCGGTGATGGTGGTCATAAATAAAACCGGATCCACCTTGTTTTTAAAGGCGCCCGATTCGTATCCTTCCCTGATCACAGTTTCAAAAAACTGCGCATAGGTTTCTTTTAATTTGCTCAGAAACCTGATCACACTCTTATTTTTGTTGGTTGCCTGCTCGGCCAGTATTACTCTATAAAATGATTTATGAGTCTTTACCCGCTCAATATAACCTGTAAGCGCTTTTTCAATTTTCTCAACAGTGGTAAGCTCTGTATTTTCCGCGATCTCTTTAACCGATATGAGCCCCGCACTCATGCGCATCTTAAAAAGCTCTTCCATTAATTTTTCCTTCGAACCGAAGTAATATGAGATCATTGCTATATTGATCCCCGCAGCCTTCGAAATATCCCTTACCGACGTTGCATCAAATCCTTTTTCTGAAAATAATTCCTCAGCTTTCTCCAGTATGTGTTCTTTCTTTGTCATTTCGAACACAAAATTAAACAAACGTTTAAATTAATCAAACATTTGTTTAATTTTTATTTTGAATAAAGAGAAATGTTGACATGGATCAACACTTCTCTTTGAACTAATTGAGGTTATACCGATGCCTGTATCTTTCGTAGAGTTGTTGCTGCTTATTATCAAGATTAATCTTACGTCCTTGTATAAAAGCATCTGTCACAATGCTGGAACGCATGTCCAGTACATCGCCTTCGCAAATAATAATATTAGCATCCTTTCCTTTTTCGATGGAGCCGGTTTGCTGATCAATACCCAGTATCTTAGCCGGATTGATCGTAATAGCGGCGAGCGCCTGCTCTTTCGTAAGACCGTATGCCGCAGCAGTCCCTGCATTGAAATCGAGGTTGCGGTAACGTGCATTATCTGAGTTGTCGTTGATAGCAAACAACACTCCCGCCTTTTGTAAAATGGCCGGCGTTTTGAACGGTTGATCAATATCATCATCCTGCATAGTAGGCAGGCTATGCGTGGCATTCAGAATAACAGCTATATGGTTCTGCTTTAAAAGATCCGCAAACAGATAGCTGTCTGAACCACCCACCAACACTACATCAATATCAAACTTTTTTGCAAAGTCAACTGCCACCAATATCTGGCGGGCAATATCAGCATGTATAAAAAGTTTCTGCTTTTTCTCGAATAAGGGTCTTAAAGCCTCGAATTTCAAATTATGATCTTCTTTTTTGGGCTGTTTCAAATAAGCCTGTGCCTGTACTAAAAAAGACTCGACTTCTTCGATCGTTTGTAAACCTGCTTTGATAGGGTCTGAAGCATCTGTATTTCTTAAAGATCTGCGTGGCGAACGCATCAACACCGGCATATGGATGTGCAGGCCATTGTCGGCCTTGTAAAGGGCATCCTGCCAGGTCCAGGCATCGAGCTGAACAACAGAGGAAGTACCGGTTATCAACCGGCCCTGGGGTGCTACACAAGCTAATAAGATTCCGTTGGCTCTCAAAGTATTAATGATCTTTGAGTCCGTATTATAAGCTACCACCGACCTAACCGAAGGATTGTATTCCCCCAGTTCAAAATAATCATTACTACCCCGTACGCCACTTGCAATTTCACTAATACCCAGATCGGTATTGGGCAATATCAGGCCCGGATAAACATTTTTACCTTTTGCGTCTATGATAGTAGCGTTCGCCTCTTCCGGCACCGTTGTGCCCACTTCAGCAATTTTCCCATTCTTTATTACAACAATACCATTGTTGATCACGTTACCTGTGGCAGTGTATATATTACCGTTTTTAATCACTATAGGCCCATTTTGCGGACCTGCCGGATAAACATTGTCCTGCGCCGTCAAACCATTACCAACCGCCATGAATACAGCCAGTGTTATAAATCTCTTTAGCATAGTTTTACAGTTTTTCTTCGTAAGAATCAATTTCCAGGATACCCGTATGTTGCTCGTTATCCTCACAGTGCAAAATGACCTGAGCCGTAGGCTTAACCGGAATAGTAGGCGCCCCTCCTTTAGCATCAGCCAACATCTTCTGCACCAACCGGTTTCTTTCTTCGCCAATACGCTTTCTCTGCTCCAGGTATTTTGTACGATCGAAATAGATCACCCCATCTACAATGGTATATAAGGCTTTTGCATATACGCTTAGCGGATTCTGATCCCATAATACCACATCCGCATCCTTCCCCACCTTAATGCTTCCAACACGACTATCAATATGAAGCGCTTTGGCCGGGTTCAGGGTTACCATTTTAAAAGCGTCCTCTTCACTCACTCCGCCATACTTCACCACTTTAGCCGCTTCCTGGTTTAAGCGGCGTGCCATTTCAGCATCGTCACTGTTAATACAAACATTTAACCCCATTTTGTGCATGATAGCTGCATTAAAAGGAATGGCATCCTGCACTTCTGTTTTATAAGCCCACCAATCGGAGAAAGTAGAAACATGAGACCCATGTGTTTTAATGGCATCAGCCACCTTATAGCCTTCCAGAATATGGGTCAGTGTATTTACCTTGAACCCATACGCATCGGCTGTCGCTAACAAGGCCAGTATCTCGCTTTGAACATAACTATGACAGGTAATGAATCGTTTATTGTTCAATATTTCTACCAATGCCTCCAGCTCCAGGTCCCTGCGCACGCTTTTATCACCGGCTTTTATTTTTGCCTCATAATCCTTTGCCCGCTGAAAAGCATCTGCCAGCACAGACTGCACGCCCATACGGGTATCCGGAAAGCGGATATTGCCCTGTGATTGAGCCGTTCTTTTTACGTTTTCACCCAATGCAAATTTTATGAAAGGATCAGCGCCCTTAAATTTCAAACCTTCATCATCTGCCCCCCACCTTAGTTTGATCAATTGCGTTTGGCCACCAATGGTATTGGCCGAGCCATGTAATATATGAGAGGTAGTAACACCGCCGCTCAGCTGCCTGTATATATTCACATCGTCAGGGTTGAGATTATCCCCCACCCTAACTTCAGAGGTTACTGACTGCGCGCCTTCATTTATGGAAAAGGCAGCAATATGTGAGTGCTCGTCAATAATACCCGGCGTTAAAAACTTGCCGGTTCCATCGATGGTTTTAGTGCCGGCTGAAGCAAT
>JBQGCI010000486.1:0-12360 GCA_052038405.1 Acinetobacter pittii
AGGGGAGTTCCTTCTTTATCAACAACCAGTCCCTCTATATAGGCAACAGGCTGAAAACCAATTGCTTTATTGGGCGCTTCTGCATTCATGCTTTTCGCCATGGCAGCAGTAGAGGACGCTGACGCTGTTACTGCCGAAACATCACTCAATCCTGCCCGTTCCTGTTTTAACGCCCTGGATTTGAAATGCAACATCTCTTTTTTAGATGGAATAGCCTCGTTCTCGAGCGTTTGCCGGGGAGCAACTGCTTCCGCAAGAGCTGATGCAGGCACTTCGGCCGCTGTTACCGGCTCTTTCTTTAATCCGGGGTTTGCATGGGTCCTCTCATCAGTTTTAGCAGTAACTACCGGATCTTGGTCTGCCATCGGTGTAACACCATTTGCAGGCGGAGCGGTCAAAGTGTTCCGGGAGGTATCGGCAGGCTGAGTTTGTTCAATTCGGGCGATGGGGGCGGCAACGGGTGTAGTTTTTTGAGTAAACCACCAGGTGGTTCCTGCAATCAATGTAAGGCTGCAGGCCGCAGCAATCCAACGCCACCACTGAAATTTTGACGAAGGGGTTAAGGGGATCACTTCCGGCTGTTCCTGTTGTGACAAACCCAAAATAGATGCTTTCAGCGCATTCAGGTGCGTGTCAGTAACCTCCGGGTCCGCATTTCTAAAACCGTCGATAGCGTCGGCCAACAGGGGATCCTTTAATGCAGCTTTCTCCATATCGTGCATTTCCTGCGCGTTCATGCTGCCACTCAGATACCTTTTGATATCTTCCGGCCCATAAAAAGGATATGTAGAATTAGTTGGCTGCATTTTTTTCCATACAAATTTTAAGATTCCGGCGACCGTTTTGTATCAGGCTGCGTACTTTATTCCAGTCCATACTGGTTGTTTCAGCTATTTCATTATAACATTTGTTCTCATAATAAAATAATCGAATACTTTGTTGCTGCTCTCCGGGCAGCTTTTCAATGCATTTTTCCAGCCGCTTAAAAGCTTCTTCTTTTTCAATCACACTATCCAGATGCGAGAAGTCGTCCGATTGCACAGCGTGCTGTTCTAATCTCACTGTAATATTTTTCCTGGCACTGCGCAATTGCATGAGGCAGTGATTTTTGCTAAGCACATATACCCAGCTTTTAAAATTCTGAATTTCATGCCTGGGCACCTTCACCAGCAATTCCTGGTAAATATTCATCACCGCATCTTTGGCTTCCTCTGCATCTTCCAGGTACTTTAAGCAAACACCATACAACAATTCGCTGTAGCGCAGATACAGCTCGGCCAAAAACTGCTGATCGCCCGTTTGCTTAAATTGCTGCAGCAATTGGTCGTCAGTAGCTTCTTTTAAGGACATTATGGTCAATACCTGCGCCAAATAATATAATTAGGATTCGTGATACCTGCCTGTAGTAATGTTGCTACCATTATCATGATGCTTTAAGCAAATTTATTACACACGCCATTTAATTTTTTATTTTTTATGCATTTTTCAGTTTAGGGCGTCCTAAGCGGAAGATTAGCCTGGCACTGAATAGGGTAAGCCCTTTAACAAAAGATTAAGGATAACCTACAGAACGGGTAGCGCTGGTTAAAAGGCAGTTTTTACCATAAAAGCTGGTGACGGGAACATTGTTTCCGAACAGGGCGAAAGACGGGGCGATGCATTTTCTTTACAAAAAATAAAAAAATATAAGTAATTGATTATCATAATTTTTAAGCATAAATTGATAGCCTGGGTACTGCGCCTGACGGTTTTTGGCACAGTATTTTAAGATGGTTGGACGGAAAATTCAAACTGATCCTAAGTAAACTTAAAACGAAAGATTATGAAACGTAAAATGATTATTGGAGCTGTGGCATTATTAGCCACTGCAGGCGTTGCAAACGCACAGGGCTTTGCCGAAGCAAAATTTGGTATCAAAGGTGGATGGAACTCTACTAATATTACTAATACTGGAACAGGTGATACCGATGATTCGAAAAGGCTAAACACTTTTAACGCAGGTGTGGTGGGAGCTATTCCCCTGGGTTCTACTTTTGAAATCAGAACCGGCCTTGACCTGCAGTCGAAAGGTACTCAAGTAGACTGGGATAATGCTGCCGGGAAAGGTTTTGCAAAAACAAACCCTCTTTACCTGGAGTTGCCAGTAAACCTGGCTGTAATGCTGCCTTTTAACGAAAAAGTAAAAGGGTATATCGGTGCAGGCCCTTACGGAGCTGTAGGTATCGCCGGGAAAAATAAATGGGAGAATACCGTAGCGGGTGTAACCACGTCATCAGACGACAAAATTAAGTGGGGTAATGATGACCTGAATACAGAAGGCAACCGTGGATCAGGCCAGTTTAAAAGGTTTGATTTTGGAGCAAATATTATCGGGGGTGTCGATTTTGGCAAATTCGGTGTACATGCCCAATATGGTTTGGGATTAACCAATACAACACCTGGTGAAGGAACTGATAATAATGCGAATAAGAGCAACCAGCATCGTGCATTGGGTGTAAGTGGTGTATTTTATTTCTAGTAAATAACTACCAGATTTTTAAAATGAGCGCTTCTTTTACGGGAGCGCTCATTTATTTTTGCAACCATGAACCGATCTTTAATTTTTACAGTATTAGGTATTATTGTATTAGTGGTTGCCTGTTTTCTGCCCTGGATGAGAATTGAAGATCCGGCAATTACCATAACCGGCGTTGATACTACAGGAACCCGGTATGGCATTCCCGCATTAACCCACTTTATATTAGCGGCTTTTATAGTAACCACCGCTTTTATTCCTAAGATATGGGCAAAAAGGCTGGGCCTGTTATTTGCGGCACTCAACCTCGCCTGGGCTATCAGGAACTTTGGAGTGATTCCCCATTGCGAAGCAGGTATTTGTCCCGAAAAGCTGGCTGGGATTTACCTGCTTTTAGTAGCAAGTATTGTCCTGATGATCACAGCTCTTTTTCCGAAGGAGCCACCGGTTAAAGAAGCTACCGAACCGGGAGCCTAGAAAAAGCCACCGGCATAATAAGCTCCGATAGCAGCTGCCATTCCTGATAAAGAAATCAAGAGCATACCATTGAGTGGTTTTTGGTTGGCGAGCTTGTACTTGTAAAATCCTAATGTGCCCAATAATACAAATGGGATCAATAAAGCCGTATAGTCGGGGAGTTGCATCAGGTAATTATTAATAAGGATGAGCAGGCCTCCCGCTAAAAACCCCCAGAACACAGATAGGGCGTATTGTCTGGGCATCAGGCTGCTGGTGGCATTGCTACCTTCCTGCCATTCTTTTTCCCAAACTTTATTTTCCTGTGCGGTATCGTCTGCCATGGCTTTCTTCAGTTGGTCGTCAATATCGAGGGATTGATAAATTTTCAGGATCTTGCTTTCCCCGACGCTGTTGTCCATTTCCTCTTTACGGGTATAATAAGCGCCGGCTGCCAACAACGCTGCTATAAAAAGAAGCGCAAGGCCCGAGTATAGAAAAATCAAATGGCTGTCAATACCTCTTGCTAACAGAAAACAAAAAAGAGACAGGATAACGATCAATCCTTCGATAACGCCAACGATAAACGCGGGTAAATAATTATAAAACTGTTTAAGACTGCCCAAAAGATTGTAGGGTTTGTTGAATAATAACAATGCATTCTTTCAATTGTTCTTCTGTCATTACCAGGGGAGGAGCAAATCTTATTTTGTCTCCATGCGTAGGCTTAGCCAGTAGTCCCCGCTCTTTCAATGCCAGGCAAATATCCCAGGCCATATTTTCATGGTCACCGTCGATTTCGATGGCATTTAACAGCCCCTTTCCTCGCACTGTTTGTATTAAAGGAGAGGCCATTTTTTTTAATTCTTCTCTGAAGTAAATACCCAACCTATCTGCTCTGTCGGCCAGGTTCTCATCCAGTAATACCTGTAGCGCGGCAATGGCGGTAACGCTTGCGAGTGGGTTGCCGCCGTAAGTAGAACCATGTTCTCCCGGTTTGATAGTCATCATTATTTCATCATCGGCCAATACCGCACTAACCGGTAGCATGCCACCGCTGAGCGCTTTGCCCAACAATACGATGTCAGGTCTCACATTTTCATGGTCACAGGCCAGCATTTTGCCCGTTCTGCATAAACCTGTCTGAATTTCGTCGGCTATGAATAAAATATTATGTGCTTCACATAAGGTTTTACATTGATTGAGGTAGCCATCCTTTGGCACAAAAACACCTGCTTCCCCCTGTATGGGCTCTACCAGGAAGCCGGCAATATTTTCTTCAGACTTCAACACATGATTCAATGCTACGATATCATTATAAGGGATGCTGATAAAGCCGCCTGCAAACGGACCAAAATTATTTTTCGATGAGGGATCGCTGCTAAAGGATATCACGGTAGTGGTGCGGCCATGGAAATTATTATTGCAAACGATAATTTTCGCCTCGTTTTCAGGAATTCCTTTTACCTCGTATGCCCATTTACGACATAGTTTGATAGCGGTTTCAACCGCTTCAACCCCCGTATTCATAGGTAATACTTTATCATAACCCAATAGCTGGGTAATGTATTGCTCAAACTCGCCCAGCTTATTATTATAAAAGGCGCGACTGGTTAAAGTTAGTGTCTGCGCCTGCTCAACAAAGGCCGCTACGATTTGAGGATGGCAATGTCCCTGGTTAACGGCAGAGTAGCCACTTAAAAAATCAAAGTATTGGCGGCCTTCCACATCCCATACATACACGCCTTGTCCTTTAGATAACACAACGGGTAAGGGATGATAATTATGCGCACCATATTGTGCTTCCAGTTCAATAAAATAAGAAGAAGTTTGCTGCGTAGCGAAAGACATATCAGTTTCTTTTTTAAAAATGAGTAAACGTGTTGCAGATGAAAAATATCAGCCGTCAGTGATTCAGCAGATCGAGATGCTGCTGTAAAAAAGAAGATATGTTGTAAAGATTTTTAATAAAAATTGATTGGCACAAAGTAAAGCGAAATTGACAGAAAAAGCAAATGGCATTTTGATTTCAAAAAGGACTGGTTTGATTTGGATTTAAGTTGAAAAAGATGCTGACGAAGACAGCCTGATATGCAACGGTTTTTCTTCTTTCTGGTAGTCATCGCGATTTTTTCCTGCGGAAAGGACGAGTAAGGATTTTACCGCCGTTGAATAATTGAAAGGCCGAAACCTTGAAAGACCGGCCTGCTTGTGTGCCAGTTCTGATAAAAAGCAGGTTATGGACGTTTTCCTTCCTGCAGGAAGAAGTGCTTTATCGCAGCATCTTCTGGATGGAAAAGAGTTGGTGTTACCCGCACCTTGTGCATTGTCCCAACTTGGGTCATGCCCCATGGCCTGAACAACAGCTGAATGGAAGCCTTGGGGAAAATTGTGACTTTCTTAAAAAATAATGTGCCTTAAATTCGTGGTATGATTCCTTTAGCTGAACGGATAAGGCCCAAAACCCTGGATGATGTAGCAGGTCAGCAACATCTGATAGGTAAAGGCAGTGTGTTGCGTAAATCGGTAGAAAATAAGTCCCTGGGTTCTGTTATTTTCTGGGGACCGCCGGGTACGGGTAAAACAACGCTCGCCAATATTATTGCGCAGGAATTGTCGATGTCTTTTTTTGCGTTAAGCGCCGTAAACGCTGGTGTAAAAGAAGTGCGCGAGGTAATAGAAAAAGCGAAGCACGAATACCAAAGCATTTTATTTATTGATGAGATTCACCGGTTTAATAAGAGCCAGCAGGATGCGTTATTGCATGCTGTTGAAAAGGGTATCATCACGCTGATCGGCGCAACCACCGAAAACCCGTCTTTTGAAGTAAACAGCGCCTTGCTCAGTCGCTGCCAGGTTTATGTATTGAAATCGCTGGAAGAGAAAGACCTCATCGCACTGCTTCATAAAGCGATAAAAGAAGATGTGATTCTCAAAAAGAAAAAGATCAACCTAAAAGAGACAGCGGCTTTAATTAATATCAGTGGCGGTGATGCACGCAAATTGCTGAATTTGCTGGAACTGGTTTGCAGTACTTCGAAGGATAAAGTTGAAGTGACCGACCCCCTTGTAATGGAGATTGCCCAGAAGAAAGTGGCCTTGTATGATAAGAGCGGGGAACAGCATTACGATATTATATCGGCCTTTATCAAATCCATGCGGGGAAGCGATCCCAATGGCGCCGTATACTGGCTGGCGCGTATGATTGAGGGTGGAGAAGATGTGAAATTTATTGCCCGGCGAATGGTCATACTGGCGAGTGAAGATATCGGTAATGCGAATCCGAATGCCTTGTTGCTGGCCAATGCGACTTTTGATGCGGTTAATAAAATCGGTCACCCTGAATCAAGAATTATCTTATCGCAATGTGCGGTGTATTTAGCTACGTCGCCCAAGAGCAATGCTTCCTATGTAGCTATTAATGATGCGCTGGCCCTGGTAAACCGTACGGGCGATCTGCCGGTTCCCTTGCATATCAGGAATGCACCTACCAAACTGATGAAAAACCTCGATTATGGAAAGGGCTATCAATATGCTCATAGCTATGACAATAATTTTTCTCAACAAGAATATTTACCCGAAGAAATCGCCGGTACTAAATTCTACGATCCGGGTAACAACCCACGCGAGCATGAGCTACGCAATTATCTGAAAAAGCTCTGGAAGGAGAAATATGGGTATTAAGGGTGGGTGGTATTGTCTGATATAGAAACATATAATTTGCGATTATATTAATGAAAGTCCTATTTATACCTGCCTTGACTATTTGTACTTTGATGTTTTTTGTATTTTAAACCATTAAGGGATTGAGAAACATGAAGCATAGTGTTGGTGAGGTGTTCCTGCCTTAACTAATCTTAACTCCTTAATGTTTTGTATTTAAACCATCAAGGGATTGAAGGGCATGAAGCGTAGTGTTCGTGACGTGTTCCATCCTTTACTAATCTTAACTGCTTGATGTTTAGGTATTTAAACCTTAAATCGTACCGGTACGGCAACCTTTTTGATAAATTGGAAGGGCTGTGGTTGAAATCAAGGTCTTCGTTCGATAATCAGTATGCCGATATCCTATTTCTTTAACACTGTCTCAAACAGTTTGAAAATTCTTTTGTATTCATCCGTCCAGCTGCTGGGTTCTACGAAACCGTGATCTTCCATGGGGTATCCGGCCAGCTCCCAATTATCTTTACCCAGCTCTATCAGGCGTTGTGCCAGCTTCACGGCGTCCTGATAATGTACATTTACATCCACCATACCATGACAGATCAATAGATCTCCCTTTAACCCGTTAGCAAAGTACAAGGGCGAACTGCGGTAGTAAGCCAGGCTATCATTATAAGGTTCATTTAATATATTGGAGGTATACCCGTGGTTGTAATTAGCCCAATCGGTAACCGGCCTTAAAGCGGCCCCTGCTTTAAACACTTCCGGCTGAGTAAACATAGCCATTAAAGTCATAAAACCTCCGTATGATCCTCCATACAAACCAATATGCTGAGGGTTTACGCCATAAGTGTCCACCAGGTATTTTGCAGCGTCTACATGATCACTCAGATCTTTACCCCCCATATGGCGATAGATGCCGGTACGCCAGTCGCGGCCATAACCCGCGCTGCCGCGGTAATCAATATCCATTACATAGTAACCGTTGTCGGCCAGCATATTGTTAAACATAAATTCCCTGAAATAACTGCTCCACCACTTATGTGCATTTTGCAGGTATCCGGCACCATGTACAAATAATACCGCCGGTTTATTGGGATGCGGGTTCGCCGGTTTATAAATCCTGGCATATACCTGGGCTCCATCGGCAGCTTTAAACGTAGTAACTTCCGGGTCTCTCCAGGTATAGGATTTAAACTCCCCGCTTTGTGCTTTAAAAGTTATCTGCAGAGCTGCCGTACCTGGTTTAACTGGCTGCAGGTATAGTTCGCAGGGTTTGTTGGAATAGGAGTGTAAAAAGGCAATGTTTTTCTCGTCCGGCGACAGGCTGGCTTCGTTAGCGCCGGTCATGGTAGTGATACGCTGTTTTTTCCCCGTAGCAATATTGAGCAGGTAGAAATGTTTTTCGCCCGGGTGCGCCTCGTTGGTAGTAATAAAAAAGGACTTTTTGTCTTCCGAGAGAATGGCCTCCTGTACTTCATAGTTACCGGATGTAAGCGCTTTTTTTTGCAGGCCCGGAAGATGGATTGCGTATAGATGCGAGTAACCGGTTGCCTCAGACTGGAACCAGAATAGATCTTCCTGAATCCAACCCATGCTGTTGCCGTTAATACCGGGGCCGCCGATCCAGGCTTCGTCCCGCTGCCGGTCGAGCAATATCAGTTGGTTGGTATGGATATCCCATTGCATGAGCCAGCGGTCTTTGTTGTCATCCGAATGGATTTCTACAACAAGGTGCCGGCCTTTGGGCGACCAGGAAACGCCATAAACCGAAACCGCTCTACTTATACTGTCCTTTTTTCTTTTATCAAGAGCTTCAGGATAATCTTTCAGGTAATCGGGCAGGTCCTTGATGCCAGGGATCGATTCGAGGGGCAACATTAACACTGTATCCCGTTCCCTGTCGTAAACATAGAATGCGGAACTGCCCTGTTCGGCGCCTACTTTATTTCTGCCGGAGATATCGGTGGTATAGCCGCTTTCTGTTACATAATCGGGAATGATGGTGTTTTTAGTAGCTGCCGGTTTGAAGGTTCGGTAACTGACAAAGCGCCCGTCAGGACTAATGTTTAAGCCTCTTACAGATCCTTCCCGTACCAGCAGGTAACGAAGTTCTTTTTCTTTGGGTAAAGCCTTGCGGTATGCGTTGCTGGTATCATTTTTCGCTTTCCTTTCCCTTAATACATCAAAGTTTACCAGTTGGTCGTTTTTCAGCCAGTCTTCTTCTTTTCCTCCCGATGGCTTGCTTCCGAAATTGTTGCTGCTGGTGCCGATATTGGTGAGCTGTTCGGTTTCGCCGGTTGCAATATCCCAGGCGTACAGGTTGCTGTTTCGGGTATAGACGATCTTTTTCTCTCCAAAGCTGAATTGCGGGTTACCTTCGGTTTCTATGGTGTTCGTAATACGCCGCGTAATACGGGCGGCAATATCTGTAAAGAAAATGTCGCCATTCTTTTCAAATACATAACGGGTGCGGAGCAGGTTATACACGTAGCTGCCGGGCGCTGATAAGAACTGTCTTTGTGAAACGGTGGCCTTTTGCGGTGCGTGATTTTTGAGGGTGATAAAATAAAGCGAGTCTGCAGGTTTTTGGTCAGGGTTCCATAAAAAATACAAAGTATCCCCGGTCCGGTTCCATTGCGGCTGGGAGGGCGAACTGCCCATCCATTTTGGATCACGCATTATTTTTGGTACGGTGAGCGGCGCCAGCTTGTTTTGGGCAGCAATGGTAAGCGAATAGCCGCCCAAAAGTAAAAAGAAAAATAATTTATGCATCAAATACACTTTAGGGTATAAATTTAATTGTTTGCGATTTATTTTCTATGTTGCCGGGGAGTATTAAAAAGTTAATCTGAATTTATGATCAACTGGATTTGCAAATCGTTCAATGAACTGTCGCTGGAAGAACTGTACCTCATTCTGCAGCTGCGCAGCGAAGTTTTTGTAGTGGAGCAGCATTGTTACTACCAGGATGTAGATGGTAAAGACCCGAAAAGTTATCACCTGATGGGATGGAAAGACGGAATCCTGTTGGCGTATGCACGTTTAATTCCTCCGGGAATAAGTTATACCGAACAATCGATAGGAAGAGTGGTATTGAAAAAGGAAGCCCGCAAATCGGGAACGGGAAAACTGTTGATGGAAGAAAGTATTGCGAGGAGCTACCAGATATTTGGAAGGGCTGCCATAAGGATCGGAGCGCAATATCATTTAAAGAAATTCTATGAACTATTGGGATTTGAGCCATGCAGCGATATTTATGACGACGCCGGTATCGACCATATAGAAATGGTAACTTCCTGAAAAATCACTTGAACCAGGTTAAGCGGTGCAGTTAATCTACCTTATTTCCTGCAAACCGTTATTGTCTCAACTTTGTGGAACAATTAAAGACAATAATTATGGACAATAAAATATTAGGGCTGCATCACATCACTGCGATCGCAGGCAATGCGCAGGAGAATCTGAATTTTTATACACAGGTGATAGGATTGCGGCTGGTAAAGAAAACTGTCAATTTTGATGATCCTGGTACCTATCATTTTTATTATGGCAATGAAGAAGGGGCTCCGGGTACGATCCTGACCTTTTTCCCCTGGCAGGGGATACCCAAAGGACGTACGGGAACAGGTATGGCAACGGAGATCGCTTATTCAGTTCCTGCAGGGAGCCTGGAATTTTGGAAAGAGCGATTCAGTCGTTACCAGGTAGAAACGGGCGAGATCGTTGAACGCTTTGGAGAACAATACTTACCTTTTATGGATCCGGATGGACTTAACTTGAGTTTGATTGCTCCAAATGTAGCAGATAGCCGTAAAGGTTATACAATACCTGCCATAGCACCGGATGTGGCCACTAAAGGTTTTTATAATACCACACTTACCTTGAACAGGTTAGAGCCAACGGCGAAAATTCTTACCGATATATTCGGCTATCAGCAAACGGAACAGGAAGGCAATCGATATCGGTTTGTAACCGGTTCAGTTAACGAAGCCAATATTATAGATGTATTGATAGACGGATCTGCTAAGCCCGGCTATAACGCAGGCGGTACCAATCACCATATCGCATTCAGGGTGAAAGACGACCAGGTGCAAATGAATTTCCGTGAAAAGATATTAAGTGCCGGACACCAGATCACTCCTAAAATAGATCGTGATTATTTCTATTCGCTTTATTTCCGCGAACCAGGTGGGGTACTGTTTGAAATAGCTACAGATAATCCTGGCTTTACAGTAGATGAACCTTTGGCAGAATTAGGTGCAGCATTAAAACTGCCTAAGCAGTATGAACCTTCCAGAAGTGAGATAGAAAAAGTATTACCTGTCTTGAAATAGTTTTGAACTTAACTGCCATGACACGAAGGTGCACAGGAGCGTGTCAAAATATTTCGAATACACTTAGCGTCCTGGTACTTTCGCAGTTAAAATGAACTTCTACATTCCGCCGGTAGTGCCAATATGGGGCGTACCCAGGCAGCCAATAAATTTAAAAATGGAGCAGATGATGCATTCAGAAAATATGATAACAGCGGGCAACATGAACAACCCTTCAAAGGCATTGATCCTTTTACACGGCAGGGGAGCAAGGGCAGCAGATGTTTTATCACTGGCCCATCACCTCAACGTAAAAGATTATTTGTTGTTAGCCCCGCAGGCCACTAACAATAGCTGGTATCCACAATCTTTTATAGCACAGCTTGCGCAGAACCAGCCCTGGCTGGATAGCGCGCTGGCACTGGTAGCCGCAACAGTGGCAGCCGCTATAGCCAAAGGCGTTGCAAAAGAGCACATTTATTTTGCCGGTTTCTCCCAGGGGGCCTGTTTAACATTGGAGTATATAACGCGCAATGCTACCAGGTATGGCGGAGCCGCGGCTTTTACCGGCGGGCTCATCGGTGACCGTATTTACAGCGATCATTATAAAGGTGATTTTTCAAAAACCCCGGTTTTTATCGGCACCAGTGATCCCGATTTTCATGTGCCGGTTGAGCGGGTGCATGATTCAGTAAACCTGCTGAGATCCATGGGTGCTGATGTAACGGAGAAAATATATCCCGGTATGGGACATACCATCAATAGCGATGAGATCAGCCTGGCAAACAGCCTTGTTTTCAGATAGTTCCGGAGCCCTCACAGTTTGTTAAATTTTAAAAAAAAGCTAAAAAAATATGGAATCAGTTTTATACCCGGCTGCAGCGCGGGGTACCAAAGATATCGGTTGGTTGCGCAGCAATTTTGTGTTCAGTTTCAGCAATCATTATAACCCGGTTAAAAGCGCTTTCGGAACCTTGTTTGCTTTTAACGATGACTACCTGGAGGTTGGGAAAGGGTTTGGCATCCATCCCCATATCAATATGGAGATTATATCCGTATTACTGAAGGGGAAGATGAATCATAAAGATACCATGGGCTATAGCACTGTAATTGAAGAAGGTGGGGTGCAAATTATGAGCGCCGGTAGCGGGCTGAAGCATGAGGAGTATAATATCGGTGAAGAAGAGGTGAATTTTTTGCAGATATGGATCTATCCCAAACAGCAAAATATCAACCCGCGTTACCAGACCCGTAGCTTTCCCCGGGCTCAAAGAAAGAACCAGCTGGTTACGATTATTTCAGGTGAGGAAGGTTTATCTCATTGCTGGATCAACCAGAATGCTAAATTGTCCCTGGGGTATTTTGAAAAAGACAGGCAGGTGCATTATCAATTCCGGCCGGAGAATATGT
>JBQGCI010000487.1:0-5792 GCA_052038405.1 Acinetobacter pittii
AATTCTGATTAGGGAAAGGCTGACTTCTTTTATGAAGCAGTGATTGTACATCTTTGGTTATCCGGGTTGTCCTTCTAACCCGTTGTATAAAAGCGAGCATTTTGTAAGGGTGAACTGTCTTTTTTAGCCGGTAGCATGAAGCTCCCCCGTTAAGCATGCTCTCGATGACGCCTGGTTCTTCTATATGGATGATGCAGATAACGGCGGTTCTGGTTGAACTTTTAAGATTTGCAGACAGGCATCAATTCAGTTTATTCCATTGAGATGGAATATCCGGTAAGATGATATTGTTAGCCACGCAGAGCGTTGGAGCCGAAAGCAGATCTAATTGTAAAATATCTTGTATTTCGTGATGACCTTTGGTATTCTTTGTCGATATGGTAGATAAACAAAATCTATTAATTACCAGTAATGAAAAAGACATTAGATACCGTTCTGACTATTTGTATGTTTCTCTTATTAATGGGGTGCCGGAAAAAAGACGGGCCCGGTTCGCAGGAACCCGTTATCATTCCACACGATAGTCAGCAAATGGAGGTTCAGCTTCCAAACCAAAGTCGCAATTTTAATGGTTACACACTATTTTCACTTTCGGATGCTGCTTCACTGGATGCATCCGGAAGGGCTACCGTTTCTTATAACAAGGGTGTGACTAACGTAGCCTGGCTTTTTGATAACAATAACAACCTGATCCTTGCGGGCTTTGTTAATGATACGATCAAAATGATTAACGCGGCATCAACGGCGAAGGTATTACTATATTACGGTTTGGCGATCCCGTTTCAACCCCGATCCTTGATTGATGCATACATTAATGAAATAGAACAGGTGGAAGGAGTAAAGGCTTGGGTGGCTGCTTTTTCGGACCTATTAAAAAGGGATCCGTCTGCCGTACATAAGGGTACTTATAAAGATGCTTTGCAGCTGGCGCTTGGTAAACTGACGCGGGCTGGTAGCTCCGGAAGCATGCAGTATGGGCAGGATAACCAGGTTTTCCAGCGGCTTATGATGGCGGGTAGCCAGAACCGTCAGGCAGCAACAATCAAAAATGCGGACATTGTAATTGATGAAGCTGGTGTAAAAAGCGGGCTGCAAGTATCTTCACCATCCTTGAGTAACGTTCAAATAGTAAACACTTATCGCCGCCGGGCACATGCATTTTTTTACAAAGAAAGCTATGTTGCTACCAATGGCACTTATAACCAGCTAATCAAGACCTTCACAGCGGGCACCGTTGCGGGTAAGCGTGAGGCCATTGACCCAGTGGGAGCAGCCAACTCCTTTACAGGAATTGTAGGAAGCTGGATGGAAAAAACGATTGGCAATATGCCGGATGACAAAGTATTGGATTTCGCCCAGGTGACAGCCGGCCCCTTCCGGTTTTCATTGGAAGACAATGAAAAGGAAGCAATATATAAGGTGCGGGTAGTGGGCCCTGGTCAGTCGGCAAATACCGGAATGCTTACCGAAGCAGAAAGCAGCAAGCTCTTTGAACTCCAGATTGAGACTATTGGATTGGATATGCTCCTGCCGATCATCGCTTCAGCGATCAGCAGCAAGACGGACTTTAACCCGGGCTCCAATGCAACGGACGATCAGAAGTTTGCCGCGAAAATTGCAACAGAGTCATTCCGTAAACTGGTAGAGGATATGGTGAAGGCCAGCGCACCGGTGTACGATGAAATCAAGAAAGGTAATTTTGACCAGGCCTGCAATAAGCTGATTGAAGCAGCTTATGGTGGATATAACAATGCTGTCAAAGACGGAATGACCAAACTGGCAGCGCTCATAGCCCGCACAATGGTCGAACAGCGGTATTATGTAAGTCCCCATTACAATGAGCTTGCTTCTCAGACTCGTTTGATGAAGATTTTGGATGTTACCGATCATATTCTCGTCGCATCGGATTATGCGCGACTGGTATTTAATTTGAACGCATCCAAAACCCTTGATGAATGGGAGCTGCTTCTTAAGGGTGGACAGGTTACGTTATCCTTTCTGGACGGAGCCAGTGGTGTTATTAATACTGCCCAGGAGGTGAAGATTAAAGCAGAGATTAAAAATGTAGAGGAAAGCGGTGGCGTAACTCATCCGTTTTTTGAATGGAGCACTACGGGTAAGTATGGCAAACTGGTCGATACAAAGGGTAATTCAGGTACTGCTTTTGCCAGTGCCGATCAGGTAGTTTCCTATCAGAGTACCACGAATTCTTCAATACTAAAAGATGGCGAAAATATAGACGAGGTGTATGTAAAAGCAATGATCAATAACACACTCATTGATATTGACACTATTAATGTAGTCGTTAAAAAGGCGGGTTATGAAATGAAGTTCTCTAATAACACTGTAACCGGTGTAAAATATTCTAACGCGGCAAGTGAGACCGTTATCAGCCTGGCTAAAGTGGTAACTGGTATACGGGATATTCCTTTACATGCAACACTCGACTTTAAAATTGAATGGACCATATCAGGTTCATATGGCGTATTGGTAGGACCTACAACGACTTTGAATGTCGATAATATAAGATATCGCGCAACGAGCGAGCAACCGGGTATCTTCAATGAGTCTATTTCAGCTACTATTTATGCCAAACAAAAAGCAGATAAAGAATATTGGTTGTATGAGCAAGTGAAAGGTTCCGTGCGGATAGATAATGAAAGGAAAAAAAGAATTCTTGATATACCCATACAGTGCAATCATGGAGACTCGCTGTATAATCAGGATAAATCTTTAACCTGCATGTCAACTGATTTTATCACATTTAAGGCAGATCCGGACGCTACATCTTATAGTGTGAGTTTTGTGGATGTGAGATGGCCAGCCACTTATAGCTGGACTGCAGGAAGGCCATCCCCTCAAAGGGTGCCCTCGTATATTTTCGCCGCATCGGCAGGGACTTTTGCGGTACAATACGGGTCATCGTGGGCTGTAGGTGCGCCTGCATTAGTGTCGCACTTCGATTGTTCCGATTCAAATGGCTTGTCAGGAGGCAGAGCCATCGTTACCATCACTTTAAAATAATCGCATCCTGTCAGTTGATTATATCCGGCTATACAGATTGCATCATTAAATAATGGCAACCTCAACCTTCTAATTCGGTTGAAATACTTAATTTAGTATCTCTACCAACTTATGAGTAATCTGGACAAAATCGAACAGCCGTTTTTACTGACTAATGCTATTAAAAATAATGAAGAAGCCGTTCTGAGATCTCTATATGCAGATCATTACTTGCTCGTGGAACGTCATGTGTTAAAAAACCGCGGTAATACAAATCATGCAAAGGACATTTACCAAGAGGCGTTCGTTGCCATGTGGCGCAACGTGCATTTGAATCGTTTTTCGCCTAAGGATTCATCGGAGGTGCGTCGGTACCTGTTAACAATTGCGAAATATAAATGGCTTGATTACCTGAAGTCATCCTACGCAAAGAAAACGGTGCAGCTGCAGGATCTGGATACAAATATTTTGCCTCATGAATCTGATGACGACAGCAAGATACGGCTGGTAAGCCAAAAGTTCCGGCTCCTGGGGAACAAATGCCGGGAACTTCTTGGGCGCTTTTATTATCACAAAGAAAGCCTGAGTTCTATTGCTGTAACTTTCAAGTGGACGGAGGCGACAGCGAAGAATAATAAATACCGGTGCATGGAGCATTTAAAAAAAATGATAAAGACCGAAAGATATGAGTGAATCAGCAATTTCGCCGGAAGAATTGGAATGGATCGGCCGGTATTGTAATCATCAGCTGAGGGGAGAAGAATTAGCTTTATTTGAAGCACGACTGGTTTCCGATAAAAACTGGAAAAAGTCGGTGGAAGAATTACGCTTTCTGGCCCTCGGTATACAGGAAGCCAACCTGCAGGATGCCATGCAGGATTTTCATGCAACGGTGCCTGATGCCGCCTTGAGGCTTGTGCGTTTATCCATAGGTGTTAAATGGATGGCGGCAGCATCAGTCATATTAGTTATTATGATTGCAGTTGCTGTATCCCTGCTGGGCCGGGATCATTATGACAGATTATATGTCAGCTATTTTGAAACAGATCCCGGACTGCCCATCCCAATGAGTGAAGGGCGGCAAAAAGATTATAACTTTTATGATGGTATGATTTATTACAAGGAACAACAGTACAAGATAGCCATTGAAAAATGGAAGGAGCAGGGCACCCGTTACGGCTTCACGGACACCATTAACTATTACATCGGTGCGGCTTACCTGAACGCCGGAGCGTACAACAAAGCGAATGCTTATCTCGGTAAGGTTCAGGCGGTAACCGGCAGCTCATTTTACGGTAGGGCTGTTTGGTCCCTTGCTTTAATACAGTTGAAAAAAAAGGACGAAGTTCGGGCCAGGACCCTGCTGAAAACTTTAAAGGGCGACCCTCTTGCTCAGCGCCTTCTGGAAGAACTAAAATAGTATACCTGGTAATTTGATACGTTTTCTAAAATATATTTTTTGGTTTATACTTTATATAAACCAGGGTCCCGTTGCTGAAGCACAGGCCAGGCCTGGCGCTTACGATGCGGCCTGGAGAACTTTTCGTGAAGGTAAGTTCGACTCTGCGAGGATCTTTGTGGATCGGGCCGAGCAACAATACCGTTCGATTTCTTACAATGATAGCCTTATACTTACGCTTTCTTTAAAAGTGAACCTGGTTTGGGAGACCGGCCAATGGTCCGATGCCCGATCAATGATAGACACAGTGCTCCTTCGCGTAAAGTTACTGCCAAGGAGAAGTCCGGCCCGAGTCATGTTATATGCTGTCGTTGGCAATCTTTATGCGAACCGCTATCTTTTTGATTCTGCAATGATTTTTTTCGACAGAGCCGGCAGGGCTGCCGATCCAGCAATAGGAGGTCTCCCATCTGTATTGCTTTATCTATACCTCTCGAAAATGTCGGCCATGCAGGAAAAGATTGGAGACGCAGATTCTTACTTTAAAAAAGCTCACCAATATGCAATGAACCTATATGGCGCATCAAGTATATTAATGGTTGATGTGATGCTCTCACGCGTACAAGGCCTGATCATATCTGGTAGGTACCTGGAGGCATTCCAAATCAGTAATGACTTAGAACGGCTGATGCCACTCCATTTTAGCAGCGATCATATTAAAATCGCAAAGAACTACGCAAACCTCTCCGCTGTATGCTACTACCTGTTACGATATGAAGACGGATTATACTATCGGCGCAAGGCGCTGCAGATTTACGAATGGAACCAACAAAAAGGTATCCCGAATCAGGATGGATTTTATGCCAGTTATTATAATATGGGTCAATTGTACTATTATCTCAGCGAATATACGCTTGCGCAGACCTACCTTGAAAAAGCTCTGGTGGCAGGCTATGATCTGTACGGGCGGCAAAATCGCGGTTTGATCAATATACTCGTACAATACGCCAGTTCTATGCAAAAATTGCGGCAGTTTGAAACGGCCAAACGTTATTTCAAGGAGTCTTATGATCTTCAGAATTTCCTGGACGCCGGCGACCATAGGCAACTCGCCTATATAGAATCATTCTACGGCGATATGTTTGCCGACGAAGGTTGCTATGACAGTAGTATCGTGTACTATGACCGGGCGATGAAGCGATATTCGCATATTGAGGAAGATAACAGCTATTACGGCTTGTATAATAAGACAGCTTTGGCGACATCTTATGCGCATAAAGGGAGGTTCTCCTTATCGCTGCAGCTACATTTTGAGTCTCTTGAAGGATTTCGTGTTTATTTTCCAGAGCTCAAATATCCCGTTTCAGAAATATGGAATGGGATTGCTTAT
>JBQGCI010000488.1:0-6208 GCA_052038405.1 Acinetobacter pittii
CAGCACGCTCCTTCCGTATTCGTTTTCTTTTGTTTCAAAACTACCGGGGTCGCTATAAATATCCTGGTAATTACGATCAAAAACCAATTGCGGTTGCTTGCCGGGTGCTGAAGGATTGACCAGGTAAGTTTTCTGATTACGGGTGTCGTACCAGCTATCAAACAATACCGCGGTTGAAGCATTGCCCCAAACGACACCTCCATAACGCTGCTTTGTTTTAGCAACAGAGACGGGAGCAGCAGTAAACGGCGCTTCCCAGGTAAAAAGCTCATCCCTGTACTCCACTTTTTGAGCCGGATCGCCTTTATCTAACGCTTCCACATAATATAAAGATGCCGGTTGATCAGCACGCCAGGCCATGCTTCTCTTGCCGGTTACTACTGCACCAAATCCTTTGGGCATGATCTCTACCAAGGGCTTTTCGTTTACTGTTTTTACTTCCTTCCCCCGCAGGTCATAAACAACGGAGGCTTGCGGAAACCGGCTTAACGGAACGATATAAGAGAATGGCTTCTTAATGGTAGTTAACATGATATAGTTGCCATCCGGGGAGATGGATTGATTATCATAGATATCGGCGCCCTTATAAAGTTTCTTCTCGCCCGTAATACTTACATTGTATAATTCAGCACTAACCAGTGTTTCAAAGTTCTGCTCATCGGTTTTATTCTTTAAAAGATCCTGATAGGTTCTGTTTTGTGAAACCTTACCTTCAGCTACAGAAACAATCGGCCCTTTGGGAAGCTCTTTTTTCGAATCGATCAAAGCAGACCTGTTGGCAGGTATCATCCTCACCAGCAATGTCTTATTGTCTTTGTGCCAGGTAAACGGCACACCCATATTCGCATTAAGATTAGCGTCGGTAAGCTTCATTGCAGTTGCAGTAGCTACATCTATTACCCAAAGCTCCACCCCCGTGGAAGTGGTATTGGTAAATGCAATTTTTGAATCATCGGGGCTCCAGGATATATAAGTTATTTTGGGGTTAGCAGGCAAACCGGCTACCTGGGTGGGTTCAGCTTTTACATCTTTTATTTTCCTGATCTTTAAATTATTGCTATAAGTCACCGTCGATGATATGTTGGTAACCGGGTTGATCCTTAAACCTGCCAATCTCATTTCATCCTGGTTCAGATCATCCAGTGTTTTGTATACGCTCCTGTACGACAACAGCATATAGTTTTTTTTAGTATCCATCGATACCGCAGGAGCTGGCTCGTAGTCGGTAAGAGCCAGAATGGACGCTGATGGTTTTTGATAAGCCAGGTCTTCCTGTGCTTTTACAGACCCGATAAACAAAAAGCAGGCTAAAGCTGCTATGATTGGGATACGCATAACAATAATCAATTTTTACAAAAATAATGCGAAGCGCCATGAAATACTCCACGAAATCTGCCAGCTATTGGTAATGCCTTTATCTTTGTGCCAATAAATATTTTATGGATTTAACAGCGAAATTAGTACAGATGTTACCCCTGCAAAAAGGCCAGGGTAAGAATGGAGAGTGGAAAAAACAAGACATTATTGTTGAAACAGGCGGACAATACCCTAAAAAAGTGTGCATTTCTATCTGGGGCGATAAGATCAACGAAAAAGCACTGCAAATCGGCAATACCCTTAATATCTCTTTCGATGTGGAAAGCAGGGAGTATAACGGCAGATGGTACACAGACGTAAAAGCCTGGAAAGTAGAGGTAGCGGGCAGTGCAGCCGGTGGCGGCAACAGCAGCTATGCAGACGAGATGCCGCCGGATATTAACTACGATGATTCAAAGGACGATCTTCCTTTTTAGTTTTAAGCCTTTATTATAACTATCGTATTTTAATGCACTTTACCTTTATTCAAAGAAAAACCTTATTGCAATGAAGAAATTTTTTGTGCTTTTGGTGTTGGGCGGCATATTAATAACGAGCTGTAAAAACGGCTGTGGCAAAAGAGGTGGGGATCGGCCTGGTGAAGATTCAACCGCCTATGATATAGGCGAGCGTGCCGACACGTTAACCAACCGTCCTCCGCTGGACTCGGTGCAGATAAGGCTTAGCAAGGATTCTGTTTTAACCAGTCTTACCAAAGAAGTATTGACGATATTTAAAAACAAGCAATACACCAGGCTGGACTCGCTGATACATCCCGAAGAGGGGGTTCGCTTTTCGCCGTATGCGACCATATCTGCAGATGACAAGCTATTTTCCCGGGAGGAGTTTACCAAATTGGTTACAACCAATAAAAATAAAAAGATCAATTGGGGAAGTTTTGATGGTAGCGGCGACCCGATAAGCCTCACAGCTGGTGAATACTTTAAGAAGTTTGTATATGATGCCAATTTTGTTACCCCCGAAAAGTTTGACATCAACAACTTTATTGAAACAGGTAATTCTGTAAACAATCTTAAATCGAAGTATGAAGGCAGTGATTTCACGGAAAGTTACTTCTCAGGTTCCAAAAAGAACGGCGGACTCGATTGGAAATCGGTGAGGCTGGTATTTAAAGAAATCGGCGGAAAATACTACCTGGTAGGCGTGGTGCACGACCAATGGACGATATAAAGATGACAGTACACAGATGGCAGATGATAGGCAATCAAATAAAACAGCGAGTCGTAATTAAATAGGATCCTGGTTAACTGAGATTTCCTTTTTAACCACACCAGCATCTGTCATCTGCCAACTGTTATCTGCTTTCCCTATACCAGCCCCTGCCGCCTTAAACCCCAATGCGCAGCCAGCTGAAACAGGAAAATCATCACTACAGTAGGTATTAATACAGTGACAATATCCTTGAGTTGTCCACCTTCCAAAAACAAACCGTAAAAGGCTTCCAGGCACCAGTGCAGCGGTGATATACGCATCAGTCCCTGCATCGACTGCGGCATAGCAAACGCGGGTACCAGCAAGCCGCCTATCGCGGCAAACAAAACAATAGTTACTGCACCGATCCCATTGCTTTGCTCCTGGGTTTTGGCGAATACCCCGATCATAATGGCAAAGCTGGCAGCGCACCACCCACATAAAATAATAACCAAAAGCAGGCTTGCTTTATCATGCGGAAAATCAAGGCCCGGTAAGCCAATAAGCGGGAACATCCATTTACCAATGGAAAAAATAACCAGGGCCTGTAAAACAGTGATTACGATATACGCGATTTGCTTGGATATGATGGCAAGCGTTATGGAGGTAGGCATCGTTTTCAACCGCATAAAACTACCACTGCTTTTTTCTCTCACAATACTTGCGCCCAGTGATATTACAATAAAGAACATGGCAAATACCGTCCATGCCGGGATATTATGCTGTGTGGCATTTACAATAACATGGCCGCCATCCTTCGATACAGACAACTGTTGAATGGGCGTTTGATTGGTCAATATTTGTTGTTCCAGGTTGGCCGGTATGACAGCGGAATCGTTGATAGCGCTGTACAACTGCCGGACTATGTATTTGCTTTGTACAATCTGCAAAACACTATTCAACGCACCGTCTATGCCCTGCCTGAATGAAGCCTGTAACACAGGATGATACAACAATACTACCGCACCTGAAGCCTGTAATTGGGATGCTGCGGAGTTACCGGCACTCACCGCTACAGACTGCAGGGCCTGCGCGGCAACATGCTCTGATTTTGTCATCACATCGGCCGTGTACTGCTGCGGTATCACCAGTCCCAACAAAGCCTCCTTCTCCTGCAATCTTTGTTTTAATACGGCTTCGTCCTGGCCGGCAGATAGTTTCTTTACAGTAAACATGCCGCCTTTCTCCAATGTGGCTTCCAGCTCTTTGCCGGCCACGCCCGCATCTTTGTTTAAAAGCAGCAACGGCACTTTCTTATCGTTAACAAGTTCAAACGTGCTGTTTTGTACTGTAGTAATTACTACCGCTAAAACAATGGGCATCACAAACATCAGGGTAAGCCCTACCTTATCACGCGTAAGAATACGCCAGTCTTTTTTTATAGTTGCCCAGAGCTTGTACATTCTTAAAGTCTATAATCTATGGTCCATTGACTACAGAACTATTCTACATTCCAGTTTACTGTTCCGTCTTTTTCATCTTTAAGCGTGATGCCAATGCGTGCCAGTTGATTACGGATCGAATCGGATGTTACAAAATCTTTCCGGCCACGCGCTTCCCGGCGTATGTCGATAAGCACCTGCATTACATCTTTAAGTTTTTCGTTATCAGCAGCTGAAATACCTTTTAAACCAAAGATGTCTTCCAGATAAACTCTGAATTGAGTTTGTAACCTGTTGAATGTATCGATCGACAAGGCGGTTATATTTACTACTTTATCTTTAATACCATTAATAACGGGAGCCAGTTCAAACATATTGGCCAGCACTTTTGCCGTATTAATGTCGTCGTTCATAAACTCATCAAATTCGTTGACCAGCTTACTGACTTTCGCATCCAATTCTTTGTCGCCAGCCTCTGCAACCAGTTCGCGGCTCCTTGACTGAAGTCTCATCAGGTTTTCATAAGCTTCCCACAACCTTTTCAATCCCTTTTCCGAGGCTTGTAATGCTTCGTTGCTAAAATCCAATGTACTGCGATACTGACTCTGCAAAATAAAGAACCTTACCACCATTGGATGAAAAGCCTGGCTTAATAAAGGATGATCACCACTAAACAATTCAGTAAGTTTTATCACATTATTATAGCTTTTCCCCATCTTCCGCCCGTTGATCGTGATCATATTATTATGCATCCAATATTTAACGGGCGTAGCATTATTACAAATAGTACTTTGCGCTATTTCGCTTTCGTGATGGGGGAACTGCAGGTCCATTCCGCCTCCATGTATGTCAAACTGTTTTCCCAGGTACTTGGTGGCCATCGCCGAGCATTCAATATGCCAGCCCGGGAAGCCCTCACCCCAGGGACTTTGCCAGCGCATAATATGCTGTGGCGGCGCCGCCTTCCACAGCGCAAAATCAGCCTGATTATTTTTTTCTCCCTGCCCTTCCAGCTCTCGCGTATTCTCCAGCAGATCTTCTATCTTCCTGCCGCTTAACTTCCCGTAATCATAATTAGCGGCGTATTTCTTTACATCAAAATACACAGAACCATTTCTCTCGTAAGCATACCCCTCTGCAATCAGTCTTTTAATCATTTCAATCTGCTCTACAATATGCCCGGTTGCTGTAGGCTCAATGGACGGTGGAATATTATTGAATTGCAGCATCGCCCAGTGAAACAGGTTGGTATACTTTTGCACCAGTTCCATGGGCTCTAATTTCTCCAGCACTGCCTTACTGGATATTTTATCTTCTGCCTGGCGTCCCTCCTCCTCAAAATGCCCGGCATCGGTAATATTACGCACATAACGAACCTTATATCCCAAATGAGTCAAATAACGGTACAACACATCAAACGTAACATAAGGCCGTGCATGCCCCAAGTGGCTTTCACCACTCACCGTGGGTCCGCAAACGTACATGCCCACATATCCCGGAGTAACCGGCTCAAAAACCTCTTTTTGCCTTGATAACGAATTATATATTTTTAACGCACTCATTGCTTCTTACATTTCTAAAGATTGCAAAAATAACGGATATCCAAGGCAATAAAAAACCGGGATTGCAGCCCCGGTATGTTTACATTCAATACGGGTAAGTTTTCGGGGAATTGATGACTTTAATTACCTTGGAATACACTTGCTGCCCGTCTTTATCCTTGTGCAATGTTCTTACTGATACCTATTGTGTATGGCAGATGTACATTCGGCCTCGCCGGCTACCCTTGCAGGTTGCCATGGGCGATCAGTCGGGCGTTTTTCGAAGGGCAGGACGCTCTAAACTATTTAAGTTTCAGATCGGCCACCACCATGTAATGATCAGAAGATTTGGTGGTAATTCTCTTGCATTGCTCTACGCCAAAGCCTTTGTCACTAAAAATATAATCGATGCGAAGTGTGGGTGACAAAGAGGAATAAGTGCGCCCCACCCCAAAGCTTTTCCGCAGGAAAGCATCCTGCATATCGCCCTTGATCGTTTTATAGGTATAAGAGTTGGGAACATCATTCAGATCGCCGCAAAAAATAACCGGATGCGGACTGTTCCCAATGATGCTGCGAATCATATCCGCCTGTATACTACGGTGTGTAATAGCTACACTCAACTTGGATAATATATAACGGGCATTGCCTAAAACATTGCCTTTAATACCTTTTAACTCATGGATTTTAGAAAGATCTTCCTTCCTGAACTGGTTA
>JBQGCI010000489.1:0-3790 GCA_052038405.1 Acinetobacter pittii
GTATGTTGCTTACTGATGACCGGCGTGTCCCTGTTGCCGGGCATACAGCCTGGCATAAAAACCATCAGGGATCTGCATCAGCTGTTCATGAGTGCCCTGTTCAACAATACTGCCTTCCTCCAGCACAATAATACGGTCGAAATTGAGTAAGGAAAAAACACGATGGGTAATAATAATAGCTGTTTTACCAGCCAGGTATCCGTTCAACCGCCCCATGATCTCCTTTTCTGTTTTGGCATCTACGGCACTGAGACAGTCATCAAATATAATCAACCCCGGATCTTTGATCAAAGCCCGGGCTATTGAGATTCTTTGTTTTTGCCCACCGCTCAAAGTAACACCCCGCTCTCCGATCAGGGTATCATAGCCATTAGCAAAGCCCTCAATCTCTTTATCTACACCTGCAATACGTGCCGCCTCCACAACCGCTTCTTTTTTAGCATTAGGAATACCAAAACGAATATTGTTTTCTACTGTATCGCTAAATAAAAATACATCCTGGGGCACATAGCTGATCTGCTGGCGTAACGAAGACAACTGCAGATTTACCAGCGGCGTTTTGTCTAGCTCAATAGTGCCTGCTTCTACATTATACATCCGTAACAGGAGTTGAGCTATAGTTGATTTACCACTGCCTGTTCTGCCGGTTATAGCAATTTTTTCTCCTTTCTTTATATGAAGATCGAAATTCCGGAGCGCCGTAATTCCGGTATCGGGGTAGGTAAAGGTTACCTGGTTAAAATTAACTGCGCCCTCAATTACTGCCTCCTTCGCCGAAGCGCCGTCCTTTACTTCCGGCTCGATGTCCAGAAACTCATTCAAACGCTTTTGGGATGCTGCAGCGCGTTGCACCATACTCGCCGTTAAACCTATGGCACTAACGGGAAATGTAAGCATATTTACATAAACTATAAACTCTACAATAGTTCCCAGACTGATATGATGCTCGTGGTTGATATAATAGAGGCCGCCGATCATAATGGTACACAAAGTACTGATACCTATCAGCAGGTTGATAGCGGGGAAGTAAATAGCTTCTGTTTTAGCCAGGCTTACCGCGTTCTTCCTGTAGCGCTCAGTGTTGACCCGGAAAAAATCAAGCATCGAACGCTCCTGTACAAATGACTTAATCACCCGTATGCCGGAATAGGATTCCTGGGCATTGGTGGTAAGATCGGATAAGGCTTCCTGTATGCGCTCACTCTTCTTATGAATAGTACTGTTTACAAAATAAATAATGACAGCCAGTACCGGCAACGGAATTAACACATAAAAAGTAAGTTCTTTGCTGCTTTGGAGCATAAAAAACACACTCAATGCGATCACCGAAACCAGGTTTACAATGTACATGATCGCAGGGCCCGTGAAGATACGCACCCGGCTTACATCTTCCGCAATACGGTTCATCAAATCACCGATTGCATGACGTTTAAAGAACAGGTTATCGAGACTCTGATATTTCGCATACACTTCATTCTTTTGATCATACTCAATATGACGACTCATTACAATGATGGTTTGCCGCATCAAAAACATAAAAAAGCTCCTTAATAAGGCAAGCAGCAAAATAATAAGACTGGCTATAACAACTACCCACCCAACATCGTTCTGCGCACCCATCCAGTCAATCACCTTTCTAACCAGAAAGTCGTATCCCTCGCCCGTACCGGCCGCCCGGCTGTTAGTAAGCGACAACGCACTGTCGACGTAATTGATAATAAAACGCATAAGCTGCGGCGACAAAACGTTAAAGTAGTTTGATAGCACTACAAACAAAATCCCCGCTCCTAATCTTATCCTGTATTTCCAAAAATATTTTCCCAGAGCTTTTAAATGCTTCATAAGCGCAAGGTAGGGTTTTAGCCGTTAAACTACTCATTTAACAACCGCTGCCATCTACCTTAACTTATAAAAACTTCTTCTCATTTAATGATGGCCGCTAAAAACTTATTTATTATCTTGTCCATTATATTTTGATGTAATGGTACCCGAATTAAGAGCGCAGTATAACAATAGTTTTACAACCGAAAAGTATGAGGCCTTCCTGAAAGACTTGAATAGTCAACATGGCACTATACAGTTCCGCTCAGCTGAAACACCTGTTTTTATCCCCCGGGAGTTTACAAACCGGCTGCTAAGCGCCTGCGAAAGTATCGTAGATGTAATTTTGAAGCCAGGCTTCAAGGCGCTCACACAAAATGCAATTCCGCCGAACCTGGAAGTATTGAATGAAGATGATTATCCATCCTGCATTACTTTTGATTTTGGAGTTTGTGTAAATGAGGAGCATGAGCTGGAGCCGCAACTGATCGAAATGCAGGCATTTCCTACGCTGTTTGCTTTTGAGGTATTCCTGGACGATGTTTTTTTTAAACATTTTAGCGCTCCGGCCCACTATTCCAGCTACCTGAGCGGTTTGAACCGGGAATCGTATCTGCAACTGTTAAAAGATCTTTTACTGAACGGACATGAACCGGAGCATGTGGTACTGCTTGAAATATTTCCCCACCGGCAAAAAACCAGTATTGATTTTTATTGCACGCAGGAGTATACCGGCATTCAGCCGCTTTGCGTTACAGACCTGCTCCAAAGAGGAAGGCAACTTTTTTATTTGAAAGACGGTAAAGAAATCCGTATCAAAAGAATTTACAACCGGGTCATTTTTGATGAATTGCTGCAACAGGAAGATTGGGTGCAACAGAAAGCTAAAGTACTGTTTGAAGACCTGGATGTAGAGTGGATGCCCCACCCCAACTGGTTTTATCGAATCAGCAAATATACCTTACCGTTAATACAGCATCCCAATATCCCGTTCACCCAATATCTCAGCCAGGTAACATATATACCGGAAGACCTGCAACATTATGTCTTAAAACCACTTTTTTCCTTTGCGGGGCAGGGGGTTATTATTGATATAGCGCCGGATGACATCGAAAAGATAGCAGATCCTCAAAACTGGATTTTGCAAAGAAAAGTGACTTATGCTCCTGTTATACGAACGCCCGACGAGCCGGCGAAGGCCGAGATCCGCGTATTTTACTTCTGGCCAAAAGATGCGGCACGCCCCATTCCGACCAACAATCTTGTTCGCTTAAGTAAGGGTAAAATGATAGGAGTACGCTACAATAAAGATACAACCTGGACGGGCGGAACCTTTGGCCTTTTTGAACGATAATTTACTATGACAGTATCAACCTTCACCACATAAATAAATAAAATGGCAGCTATTACACTTTCAATTGATATCGGTGGGTCTAAAATAAAAGCATGTACACTGAATAAAAGCGGCAAAATATTACAGGAATATACTAAAATTCCTACTCCCCAACCTGCCAACCCTGAAAATGTGCTGTCCTCGATAAAGGATTTGGTCTATAAATTTAAATATGACAGGGTGTCGGCTGGTTTCCCCGGATATGTGAGAGATGGCATTGTTAAGACTGCTCCCAACCTTGGCACCGGATATTGGGCGGGCGTTAACCTTTCTGAAGCATTGCAGGTTACATTAGGAAAACCGGCGAGGGTGATCAACGACGCTGACTTGCTGGGCCTGGGATGCGTAAGCGGAAAAGGTTTCGAAATGATGACTACACTGGGAACCGGCTTTGGCACCGCTTTTTACCTGGATGGCAAAGTATTACCCCACCTCGAGGTAGCCCACCATCCCATTCATAAAGGCCAGGATTATGATGCTTTTATAGGAGAAGCAGCCTACAATGAAATAGGCAGGAAAAAATGGAACAAAAGAATGCAGTATGTACTGTCTGTAACGAAGACGGTATTTAATTAT
>JBQGCI010000490.1:0-4736 GCA_052038405.1 Acinetobacter pittii
GGAGCCGGACATTGCCCGTGTGCCCATCATGGTCGATTCCTCAAAATGGGAGGTCATCGAAGCCGGTTTGAAATGTGTGCAGGGGAAATGTATCGTGAACTCGATCTCCCTGAAAGAAGGAGAAACGAAATTTATCGAACAGGCCATTACCTGCCAAAACTATGGCGCCGCAGTTATCGTAATGGCTTTTGATGAAAAGGGACAGGCAGATACGGAAGACCGCAAAGTTGAGATCTGCCACCGCGCTTATAAGATACTGACCGAACAGCTCGGCTTTAAAGGGCAGGATATTATTTTTGATCCTAACATATTTGCCGTAGCAACCGGTTTGGAAGAACATAATAATTACGGCGTAGACTTTATTGAAGCTACCCGTCGTATAAAGCAACTTATGCCCTTGGCGGGGGTAAGTGGCGGGGTTAGTAACTTATCATTTTCTTTTAGAGGGAATGAGCCGGTACGTGAAGCGATGCATTCCGTTTTTTTATACTATGCTCTTAAGGCAGGTATGAATATGGGTATTGTAAATGCAGGGCAACTGGTGGTATATGATGAAATAGAGCCGCAGTTGAAGCAGCTTTGCGAAGACGTTATTCTTAATCGCAATAACACGAATAATGAAGCGACGGATAAGCTGATCACATTCGCAGAGACGGTTAAGTCTGAAGGAAAGGTAGAGAAGAAAAACGATGCCTGGCGCGATAACACCGTAGAAGAACGTTTGAAGCATGCGCTGGTAAATGGCATTACAGAATATATTGATGCAGATACTGAAGAAGCAAGACTAAAGTATCCGCGGCCTCTGGAGGTGATTGAGGGGCCCTTAATGGCGGGTATGGATGTAGTAGGAGATCTGTTTGGCGCTGGTAAAATGTTTCTGCCGCAGGTGGTAAAAAGTGCGCGCGTGATGAAGAAATCTGTAGCCTGGCTAACGCCCTTTATTGAAGAGGAGAAGCTGGCTAATCCGGCTGCACAGGCCGGGGGTGCCGGTAAAGTATTGATGGCAACTGTAAAAGGCGATGTACATGATATCGGTAAGAATATAGTAGGCGTTGTGTTGGGCTGTAATGGTTACGATGTTATCGACATGGGCGTAATGGTGCCTGCCGATAAAATACTGGACACTGCTGAAAGAGAAGGCGCGCATATTATTGGACTGAGTGGCTTAATTACGCCTTCGCTGGATGAGATGGTGCACGTGGCGCATGAAATGAAGCGTCGGAATATGAAGCAGCCTTTGCTGATTGGAGGAGCTACCACTTCCCGTATGCATACGGCTGTAAAGATTGCGCCCCAGTACGATAATGGCGTGATGCATATTCTGGATGCATCCAGAAGTGTAACTGCTGTAAGCACTTTGCTTGGGAAAGACAAACAGGCGCTATTGGATAAAACCAATGAAGAGTATGAAGGCTTGCGTAAACAGTTTGCTAATAAGAATAAAAAGGACCTGATTGCGTATAAAGATGCGGTAGCTGCGAAGGAGCAGCTGGATTGGGATAATTATACACCTACTCAGCCAGCCGTAGATGGAGTTAAGGTTTTTAAAGATTTTGATCTTGCCGAAATAGCAAAGTACCTCGATTGGAGTCCTTTCTTCATAGCCTGGGAAATGCCAGGCAGGTATCCACAGGTACTGAGCGATGAAAAGTTCGGCGCGGAGGCAACTAAACTCTTAGGCGAAGCGCAGAAAATGGTAGAACGGATTGTAAATGAAAAATGGTTTACCGCTGACGGCGTTATTGGTTTCTGGCCGGCTACCAGCAATAATGCGGATACGATTACCATCGATGCCAACGGAGTTGAAGTAAAGCTGGAATCATTACGCCAGCAATCCAGGAAAGCAGCCGGACACTTCAACTTCTCTTTAGCTGATTTTGTAATGCCCAGGGAAAAAGGACAGGATTACATGGGAGCATTTGCGGTTACCATTCATGGCGCAAAACAACATATCGACCGCTTCGCTGCTGAGTTCGATGATTATAACAAGATTATGGTGCAGGTGTTAGCCGATCGGTTTGTAGAGGCTTTTGCAGAGTGCCTTCATGAGAAGTCGAGGAAGGAGTACTGGGGCTATGCAAAAAATGAAAATCTTTCCAATAAAGACCTGATATGGGAGGAATACGAAGGAATAAGACCGGCGCCCGGGTATCCGGCCTGTCCTGATCATACAGAAAAATACAAACTGTTCGACTTGTTAAATGTAACCGGTAATATAGGCATTACCTTAACGGAAAGCCTGGCCATGGATCCTCCTGCTTCGGTATGCGGCTGGTATTTTGCGCACCCTAAAAGCCATTATTTTGGATTAGGTAAAATCGGCCGGGATCAGTTGGAAGACTATGCGAGAAGAAAAGGTATGAGTATAGAAGATGCCGAAAGATGGCTGAGCCCGGTATTGGAATAGTTTTTTATTACTAAAAGAAATAATACTATGTTACGCAAGTTCTGTTTACTGTTGTTATTGTGCGGTATAGCCTTTCATGTTGTTGCACAGGAGTACATTCTTAAAGAGAATATATCCTATGTTCCTAAAACGGAAAAGGATGTTTATAAGAAATCGAGGTGTGTATTAGATATTTATTATCCTAAAGACAAGAAGGATTTTGCTACGGTAATATGGTTTCATGGCGGTGGACTGGAGGGCGGAGAAAAAGGCATCCCGCAGGAATTAAAAAACAGGGGTATTGCTGTAATAGCGGCTAATTACCGTTTAAGCCCAAAGGCAAAAAGTCCGGCTTATATTGAAGACGCGGCTGAAGCGGTAGCCTGGGCGTTTGGGCATATAGCGTCTTTTGGCGGCAGTGCCGATCATATCTATGTTTCAGGGCACTCTGCCGGCGGCTACCTGGCTTTAATGGTAGGACTGGACAAAAAATATCTCGCTCAATTTGGAATAGATGCGAACCGTATCCGCGGGCTGTTGCCCGTAAGCGGACAAACCAGTACCCATTACACGATCAGGAAGGAGCGTGGGCTGCCGATGGAAACGCCTATTGTAGATGCACTGGCACCATTGAATGTGGTTCGTAAAGATATCCCGCCTACCTTACTGATTACGGGAGATAAAAATCTGGAAATGATGGCGCGCTATGAAGAGAACGCGCATTTGTATTCGGTATTGAAAGGCATAGGCGCTAAAGAGATAAAATTTTACGAGCTGCAGGGATTTGATCATGGGAATGTGTATGCGCCTGCATGCTATCTTATAGTAGACTGGATTAAGCGGCATAATGAACAATGATTCTGCGTGAAGATATGTTCTCCTATGTAATTAATAAACAGTGGGCTATATATATGTTGATTTTGATCAATTTTAAATCGTATTGTTATATTTTTTAATATATTTAATAATTTGATAATTAGTTAAATGTATTGGGGTATATTTTTTACTGATTTTTTTATAGGCATTTTGATTAAATGTTTTGTTAAAAAATTATTATCATTGCTCACCTAAACGAAATACCTGATACTAGTTACTGCTTATCGAGCTGGGTCAGGCTTTGAATCCGGAAACTTAAAAGGTTGAAAATAATTCAACCGACGTGAAAATTGACTATTAGATGCGAATCCAAGGTTTTTACCTGGATATAAAATTGACATTGTTGTTAACACAATCACAGGTTTCGTGCTTTATTCACTATTCTTCGTTAGGGAATTATTTAGTAAAGAAATTTTTTCGTTTAATAATGCCATAAACTATCTTTTGATAATAAGGATAATGTATTGGTCAGATGAGGTAGGATAATTTACACTAAAACAAACTTTTATGATGCGAAGGTTCTTATGTTTAACATTGCTGTTTATGAGTGCAATGGCGTCAGTGTTCGGGCAAACACGTAAAATAACGGGTTTGGTCGTAGCAGAAACCGATCAGCCTCTTGCCGGCGTTTCGGTGTCTGAGAAAGGAAAAAGCACTGCGACCATTACCAATGCTGCCGGGCAATTTGTTCTAAATGTTGCTGACAATTCCGTTCTCATGTTTACTTACACCGGCTATTTAACACAAGAAGTTTCTGTTCTTGGCAAGGATACTTTGCTCATCAAAATGCTGCTGAAAGACGATGCGATGGAAGAAGTAGTAGTAACGGGAACAGGAATGAGAATTGATAAAAGACTATTTACGGGAGCAACTACCAGAATATCAGCAGACGTTACCAATATAGGAGGCTTGCCTGATCCTAGCAGGGGATTGGAAGGACGTGTTGCAGGCGTTACCGTTCAGAATGTTACCGGAACGTTTGGTACTGCGCCCCGCATGCGGATTAGAGGTGCCACGTCTATCTATGGCAGTTCAAAGCCCTTGTGGGTTGTTGACGGTGTAATCATTGAGGATGTCGCAGACGTGTCGAGTGATGCGCTTACAAGCGGTAATCCTGAAACATTGATCAGTTCGGCTGTTGCCGGCCTGAATGCCAGCGATATACAGGATTTTCAAATATTGAAAGATGGTTCCGCCACTGCTATCTATGGAGCAAGGGCTATGGCCGGCGTAATTGTAATTACAACCAAGAAAGGTGCAGCGGGCAGAACCTCACTGAATTATAGGAGTGAGCTTACTTACAGATTAAAACCTTCATACAATCAGTTTAATATCATGAACTCCCAGGAGCAAATGTCCATGTATCAATTTATGGACCAACGTGGATGGCTCAACCTTTCTGATGTTTCGGTGGCTTCTGAGAGTGGTGTTTATGGTAAAATGTATCAGCTGATCAATGCGGGTAAATTGGAAA
>JBQGCI010000491.1:0-2391 GCA_052038405.1 Acinetobacter pittii
ACCCAGGTTGGCCCCAACAATAGTCGCCAGGCCGGTATCAACTTCCATTAGCATATCTATAATTCTTTGCCTGATACCTTCTACCATTACCTTCCCGAGCTCAAAAGAAAAAGCATTTTGAATATGCCGCTTCTCTGCCTCAGACTGGCTGTTGTAAAATAATGAAGCCTGGCTAAAATGATCGAAGAAGCTACGACTACGGGCTCTTACTTTTTTAGCATCGATGCGTTCTTCATAAGAGTGAAAACCGCCCTCGGCCATCTTAGCCTGGAAGGGGCAGCCGCCGGCGAGTGTATTGGGGTTATAAGCTACCTTCCCTTTATTAATCTGCATCCGGTGCATACCGTCTCGCTGGTGATTATGCACTTCAGGAATGGAACGGTTGATAGGTATTTCATGGAAATTCGGGCCTCCTAAACGCGATAACTGTGTATCGGTATAGGAGAACAACCGCCCCTGCAATAAAGGATCATTGGTAAAATCTATACCGGGTATTATATGCCCCGGATGAAACGCAATCTGCTCAGTTTCTGCAAAGAAATTATCCGGGTTACGGTTCAGCGTCATTTTACCGACACGCCGTACCGGAACCATTTCTTCAGGAATGATCTTCGTGGGATCCAGCAGATCGAAGGGGAAATTATGTTCTTCTTCTTCCGGTACGATTTGCACGCCCAGCTCCCACTCGGGGTACTGGCCCTGGTCAATAGCATCCCAAAGATCCTGCTTATGAAAATCGCTGTTCTTACCGGAAATACGTTGCGCCTCATCCCATGCCACGGAATGCACGCCCAGCAAAGGCTTCCAGTGAAACTTCACAAAACTGGCCTTATTTTCGGCATTGATAAAACGGAATGTATGTACGCCAAATCCCTCCATCATCCTGAGACTGCGCGGAATAGCCCGGTCGCTCATGAGCCATTGTATCATATGCATACTTTCGGGCATCTGGCCTATAAAATCCCAGAAAGTGTCATGTGCTGACGCCGCCTGCGGAATTTCATTATGAGGCTCAGGTTTTACAGCATGCACGAGGTCGGGGAACTTCAATGCATCCTGTATGAAAAATACCGGCATATTATTGCCCACAAGGTCGTAATTTCCCTCCTGTGTATAAAACTTAACGGCAAAGCCGCGTACATCCCTGGGCAGATCCGTTGATCCCCTGGAACCAGCTACGGTCGAAAATCTCACAAACACCGGGGTCTTCGCCGATGTATCCGTAAACAACTTAGCTTTTGTATAGGGTTCGAGCGATTCGTACAATTCAAAAAAGCCATGCGCACCCGAGCCCCTTGCATGAACGATTCGCTCAGGAATGCGCTCGTGATCAAAATGCGTGATCTTTTCGCGCAGGATAAAATCTTCGAGCAATGTAGCGCCCCTGTCGCCCGACTTTAGAGAATTCTGATCATCATTGATCTTCAGCCCCTGGTTGGTATTCAAATACTCACCCTGGTGATTACTGGTAAATGCTTTTAATTGTTCGGCCTTAGGATCATTACCATTACGATAGCTTTTATTATTGTCTTCCATGTATGCAATTTGTTTTTTCCCGATTAAAAAATGACGATTGTTATGCCTGCCCCGCCGCCGAAGCATTGAGATGCGTATCCGCTATTCCTGATAATATCTGATCCGACTTCTTTTCTTCCGTTAATGTTTTTAGAAGCAGATCCAACACCTGTTTTTCGTTCAGTACTTTTGCGTAAGCCGCCAGCGTTCCATAGGAAGCTATTTCATAGTGTTCTACCATCTGGCAGGCGCCTATGATCGCCGCGTCACGCACTGCACCTTGCTCCGCCTGGTTTATCGTTACGGTTCCTTGTTTTAAAATGCCCTGTAGCCCTTCGCATTTAACGGCGCCGGCTTTTTCATTTAACGCAGTAAACACTTCCTCCAGCCGGGTAACATGCAACTGCGTTTGGGCAATATGCTCGGTAATAGCAGCCTGCAACTCCTGCGAGTTACTTTGCGCTTTCAATTGGGGTAGTGTTTTTACCAGCTCCGATTCTGCCCAGTAAATAGTTTGAAGCCGCTGCTTCAGCAAATCTGCAAGGCCTGCCGCTGCAGGCTGGTCTGTGGACGCAGACCTTGTCGCTTTTTTTGTAGTGCCAGATGATGTCTTTGCCATAATAAAATGTATAGATAGGGTTTAAGTATGCGTAATGGATAACAAGAATAAAGCCATGGCTATTTTAATAGCTAAATGTGGAAGATCGTAATCGTTTATTCAGGCCTGACCCGATTATTCCACACAAACCATCGTAAGCGTGTAAATAATTCCACGGAAGGATGCAATTATTTCCAGGGGTCCAATACTACTTTCACACAATCATCCTCCTTTTTATTGAAGATTTCGTATCCATGTGCACTCTGGGAAAGTGGCAA
>JBQGCI010000492.1:0-1660 GCA_052038405.1 Acinetobacter pittii
TAGTATAGCGGGTTGAATGAGTCCCTTATGTGTCTGATTTTAGAGGCAAGGCCTAAAATTTGTTCTGCCTGCTGACCAATCAGGGTTACCAGGCAGGACAATACAGGTTACCAATGAAGAAGCAATGTATTAAGTTTATACGGAAATTTTATACGGTTGCTGCGAGTTCAGTTGTTCAGAGCTTTATGCGTAATTCTTGTGTTGTATGGAAATGAGTTTGCTTCAGTTGAATATACAATAAAGGTCAGTTGATATTCGAATAGCATGAAATAGCCCGGATAAAAAATACCGATCCATCACACAAAAAAACGATCATTATGAAACTGATGATTTCACTGTTGTCTTTTTTTGCATTTCGCTGTTTGGTGTATGGACAAACTGACCTGTCGGATAGCAGCGTGTGCGCTGGTATATCATTAGAAACAATAGAAGCTGAATCCTTTCTCGGCCGCTGTGATGGCGATAAGAAGACATCTTTGACCATTCCCAAGGGTGAGACCTTTATAATTACCGCCGTGGATTCCTGCAATTTTACGCTGTCTACCGGATACAAATATGTGATCCGATATAAAGGAGATTTTTATGTGGTAGATACGGCATCAGTTAAAACAATAAATACCGATGTTTTTAAACAATTCAGATTAGTCAGAGATAAGTTTAAGTCTATGACTTACGGTGTATTCGCGGAGCATGTTCTTTTGAATCCCGGGGATCTGAATAAGATCGATCAGGTAGATAAGGAGTTCCTGATTGCAACAATCGATATCATAAAGCGCCAGAAAAGCCTGTTACTATTGGAGCGCGTGGCCAAATAAACAGAGCCTGTAGGTTTTTAACATTCCTCTCATAAAAAAATATAATATTTAAGAATCTCTGATCAATCCTTTACGAATACATACATCCGGGATCGGTCTATCGGGTCTGTACGCCGAAGTTCTGCTCAATGTCAGGTTGAGAATGATCCATCTGTATGATGGGGTTACTATTACTATCTTATTATCTGCATACTGTTATTCGGGAAGACAGTGGCAGAAACACTGCGGTTGCAAAAACCTGTTCCGGTTTTACCCTTGTATCCTATGATAAACTATACCCATTATTTATAGTGCAGGTTTCTTTTAGTGGATACCCTAACAAAAACCTTTAATAGCTGATAGTACCCTGCTTTCTTACTCAATATTTCGTAGATGCGAGGCATAACCTACCTGGCAAAGGAAGTAATATCGACGGTGACGAGCTTAAAAGCCTGGCGGGTAAACATACCATTTGAAGCCTGGCTGGTTGCACCACATCAAACTGCAGATATGGTGTATGAAGCGGTGTTGTCGAAAGTGGGCGCTACTTTGCCGAAACGCGATGCGGTAGACGAGGGTGTAACAGAGATGGTACGCAAGGAAAACCATGACCGCAGCCGGTATTATCAAAGATATTGCGGAGGTCGGCGGTTATCCTACCCTTACATTTAAGCCGTCGGAAGTAGCCGTTGACACCGATGGCGACGGAATGCCTGATGCATGGGGACTGAAACATCGACTGAATCCAAAAAAATTAAAAATGGGGCTTTGGATACCGACGGAGATGGCTATATTAACGTGGAGCAGTGTTAAACGGAACTAATCCAACGCAAAAAATTAATTACCGAAATTTGGACAACAATATC
>JBQGCI010000493.1:0-10895 GCA_052038405.1 Acinetobacter pittii
ATAAAAAAAGAGACAATCGCAATGGGCAGGTCTTTAAAAGCTTCTAATATAGAAGCGGCTTTTTCATCCACCCCATAAACATTAATCGATTTGGCAATGACAATGCCTACGCTATTGAGCAGTATGGCAAAAACAAAATAATTAATGTATAGCGATAGCTTGATTTTCCAGTTAGTTGACATATATAGACTTTAAAAAATGAAAGGCCATTAACTTACTAATGGCCTTTCAGAAAACAACGGAAGCAATTAATAACCTGTATTCTGTTTCAAATTAGGGTTCACCGCAATTTGCTGGCTAGGTATGGGATATACCAATGTTTTGGGATCAGGATCCGCAGCTTTTTCCTGCCAGGCCTGTAAGTACTTTCCAAAGCGGATCAGGTCCTGCCTTCTCCAGCCCTCCCAATACAGCTCACGGGCACGCTCATCCAATAAATTATCCAATGTTAAAGAGCCAAAAGCTGTAACGCCGCGGTTAGCTCTTATGCCATTTACCAGGCCTAAAGCTTCCCCTGCCGTTCCGGTACCGCCTCTCAATATGGCTTCTGCCTGCATCAGCAACACATCGGAATAGCGATACACTACCCAGTCATTATTTCTTTGTCCTGTAACACTATAATCGAATGCATATTTCATCGGACGTATACCTGCTGTTTCCAACGTAGCGCCTGAAGTACGTATGGTTACCTCCCGGGTAAACACCAGCGGGGCATTAGCGGGGTTCCTGGCCATTAAGGGCGCATTGGTAGTCCAGTTATATTGTTGCCCTGCAAAGAAACCCACATTCTGCCGGTGAAAGCCTTTTGTTTTGTTATAAGTAGTATCAGCAGCGTAGTTGTAATAAATACCACGTCTTTCATCAGCTGCCGTGAACTTATCATAGTAATCAGATAAGGTGCACCAGCCATTCCATCCGCCCGGGGTCATGTTATAATGTGCAATCGTATTCCAGGCCCTGTCTACGTTGCCTCCCCTTTCACCGTTCTTATTTAACAGGGTGTAAATATTCTCGGTAGACTTCACATCATTATCCGGTGCGAAATTATCAAAGTATTTACCGGCACCGGATATGGTGTATAAACCGGATGTAGTGATTTCCTTTGCCAACGTAATCACCCGGTTCATATCTTCTGCCGCAAATGTGGGCGCCTGCCTGTTTAAGAAAGCACCTTTATTCAGATAGATTTTCATCAACAATACTTTGGCTGCATTCCGGTTGGCTACATAGGCTGCAGTAGGCCCGTTGGCGGGTAAGCTGGCCAGAATCTCATTCAGGTCTTTCACCATGTAGTCGATAGCGGCCTGTGGTTGCAATACCTCGGGAGCGATCCTGAAATCTTCCAAAGCCGCGCCCTCTCTTACCGGAACGACGCCATAAAGGTCTATCATATCAAACATAGCCAGAGCCCGTATAAACTTGGCCTCCGCAGCCTGCTGGGTGCTGGGGCTATATTTCAACACATTGGTGGCGTTGTAAATCGCGGTACCCAGGCTTACAAAAGTGCTGTTCATATAACCGTTATCAGCGTTCCAGGTATGCAGGTGAATGGCCCGGTGCATACCGTTATCATCCCAGTCCCCCCCGCGGGTAGGCGCCATAGCCGCATCGGTAGATATCTCTTGTAAAACCCAGCGCTGCTCCTGTTGATAAGGCGTATTCAGAGAAGTATAGGCTGTTACTAAAAGACCAGCGGGGTCAACATTGGTACTTCCTTCTCCCAGCTCGCCTTTAAACTCTTCGTTCAGTTTGGTACAGGACACACCGCCCGCAATAACCGAACCTAATAGTAATGTATATAATAAGTATTTAGATTTCATCTGTTTAATTTTAACGTCCTCGGGTTGGCACCCTCCGGACAGGTTATCAATGGCTATTTGTACACTGCTTTACTATGCACTCCTTTTAAATTTTAAAGCGAGAACGAAACACCTAACAATACCGTTCTTGCCGGTGGATAAGGCAGGTACTCGATGCCGAGAGACGGGATACCATTGGTCGCACCATCTGTATTTACTTCAGGATCAAACCCGGTATAATTGGTAATGATAAACAGGTTTTGTCCGGTAAGCGAAATGTTGAAGTTTTTCAATGCATTACCTATATCACCGACCCTGTACCCCAGTGTAAGGTTGGCCATTTTGAGGTAGTTGCCTTTTTCCAGGTACCTCGTTGAAGGTGCTGCCGAGTTAGAGGTAGACTCTTTCACGCCTGTGTTAAAAAATGCTGATCCTATATTGCGAAGAGAAAGATTGCTCAGGCCCAATGTGGTAGCCGCTGTATTATTAAACAGGTAATGCCCCATGGCCCCGTTCATATTAGCCCCCAAGGTAAATTTCTTGTACGTAACATTAGTGGATATACCCAGCAAGGTTGTGGGGTTAGGACTATTATTGTAAAACTTATTAACAGCCGGATCATTGGCACTGCTGATGCTGCCATCGGCGCCACGATACATGCTCATACCGGTTTGAGGATCGATACCTTCATGAATAGCCAGGTACCAAACATTTAATGGCTGGCCATTTACCATACGCTGTCCCAGCACGCCTGAAAAACCCTGGCCTCTCAGTGCACCCGTTTCATAATATCCCACCAAACCACTTACACTGTTCTTCAGGAAGGTAACATTACCCGTCAGATCCCAGGTCCAGTCCTGTGTTTTAACCACCGTTCCTGTCAAGGCGATCTCCACACCTTTGTTCACGATCTCACCATCCAGGTTTACCCAAACCCTACCCGCAGGTGCCGGCTGGGCAAGCGTTTGCTCAAATAAGGCATCCGTGGTTTTTTTGTTGAAATAGTCAATCGATCCATACAAGCGATTTTTCAGAATAGAAAAATCGATACCTGCATTGATAGTAGCCGAGGTTTCCCATTTCAGATCGGGATTGCCATAGTTAGCCTGGCTGATACTGCGGTTGCCAAATACTAACCTGTTTAAAGAGGCCCCCGACGGGAACTCCTGGTTGCCGGTTTGCCCCCATCCTAGTCTTAACTTTAACTGGTTGATATTACTATTACCCTTTAAAAATGCTTCTTCGGCAATATTCCATGCTACTGCAACGGAAGGGAATATAGCATACTTATTATTGGCTCCAAACTTGGTAGACCCGTCTCTCCTGGCTGTAGCGGTGAACAGGTAACGGTTGAGATAGTTGAAACCACCTCTTACAAAAAGTGATTGTAACTGGTTGGTAGGACTTCTATAGGAAGCAATTTCTCTGGTAGCCGCCGTAGAATACTGCAGGTAATCGAAATAGTCCAATCCTACAAAATTAAAGCCCCTTCCGAAAGTGATATTGTTATTAAAATTATAGTCCAGGTATTCATACCCCGCAACTGCATTAATATTCCAATCATCATTTACCTGCTTATTATAAGAAAGCGTATGGGTCATCTGCTGGTTGGTTTCACCATTGTTGGAGATGAATGCCTGCTCATCATTTACACCATTAGGATCTATGATACCTGCCCTGTAGATACCTTCGCGGTTACCCGTTTGCCTCATGACACTGTAAATAAACCGGTACTCCAGGTCGTCGGTAATTTTATAGTAAGGGGCAAGATTCGCCACCATCGTATTCGTCACGGAGCGATCTTTAAAAGCGTCGATCGTTGCTAACGGATTACGGGTAGACGTATTAATAAAAGTAAGATTACCATTTTCATCTCTTAGCGGCCTTGTTGGATTCCACTGCAAGGCCTGCGATATCAGGTTACCTTCCGAACCCACCATGGCGTTGATAGGCGCATACTGGTTATTCATTTGGGTGAGGAATAATGAGAAATCAAGTCCCAGTCTCCTGTTCTCCAAAAACCGGAAATTACCCGTGAAGTTGGCGGTGTATTTTTTCAACTGCGATCCGGTGATGATACCGTTTTGGTTAAGATAGCCACCTGACAAACGATACTTGCCATGCTCGGTGCCGCCGGCAACATCTGCATAATAGTTTTGCGTTACCGCATTGCGGGTAATGGCTTTAAACGCATCCACATCACTGCCGAAATCAGCATTGGCTGCTTCTGAAGGTGTATAATATTGTAAAGCTTCCCTAAAGCGTGCAGCATTTAAAACATCAGGATACTCACGCATATTAGAGATACCTGCTGAGGCGCCAACCGACAGAACAGGAGGACCGGCTTTACCTTTTTTAGTAGTAATGATTACAACGCCATTGGCACCGCGCGAACCGTAGATAGCTGTAGCGGAGGCATCTTTTAGGATGTCCATGCTGGCTATATCGCCGGGATTCAGGTAGGTAAGCGGGTTACCGCGGTCTGAAGAAAAGCCGCCCCTGCCTTCAGGAAGCGGTGAGTTGCCCGACATAGGCACCCCATCCAACACAAATAAAGGATTATTACTGGCCCTGATGGAAGAATTACCCCTGATGCGTACTGTTACCGACCCGCCGGGCTGCCCGGTATTATTGATCACCATCACACCCGGTGTTTTACCCTGTATCAGCTGGTCGGGGTTGGTCATAATGCCCTTGTTAAAGTTTCTTTCGCTGATCGTTACCATCGACCCGGTAAGGTCTTTCTTTCTGGCCGTTCCATAACCGATAACTACCACTTCATCAATGCTTTGAGCAACGGGGGTTAAAGTAAAGTCTACCGTTTGAGCCTTTCCGTCGGCAATACTTACCGACTGGCTGCCCGACGCGTATCCTACAAAAGAAGCCGTAACGGTATAGTTACCATCTTCCAGTTTGCTGAAAGAAAAGGAGCCATCGCTTCCTACAGAAATACTTAAGTTTTTTTCCACTATTACTACTGTAGCCCCGGCTAAAGCCTCTCCTTTGTCGGAGCTTACTTTCCCGCTAATTGTACCAGACTGTGCGTAGCTGTTAAAAGCGAAAACAAGTTGCAGCAGTAGCAATACTCCGGCAATTTTTGCAGCTCGCCCCATCCATAAAGGTGGTCTTTCCATAATCATTGAGTTTAAAGTTTGAGTAAAAAAAAGATTCATCGGCAAAACGTTTATTATTAGTAATTATCCTTTTCGTTTTTCATTTTCAGGTAAACTCCGTTTGTCCACCCGAAACCATCCTGGTTGGGATACTCCCCGCCGGTATCCTTTCCATCGAACTTTTTCACCACAGGATACTTCTCCATTAACTTTCCGGTTTGTTCAAACCGGTGCTCCACATTGCTCATCCAGTTGTTCCGGATGGCCTCCGCCAGATCTGAATCGCCATACTTCCTGGCCGCCGCATACCCTACCCATTGTAAGGGAGCCCATCCTTTAGGCGCATCCCATTGTTGCATGGTGGACACATTAGTGGTCATCAGTCCTCCCTCCTTCAGTAAATGTTCCTTTACGAAAGCCAGAACCTGCATAGCACGCTTCGAAGAGCTGATTCCTACATATAACGGAAATAGCATGGCAAGCGATTTCGATCCTGGAGTTTGTTTTTGCTGGAAATAATAGTCTTTATACACCCCCTCCCGCTCATCCCATAAGTACTTTTCTATGGCCTCAATTCTCCCTGCAACTATTGTCTCAAATTTCATTCTCATGGTCCTGTTGCCTGAAGCCGTATAAGCATCTAACAAAGTTTGTTCGAGATGCAGCATCATACAATTCAGATCCACAGGAATAATTTCTGTAGTACAAATACTGTGCAGATTCTTCCCGTCAGCCAGCCAACGACTCGAAAAATCCCAGCCAGACTCACAGGCAGCCCTCAGATTCCTGTATAAATTTGTGTTGCCGGGGGCTTCTTCCATTAGAGCCAGGTCTAAAGCATAGCCTTCGGGCCGGGGGGTATTCTCCGTATCCCAATAGCGGTTTAGCAGCGCGCCATCCTCCATTTTTACTACATGGGCACAGGCCTGCTGTCCATTTAAGCCTCCTGAACCCTTCATCCAGAAAGCATATTCTTTTTCCAGAGCTGCCAGATATTTTTCAAGGACCGCGTCTCCCTTAGCATCCATCAGCAGCCTCACCATTGCCGAATAAAACGGGATTTGCGACCGCGTGAGATAATAGGTACGGCTGGCATTGGGTATAAACCCGATACTGTTAATAAGGTAAGTGAAATTATCTACCATCCCTTCTACCAGGTCTATCCGGTTGCTTTCCATCAAACCCAGCATCGTAAAATAGCTGTCCCAGTAATACAATTCGTTGAACCTGCCACCCGGAGCCACATAGGGATAAGGCAAGCCGATCAATGACCCCTTATCGGTAGTATTGATACGGGTGAGATGATCCCAAAGATCCAGTATGTAATCTTTGATATTGGATTCCCTTTTAAAGGATTTGGCATCAAGCCGGGCAGGCAGCAAAAAATTTTCTTTTACAAAAGCCAGGAGATTAAAGCCCGATTCGTTTTTCTGATTCGCATATTTAGCGGCAATATAAGGCAACGCATACCGGGGCTCCGCATCAACAAAGGTTTTCTGATCTGTAAAAATATGCTGCGCCTGCACATCGGCAAACAAAACCTCAATAGCTGAAGCGTCTGTAGCAATCATAATATTATGTTTTGTAATGAGCAATCGGCAAGCATCCCTCTATCCGGGTGGCAATCATTCCGTTTCAATCCAGATAGCAACATCGTTTCTGCTCTAACAAAAATCACAAACAAGGTTCTCTGATCATACAACTCTATTCACTTTTTATTGAACTGTATTAATCAATTTTTGTTTATATTTAACAGAATAATGAAAATAGAATACGAAATGGTAAGCCCCGACAAGGGGAGCTCCTTCCGGTTATTACACCATAAAATGGTGCGGGAGTCCGATTTTGTATGGCAGTTTCATTATCATCCCGAATATGAAATTGTATTCGTACCCGGGGGAAGCGGCACCCGGCACGTTGGTAACCATTTGAGTACTTATCACCAGGGCGACCTGGTGCTGATTGGCAGTAACTTACCCCATTCGGGCTTTGGCCTCAATTCGTCGGGGCTGCATGAAGAAATTGTACTTCAGGTAAGGCCGGAATGTATACCATTGCATTTTACCGAAATGCAAACTGTGGCAACGTTGCTGGACCGGGCCCGGTTTGGAATATCCTTTTCGGGCCCTACCCGCGAACAGGTAGGAGCTCTGATGGCCGGCATGATCGGTCAACCCCCTTTTAAAAAGATGATCATGCTGCTGGAAGTACTGGAAAAGCTGGCTGTTTGCGAAGAGTATATAACTTTAAACAGCAGCATCGTTTCTCCTGCGTTCCTCTCCAGGCATCAGGCGCGTTTACAAAAGGTTTTTTCTTATGTTGAAAAAGAATATGCCAACGGGGTGCAGGTGCAAAGCGCTGCCAGGCTCGTGGGTCTTTCGGTTCCTTCCTTCTGTAATTTTTTTAAGAAAACCACCCAGATCACTTTTTCAGATTTTGTTAATCAATATCGGATACAAAAATCATGTATGTTACTGCACCAGGATAAAAGTATTTCTGAGATTTGCTTTGAATGCGGATTTAATAATGTAACCTATTTCAACCGGCTGTTTAAACAGATCATGAATGAAACACCGTCCGTTTTTAAAAAGAAAATAAACAGGCCTGGTGAAGCTATATAAACCTGCCCGCTCATTATTACAGGTTATTTAATAATTAATGTATTTTAGAGCTGGCGTAATCAACCCTATATGAATTCACTGGCGCAGGAAACTCTTAAAGAATATTTTGGATTCGACCATTTCCGACCGATGCAGGAGGAAATAGTGGACGCTGCCCTGCAAGGTAACGATGTACTGGCATTAATGCCTACGGGAGGGGGTAAGTCGCTTTGTTACCAGGTACCCGCGCTTGCGAAAGATGGCCTGTGCCTGGTTGTATCTCCGCTCATTGCTTTAATGAATGACCAGGTTCAGAACCTGCGAAAAAGAAATATAACAGCCTTCAGCATACAAACAGGTATGCAACGAAAGGATGTGATCAGCGTATTGAAAACAGCGGCGCACAGTAACTGCAAATTTTTGTATGTATCGCCGGAGCGACTGGAGACGGCCTTATTTAAAGAGTACCTGCCCGGACTGGGCATTAATTTCATTGCGGTGGATGAAGCCCATTGTATTTCCCAATGGGGCTACGATTTCCGGCCACCTTATTTACGTATTGCCAGGCTCAGAGAAGAGTTGCCCGGGGTACCGGTAATAGCGCTTACCGCATCGGCTACACCGCTGGTACAGCAGGATATCTGCGAAAAGCTTTCAATTGATGTGGAAACCAAGTTCCGGGTCTTCCGGCAATCTTTCGAAAGACCTAATCTTTCCTACAGCGTTTTTATTACAGACTCCCGTATCAATAAAATGGTATCAGTCTTGAAATCAGTTCAGGGATCGGCTATTGTATACTGTAAAACCCGTAAACGGTCTAAGGAGATCAGTGAACTGCTCAACGCTCAGGGTATCCATGCAGACTTTTATAATGCTGGCCTGGCATCAGACGAAAGGGCCAAAAAGCAGGAACTTTGGGTTAAAAACCAGATACGTGCAATGGTATGCACCAACGCATTTGGAATGGGCATAGACAAACCTGACGTGCGTGTGGTAGTACATGCTGATGTACCGGACAGCCTGGAGAATTATTACCAGGAAGCAGGACGTGCGGGCCGTGACGGAGAAAGATCTTATGCTGTTTTATTATATGATGAGCGGGAACTGGAAACGCTGAAAGCATTACCGGACATGCGTTATCCGGGTATTGATACGATTCGCAATGTATACAGGAATGTGGTACATTACCTGCAATTACCTGAAGGAGAGACGCCCGGGCATAGCTACGATTTTAACCTGAAAGATTTTATTAAAAAATTTTCGCAGGACGTTCAAACGACACTCTTCGGTTTGAAAGCGCTGGAACAAAATGGCTGGCTTACGTTCAATGAGCAGGTATTTACCCCTGCTACTATACGTTTCAATATCTATAAAAATGATTTGTACGAATACGAAAAAAACTTCGCCGGATATGAACCCCTTATCAAAACACTTTTAAGAACTTACGAGGGGATATATGATTACCCGGTCGCCGTTTCGGAAGGATATATTGCCCACCTGTTACAATATGATCTCGCCGTTGTAAAAGACCAGCTGCGTAAACTGCATATAGACAGGGTTATTATATACGAGCCGCAAAAGGAAGACCCGCAGGTAATGCTGACCAGAACCCGTATTAAAACCGCATTGCTTCAGATAGACACGGAAGCCCATAATAAACGGAAAGGCATTTTTTCTGAACGGATTGATAAGATCATCAATTATATTAAAGACACTGATACCTGCCGCAGCAAAAGCATTGGTAATTATTTTGGAGATGGTAAAATGAATGACTGCGGCATTTGCGACAATTGCCTGAGAAAGAAAAGATCGACACTATCACATGATACATTTAATACCATTGCTGCATCTTTACAACAAATGCTGCAAACGCCTTTAACCGCAGAAGAAATATTAAAGCAGCTCAGCGGGCATCCTAAAGATCATATATGGACCGTTATTAATTTTTGGGTGGATGAAGGAAAACTAACTATCGATAAAAACGGTTCAATCCTTTTTAATCGCTGATCTCACCGTTTATACAACCCTCTTCGCATCCTGCTGCGTTTTCCTGCGACATGCGAAGGTAACTGGCTGCTGCTCCGAGCAAGCATGCAATTTTGCCGTCAAAATTACGCCGTGGTCAATACGGTCATAAACAACCGTGTTTTGTATATTTGCAAAGTGCTTGCCGCATAAATTTTGCTTGCCCATGCTGCCTGGCGCCTAACTTAAAATCAAACCAATGCACTACGGTATTATCACTTTCGGATCGAGGGGAGATGTACAACCCTATATTGCGCTGGCCCTTGGGTTGAAAAACAAAGGACATTTGGCGGGTATATCAGGAAACGAGAATTTTTCGGAGCTGGTAACAGCGCATGGAATAGATTTCTATCCGCTTCCCGGAAATATCGAAGCCATGCTTCAGACCCCTCAAATGAGGGGCATTTTGAAATCGGCGAACACCATGGCTTATTTAAAGGAGCTCCGGAAGTTAACCAGGCAAATGCAGGAAGGGATCATTGAAAAGATGATGCGGCACTGTAAAGCGTTTGATGTGCTTATTGCCACTCCTTTAACAATAATGTGGGTGTTTTCTGTAGCTGAAAGATTAAAAAAGCCCTGGGCCATTATTCAGCTAACAATTCCAACTGTACCTACTGCCGAATTTCCTTTTCCTGGGCTTGATTTCTTCAATAACAGCATGTATAACAGGTTTACGTACCAGCTAATTCGCTGGTTTTTCTGGAATGAAAATAAAAAGGATATTAATACACACCGGGCATATTTAGACTTACCTCCGCTTAAAAAATCTTTAATAAAGATTATTGACGAACAGGAAATCCCACATTTGTACGCCTTTAGCAGATTCCTTATTGGGCGGCCTGCCGACTGGCCGCAGCAGGTTGACATTACAGGTTTTCTAACCGCCAAAGTTACAACAGCTCCGAAAGGGAAAAATGCAGATAAGACTGCCGAAATCGGTGATTGGTTACAGCAGGGGAAACCGCCTGTTTATATTGGGTTCGGAAGTATCCCGGTGCCGGATCCCCCAACCTTTTTTAATGTACTGACCTGTTTACTTAACAACACCGATGAACGTTACATTTTTTGTGAAGGCTGGAGCCATCATGTTACGCTTCCCGAAAATAACCGCCTGCTTAAAATCAAATCAGCCAGCCATGCCTGGTTATTCCCCCAATGCAAGCTTGCCGTTGTTCATGGCGGAATTGGAACGATCGCGGCTGCGCTGCTGGCAAAACTACCGGTAGTTGTGGTTTCTGTTTTTGGTGATCAGCCTATTTGGGGGAAGTTCATAGAAAAAAGGGGGTTGGGCATCCATGTTCCTTTCAAAAAGCTGACGGGGCAAAAAGTGTTAAACGCCATTAAAAAAGCTGATA
>JBQGCI010000494.1:0-2611 GCA_052038405.1 Acinetobacter pittii
CGGGTTATAAAGTAAAGGCGCAGTTATACGATGCCGCCAATAAAGCAGTTTTACAACAAGACTTGAGTATCAGTGCTGATGCTATTATTAATGAAATTCACCCCCGCCTGGATCGCGTGAAATTTGGCTTGCTGGAAACCAAAGTAACTGATCATTTAAAATGGAGTACTGAGGCGCCTCATTTGTACACCCTGGTATTAAGCCTTGAAGACAGCACGGGGAAAGTATGGGAAGCTAAAAGCTGCAAGCTCGGGTTTAGAAGCATTGAATTCAGGCAGTCGGACAGCAAATTGCTGATCAACGGAAAGGAAACCTATCTCTATGGTGTGAACCGTCCTGATCATCATCCTACACGCGGTAAGGCATTAACCAGGGAAGATATTTTACAGGATATTAAAACGATCAAGCAATTTAATTTTAATACGGTACGGTTAAGTCATTACCCGTCTGATCCCTATCTGCTGGATCTTTGCGATCAGTATGGCATTATGGTTATTGATGAAGCCAATCATGAAACACATGGATTAGGAGGCAAGCTGGATCATGATTCCCGCTGGACCGCCGCCTATGTAGAACGCGTAGCACGTATGGCCCTGCGCGATAAAAATCATCCTTCTATTATAATGTGGAGCCTGGGTAATGAAGCGGGTAGTGGCCCCAATCATGCCGCCATGGCTGGGTGGATCAAAGATTTTGATATGACACGCCCGCTGCATTATGAGCCGGCTATGGGAAGTCCGAAAGAAGAAGGATATATCGACCCTTCTGATCCGAGGTACTTAAAATCTAACGATCATTCACATCGTATACAAAATCCCAAAGACCAGTATTATATCGACGTAATCAGTCGCATGTACCCGGCATTATATACGGCTCCTTTACTCGTAAATCAAAATAACGGCGATCACCGCCCCATTTTCTTCTGCGAATATGCCCATGCCATGGGCAATAGTGCTGGCAATATCAAAGATTTCTGGGACCAATGGCGCAGCCTGCCACGCGTTATAGGCGGCGCTATCTGGGAATTTAAAGACCAGGGCCTGGTAAAATATGATTCTGCAACAGGAAAACCTTATTATGCTTATGGTGGCGATTTCGGAGAAAGATACTATGACAATTTTACGATAAAAGGCGTGGTCGCCGCGGATGGCCGGCCTAAAGCGGCTATGTATGAATGCAAACGTGTTTTTCAACCCATACAATCTGAGTGGGCCGACAGTGGTAAGCGCATCCTTAAAATCATTAACCGTAGTCCTGTGTTATCCACCGCCCATTATAACGGCTGGATATCAATCAGGGAAAATGGGAAATTGATCTCGCGTAAACCTTTGGAAATAAGTGGGATCCAACCTGGCAGCTCAGCTGAATTGAACCTGGGCAAATACCTTCCCGGGTTTAAAAGAGGAGCTGAATACCATGCAGATATTGAATTCACCACGAAAGAAGATAAGCCCTGGGCGGCTAAAGATTTTGTGATCGCCGGTAATCAACTGGTATTAACTCCGTTACCAAACACAAACGCGTTCACCTCTCCGGTTAGTTTTGTGGAAGACGAACAGCAGTTTACTGCAGAAACGGCAGGTGTAACCGTAAGGATTGATAAATCAAATGGTGCATTGGTATCCTATAAAAAGGGTAATACCGAATTAATAGGCCAGCCTTTGCTTCCTGACTTTACCCGGCCGCAAACAGATAATGACCGTAAAGGTTGGAAAACACACCGGGTGTTAAAGCAATGGTACGATAATCAGCCCCGGTTGAAATCTGTAGCAGTGGCAGAAGCCGGAGGATTGAAAGGTGTTCTAAGCATTTACACGATGGTTAATGATAGTGTGGAAGTGAAAGTGTTTTACACTGTAAATAAAGAAGGTATGGTTAAAGTCAAATACGAGCTGAATGCAACAGCAGGTTTACCGAATATACCTAAGATAGGCATGCAAACGGGTGTAAACAGGGCTTTTACTCAAATCCGATATTTTGGCCGGGGACCGCTCGAGAATTATATCGATCGTCGTTATGGATTTAATGCAGGCGTCTACGATACCAGTATTTACGATTTTATGGAACCTTATGTAGTGCCCCAGGAAAATGCTAACCGTACTGAAGTTCGTTGGCTGAATCTATACAGGAAAGGAACCAAGGAGGGAATAAGGATTGTTGCAGATAGTTTATTAAGCATGAGTGCCTGGCCTTATTCGGAAAAGAACATCGTTGAAGCAAAACATACCCATAAATTATACCCGGCAAACTATATAACTTTGAATATAGACCTGGTACAGATGGGTGTTGGCGGAAACGATAGCTGGAGTGAAGTAGCTGCACCATTGGAACAATACCAGTTGAAAGCGGGGCATTACGAATATAGTTTTTATATTCGCCCGCTCTGAAATAAGGCTATTTTTGCCTTAAGATTATAACGTGGCTAAACGATGGATGTGCCATGCTTGTCAAATAAAATAGGGAATGGTTAGAATTACAAAAGTTATCAGTTTAGCGATTGTTTTAATACTTGTTAGTTTTAGCGGATTTACGCAGGTAAAAACGGCCGCTTCTTTACAGGATGTTTTCAAGAATCCACCTGAATCGGCGCGGCCCTGGGTGCTTTGGTATT
>JBQGCI010000495.1:0-4560 GCA_052038405.1 Acinetobacter pittii
ATATTTATTTTGCTGCCGACGACGGGGTCAACGCTAACCATCGCATGTACGTATTGGAAAATACAGCTGCCACTCCTGTGGAAGGTACCTGGGTAATGAAGGGCAAAGTATCCGATCCCTCCGATCTCTGGGCTATCGATGGCACCGTATTTAAACATAACGGTCAGCTTTATATGAGCTGGTCGGGTGGCAACGCCGGCGCCCCGCCTCAGAATATTTATATCGCGCGTATGAGTAATCCCTGGACCATCAGCAGCGAAAAGATAATGATTGCCACACCCAATTTCGACTGGGAGAAAAAAGGCAATCCCATCAATGAAGGACCACAGGTACTCACCAACCCGCAGGGGCGCGTGTTCATCGTGTACTCCGGCAGCGGTTACTGGGTAGACGGGTATTGCCTGGGCCTGCTGAGCCTGAAGGAAAACGGTGACCCGATGAACCCGGCCGACTGGACCAAAAGAAACCAGCCGGTATTTTCGATGCGTGCCGAAAGCAGCGCCTATGGCCCGGGGCATAACGGCTTCTTTAAATCGCCCGACGGGCAGGAAGACTGGATCATTTACCATGCCCGTTCCAAAGCCGGTGGCGGCGACGATAACGGGCGCAATCCGCGCATACAGCGTTTTGGCTGGAACTCGGACGGGACGCCTAATTTTGGCTTGCCCTGGGATATTGCAGTAGCGTACAGCCGCCCCTCGGGAGAAAAAAAGCGCTTAATCTATGCTAAAACAGGTTGGGCCATTGCTGGCTTCAGCTCGGAAGAAACCACCAACAGCCGCCTGGCTACCCGCCTCATTGATGGCAATACAGATACCTACTGGATCACCCGCTATGCTGCCGAACCTACCAACTATCCTAACCACTGGATCACGGTAGATATGGGGGCGGTTTCAAAAGTAGACGGCTTTATAGTGCACCAGAAAGCCGGCGATCGTAAAATAAAAGAACTGCAGGTGCAGGTAAGTAACGATAATGCCGGTTGGGAAACCCTGGGTACTTATCCGCTGAATAATATCGACCTTATGAAACAATATATCGATCTGCCACAGCAGAAGCAGTTCCGTTATTTTAAACTGGTGCCGCAATCGGGGCATGATAGCCAGCAGCAACCCGGGCTGGCAGAAGTAGGGGCGTTCAGGATGGAGTAGACGGAATGGCGAGTTGGGAGGAATGATGAGTGGCAGTACGAAGTGGGGAGTTGTTGGCAGTTCACAGATGATAGATCTTTCACTATTCACCATTCACTATGCACCATCGGCTATGAACCAAACCATGTATAAAAGAAAGAGCATGTATAAACGCAGTATTATTTTTTTAATGATGTGGCTGCCGGCTTTAATAGCCGGGGCACAAAAAAATGTGTTAACCGGGTTCCCAAAAGGGTATACGCCCGAAGAAGTGGGGCGGCTGATTGCTTACCGGATGGTATACTCCAAGCATGCGTTGCATGCAGGCAAATGGATCGGCTATCCCGAAACTTTTTTCTGGACCGGGGCCCTGCATTATGCACAGCTTACCGGCGATAAAATGTTACAGGGCTTTCTAGAAAAAAGATTTGAACCCCTGTTTACCACCGAGAAGGAGCTGTTGCCCATTAAAAACCATGTGGACCTGAATATGTTTGGTAGTTTGCCCCTGACCCTGTGGCAGCTCACCAAAGACCGGCGCTACCTCAACCTGGGCCTGCCTTATGCACAAACCCAGTGGCAGGTACCGGCCGAAGCTAAGCCGGAGGAGAAGGCCTGGGCCGATAAGGGCTACAGCTGGCAAACCCGGCTCTGGATCGATGATATGTATATGATCACCATTGTACAAACCCAGGCCTATAAGGCTACCGGCGATGCCGTATACATTAACCGGGCGGCGAAGGAGATGGCGCTTTACCTCGATGAGCTGCAGCGACCTAACGGCTTGTTTTACCATGCCCCTGATGTGCCTTTTTACTGGGGCCGGGGCAATGGCTGGATGGCAGCCGGCGTAACCGAGCTGTTGCGCTACCTCCCTGCCGGCAACCCGCACTCTGCCCGTATTAGGAAGGGCTACCGGGCTATGATGAGCAGTTTGAAGAATTATCAGCAACCCAGCGGTATGTGGAACCAGCTGGTAGATGAGCCCGATTGCTGGGCGGAAACCTCCGGCTCGGCCATGTTTGCCTATGCTTTTATTACCGGTGTAAAAAAAGGCTGGCTGGATGCAACTACCTACGGCCCGGCCGCCCGAAAAGCCTGGATGGCCCTGGTGGGCTATGTCAATAACCAGGGCGCGGTATCAGAAGTATGTGTAGGTACCAATAAAAAGAACGACAAACAATACTATTACGATCGTCCACGCGCCACCGGCGATTACCATGGCCAGGCGCCTTACTTATGGTGCGTAAGGGCATTACTGGAGCAGTAGGGAATTACGCCGTCTATGAAATGGTTTTTATATCTGGTAACAATAATCCGACTTACAAGCTTATTATACAATAATTGGTTAATATAGCTATTGAATAGATGGTGTTTAGATCCGCAACGGCCTTCTTTTAGCAGAGGCTTAATCTATTAATTTGAAACAAAGTGCCGGGACCGGTATAAGCATAATTGACTGGTTCAATAAATATCGGAACTTAAAAATGTCTTTTCATCCGAGAGATCGATTTTTACCCCGACCTAGCATCCGGTATTAAATAATACCTGTCTTAATGCAGTGAGCAATAAGTTGCTCGTTTGTGCTAAAATCAAATGCTTCTTTCATTAGCTTTAGTCTTTTTTCTATACTGCTTTTCCCAGCAGGTTGTATATTGTTTTGTAATAAGTAATCGGCAATTTCCTGTTGGCGTTTTCCTTGTGTTAGCTGGGTAATGATCGCTATATCAATATCAGCAAACTCGTGGGCATTTTTTTGTTTGGCCTGTCTCAGCAGCTGTGTGGGTACATAGCGTTGGTTGCGGGAAATGCTTTCCATTGCCTTTGTAAGTTCTTTGGCGTCGTTCCGGCCTTTTGAAACATATCCGTCAATGTCGAGCTTATTAAACAGTGTGGTGATGACGGCTGCCTTCCCGGTAGCTGAAAACACCAATATTTTTAAATCGGGCTGTTCCTTCCGCACAGCAGCGATAAGCGCTTCTCCGCCTTGTATCTTTTGTTCCCGGTGGTCCTGGTCAAAATAGAGATCGGTAATCAGCAGGTCATAAGACTGGCTTTGCCGAATTGCTATTTGTATTTTTTGCAACGCATCGTCACAGTAGTAAACATAGTCGGGATCGGGAATTCCTAATTCCTGGAGTGTTTTCTGTATCGAAATATTGGCGCTTTCATAATCTTCGGCGATCAGTACTTTCTTTATCATATTTATTTGTCAATTGGAATAGTCATGCGGATTTTTAATCCTGGTTTTGATTTGTCAAAAGTAATGGAGCCGCCAATGCTTTTAATACGGGTTTCCGTATTCCTTAAACCATTGCCGTAACCGGTCTCATGTGAAAACCCAATGCCATCGTCTGAATAGTGCATTTCAATGCAATTGTCTTTTTGCATAAACTTAATCACCACATTACTTGCGCCGCTATGCTTTTTCATATTTGTCAGGAGTTCCTCCAAAACGACGCTCAATTCTTCCTGTGCTGCAGGGCTGATATGTGCCCAAAGCTCTTTAGAATTGCCGACACTGGCAATCCTTGTAGACTCGCTGGCAAAAGATTCAATTAACTCTTTAACTGACTGCTGAGCGTCCTGTATGTTTGCTTCGGAATGATCGTAGGAAATGTCCCGGGACTGTTTATATACAGCATCTAACTTATACAACAGAACGCTTTGCTCTGGAAGTCCCTGGTGCTCCACTTCTGACATAATTCGATATACGCGGTTGGCCACTTTATCATGTACTTTTTGGGATATACGAAGCTGCTGCTCTTTGATGGCTTGTCTTTTTCTCCTGCGGTACCAGACAAATCCGATAACAGTGACGATAATTAAGATTACAGAACCAATCTGGAGCCAGATTACCCGGAGCTGGGTTTCTGCGTTTTCTTTCCGGAGACGCAGCTTGTCCGCTTTATGTTTTTCAGTTTCATAACGGATCAGTGCGAATTGATTTTTCGCTTTGTTGCGGACATTTTGAATACTGTCATTCAATTTTTGGTAAAGTCTGAAAAAAATCTTCGCCTTAATATCGGGCCCATAATAGGTTAATTTTTCTAAGGCGTCAAGTTGGTTGTCAGGATTTTTTCGATTTTTGGCAGTCTGATACATCTGATTGGCATAAAAATAAGGCTTGTTACTATTTTTACTAGAATAATACTCGCAAAGATGAGAGTAGCTTGCATTTAGACCAACACTATCCTTTTCGATTATTCTTATTTTTAGGGCCGTTAGCAAGCCGTTTTCTGCCGGGAACAGCGGATTTTGCAGCCACTTTGTGTAGGATAGATTGGACAGAATTAAAGCATATATAGAGGGGAATTGTCTGCTTTCTTCCAGGATCGAACTGTAGATGTTTATAGCTTTTATACGATTGTTTTGATCCTTGTATACAGTGGCAATATTGTTTATTAAAGTTAACTTTTCGTCAGTCTTT
>JBQGCI010000496.1:0-27695 GCA_052038405.1 Acinetobacter pittii
TGGCTGTTATGGGCGAAAATCTTATTTTGAATATGGAAAGCAAGGGCTTTCGGGTAACGGCTTATAACCGTACGGTAGATAAAGTGGACCATTTTATCAATGGCCGTGCTAAAGGAAAAAATATTGCAGGTGCCCATTCGATTGAAGAGCTGGTAGCGTCGCTTCAATCGCCGCGCAAGGTGATGTTGATGGTGAAAGCGGGTAAACCGGTAGATGATTTTATTGAAATATTATTGCCTCATTTACAGGAAGGGGATATTATTATTGATGGAGGGAACTCTCATTTCCCCGATACTGAAAGAAGGGTGAAATATGTAGAAAGTAAAGGACTTCGCTATATTGGCACCGGTGTGTCGGGTGGTGAAGAAGGCGCCTTGCTGGGCCCATCCATTATGCCTGGCGGTTCTAAATCCGCGTGGCCTGAGGTAAAGCCGATTTTCCAGGGTATTGCTGCTAAAGTGGCTGATGGATCCCCCTGTTGTGATTGGGTGGGTGATGGCGGGGCCGGCCATTTTGTAAAGATGGTGCATAACGGTATTGAATATGGCGATATGCAATTGATTTGCGAAGTATACCAGATCATGAAAGATGTTTTGGGGATGTCTGCCGATGAAATGCATGAAGTATTTAAAGAGTGGAATGAAGGTGAGCTGGATAGTTACCTGATTGAAATTACAAGAGATATACTGGCACATAAGGAGAACGGTGTGCCCACCATAGACAAGATCCTGGATACTGCTGGTCAAAAAGGTACGGGCAAGTGGACCGGTACGGTTGCGCTCGAGTTGGGTATTCCGCTTACTTTGATCACGGAATCGGTATTCTCCAGGTGCTTGTCTGCTGTAAAAGATGAGCGTGTGGCAGCCTCTAAAGTACTAACTGCAGCGCCGGCCATTTCATTTAATGGTGACAGAAAGTCGTTTATAGATCAGTTAAGAGATGCCTTATATGCTGCCAAAGTAATTTCTTATGCGCAGGGTTACCAAATGATGCGTGCGGCAGCTAAAGAGTATGGATGGGAACTGAACTATGGCAATATTGCTTTAATGTGGAGAGGCGGATGCATTATCCGTTCGCGCTTCCTGGGCAATATCAAGGAGGCGTTTGATACCAACCCTGAATTGGTAAACCTGCTACTGGATCCGTATTTTGCAGAAAAGATACAGGCTTGCCAGGAAGGTTTGAGAAAGGTAACGGCTACAGCCATCTTAAATGGCATACCGGCGCCCTGTTTAGGAGCGGCCATTAATTACTATGATGGTTATCGCACCGAAAGATTGCCGGCCAACCTGCTTCAGGCGCAACGCGATTATTTTGGAGCACACACATATGAGCGGATAGATGAGCCAAGGGGCAAATTTTTCCATACCAACTGGACGGGCCGTGGCGGTGAAACCGCATCGACTACTTATGATGTGTAGTATATAATTTCTACGTAAAGGAAGGAGCCAGCCGTTTCGAGCTGGCTCCTTTGTTCGTACCTACACATACTTATCAGGGCCTCTTTTAAATATTAATTGAGTGCACGCAATTTCAAAAAATAATATCATGGGGCCGGGCGCGACAAAATACGAAACTTAAACTATCTGATGCTCTTCAAGCATAATGTCACCCTTTCAGGGTTTCATTGCTATTACTGTTCTTTTTTCTATAACAATACCAACCCTTCGGGTTTAGGAATGTGTTTCTGTGTTAATTCCGAAGGAATGATATTCCTATAGAAAAAGCGTTAAACGATCGGTATGTCAACCCCGAAGGGGTGATATTATTCGCCGATCAGATATTTGAGCATTCTATTACAATAATTTCACCCTTTCAGGGTTTCATTGCTGTAGCTGTTTTTTTTCTACAATAATACCAACCCTTGGGGTTTATAAGGTGATTTGTCTATAATGATATTTTAAAAGCCCTATCTCTGCCAATTTCGAAGGAATGATATTATCGCCCCCTGTGCGGTTATATTATTACATTCATTTTAGGGTTTAGGAATGTATTTTTGTGTTAATTCCGAAGGAATGGTATTCCTATAGAAAGAGCGTTAAACGATCGGTATTTCAACCCCGAAGGGGTGATATTATTCGATCCAGTCAAAAGTATATTTCGGTTGGTATTCGATTTCGAACTTCTCTAAAAATTCAATGTACTCTTCCCGAAAAGTTTGCTTCCGGTGATGATCCTCCTGACGGAGAATATATTCGTAAACTGTTTTTATGTGGGAATTGCTATAGGAGAAAACGCCATAGCCCTCCTGCCATTCAAATTTACCTTTGATAAAGCCCTTCTCATTCACAAATTTTGACGAGTTATTCTTAATATCTCTTACCAGGTCTGAAATAGACATTACCGGCCTTAATCCAATAAAACAATGTACGTGATCTGCCACGCCATTTACGATAATTGATTTTTGCCCTTTAGCTGTTATAATTCCCGCTATGTATTTAAATAGCTCACTTCTCCATGCCTTATCAATAAGGTTTTGCCTGCCTTTAACAGCAAAAATTACCTGAATGTAAACCTGTGAAAATGTGCCGGCCATGATAGTATATTTTAACCTATAAATAATAATCAATGGGCTCAGGAATACACCGATGACCAAGTTCGATATGCTTTCAGATACTAGTTCAAATACTTCAGTATATCATCGCTCATGGGTTTCGTTTTTGGAGAGAAGGTGGCAATCAGTTCGCCTTTCTCATTGATCAGGAATTTACCAAAATTCCAGGTTAAAGGATCTTCTAAGCCTTTCTTTTTTGCTTCCTCCGAAAGGTATTTGTAAATAGGCGCCACATCGTCTCCCAATACGGAAACCTTGGAAGCCATTGGGAAAGTTACCCCGTAATTTTTTTGACAGAACTCAGATATTTCTTCATTACTTCCCGGTTCCTGGCCTTTGAAATTGTTAGCCGGGAATCCCACGATCACCAGTTTTCCCTTATATTTTTTGTATAATGCTTCCAGTCCTTCATACTGGGGCGTTAGTCCGCATTTGCTAGCGGTATTTACTACCAGTATTTTTTTGCCTTTGAAGTCGTTAAAGTTAATGCTGCCGCCGCTTAGTCCGTTTACTTTAAACTGGTAAATGTTGCCCGCAAAAAACAATGCAGATGATAATAGCAAGGTAAGAAATAAGGTTTTCATTGTAGAAGGGTTAATTGTTTTAATGAATTAAATTTTAGATGCGTAACACAGCGTTGCAATACTTACCTTAACACCCGGTACCTGCAAAAGTTCTTGTGCGCAGGCTTCAAGGGTTGCTCCTGTGGTAATTACATCATCCACTAAAAGTACGTGTTTGTTTTCAATTCGGTTTTTATTCACTAAAGCAAACTTACCCTCTATATTTTTCCAGCGGTCAGTGCGGCTTTTTTTCGTCTGGGTTTCGGTGGCATCCGGTCTTGTCACTACATCTGTAACAACCGGAATGTTCAGTATCTCAGCTATACCATTACACAAAATTTCAGCCTGGTTATATCCCCTTTTTCTTTGTTTGCTTTCATGCAAGGGCAACGGAATCAATGCATGCACATCTTTAAAGCGGCGGCTTTCCCATAATTGGTTACCCATAATCAATCCCAATTGATGCCCCAGATCTTTATTGCCCTTGTACTTAAATGCATGCATGATGTGCTGTAAGGCTGAGTGCTTGGTAAAATACAACTGAGCCGTTGCTCTTTCAAATCTAATCCTGCCTGACAGTATTCTTTCCACAGGGTTATCTGCCCGATTTTCAAATCTGCTTAGCGGCAAGGTATAAATACATTTTACGCAGAGCTGGCTACTGTCGGGCAGACTATCAGATCCACATCCGGCACATAAATGCGGGTAAAAAAGTTGTAAAAGTGATTCTTTAATTAACGTAAGGGTGCTCATGGTTAGATGTTTACGTTTTGTAACAGTTATAAGCAGCAAATAACTTGCGCTGCTGTAAGCGTTGATACCTGTCTATTTTATAAACAGGTAGCCAGGCTTATTTACCTTTTATAAAGTTAAAATAAATACTGGTCCACTTCTTCAACCCGGGCCATGGTGATCACTTCAATATTGAACTTTTGACGGCTTTGTTTTACCGACTGGTTATATTTTGATACGATGATCTTTTCAAAGCCCAGTTTTTCAGCTTCTGCTATGCGTTGATCAATTTTATTAACGGCGCGTATTTCGCCACTTAAACCAATTTCGCCGGCAAAACAAATACTTTGGGGCAAAGGCACATCCTCATACGATGAGAGTAAGGCGCAGAGAACAGCCAGATCAATAGAAGGATCTTCAACTTTGATACCCCCTGCGATATTCAGGAACACATCTTTTACGCCAAAATGAAAACCACCTCTCTTTTCCAGCACCGCCAGTAGCAGCTGCAAACGTCTCAGGTCGAACCCGCTTACCGTTCTTTGAGGAGTGCCGTATACCGATTGTGTTACCAGGGATTGTACTTCTATTAATAAGGGTCTCACGCCTTCAAGGGTTGCTGCAATAGCAATGCCGCTAAGCTGCTCTTCTTTTTGGGTAATGAGTATTTCGCTGGGATTAGTTACGCCGCGCATACCTTTATCGGTCATTTCGTAAATACCCAGCTCGCTGGTGCTGCCAAACCGGTTCTTTAGCGTACGTAATATGCGATAGGCGTAATGGCGGTCTCCCTCAAATTGCAATACCACATCTACCATGTGTTCCAATATCTTAGGCCCGGCAATGCCTCCTTCTTTGGTAATGTGCCCGATAAGAAAAACGGGAGTATTGGTTTCCTTGGCGTAGCGCTGAAATTCCCCCGCGCATTCTTTAATCTGTGAAATACTTCCCTGCGATGCATCTATCAAACTGGACTGTAGCGTTTGAACAGAATCTACGATCACTACATCCGGCTTTACTTTCTTTATTTCCTGGAAGATTGTTTGAGTAGAGGTTTCTGTGAGCAGGAAAAAATTATCGTTATAGATCGACGCTCCGTTGTTATACAATCTGTCGGCACGCATTTTAATTTGTTGTTCACTCTCTTCCCCACTGATATACAAAACCCGCTGATCCTGCAACTGTAAGCCACTTTGGAGAAATAAGGTACTTTTACCAATACCTGGCTCACCGGCCACCAATATAAGGCTCCCACTAACAATGCCACCCCCTAAAACCCTGTTGAGTTCAGCGTCTGTGGTGGTTATTCTTTTTTCTTCCCCACTTTTAACCTGCGACAGCGCTACCGCTTTCGATTCTCTTTTCTCACTGTTCGTGTAGCCATCCCAGTTCGGTTTGCCCTTGTCTTTCTCAATTACCTCTTCCACAAAACTATTCCACTGGCCGCAGGATGGGCATTGTCCTATCCATTTTACACTTTCATAACCACAGTTCTGGCAGAAAAAAGATTTCTTCACTTTACTCATTTGGTAAAGTTAAGTAATGAAATGTACCGGGTTACCCATCAAGGTACATGTTCGATACAAAAAGAAAAAGGAGGCTATAAGGGTCCCGAAAATAAGATGATGTGCTTATCGTTTGTCGAGGTGATCGAATTAGAATAGACCCACTGCTGTAAATTTATAATGGAGGGAATTCAAAGAGGCATACAAAGCAAAAAGGCCTCGCTTACGCTTGGCCCTTTTACTTACTAACCCATTAAATTCTGGTACTAAGGTACAAATTGAGATTAACATTAAAAAATGAAATTATTGACGCGGCAGGTTAATAAATTATAAAATCCGGTTGGCAGATTGCACCTTCTTTTTGTAACTAATTGATAGCTAGCGTATAAAGAAACAGGCGTAATGGTTAAAAAAGCCCCAAATATTTTTTTACATGACAAAAAGTCGGTTTTTTAAACTAATTTGCCTTTGGTTCCGGATTTGATTGATTTTCATAAACAAATTATATTTATAGATGACTTCGTCCATTTTTTTAGTTTCAATGATTTTTGTTGGCATCAGTATGTTGGTTTCAATGGTGCTGAAAAGTAAGTTTAAGAAGTATGCCCAGATTCCTTTAGCTAACGGAATGAGCGGCAAAGAAGTAGCAGAAAAAATGCTGAGGGAAAATGGCATTTATGATGTGCAGGTGATATCTACTCCCGGATTTTTATCTGATCACTACGATCCGGCAAAAAAAACCGTGAATTTAAGCCCGGATGTTTACGAGGGCAGGAGTATTTCGGCTGCTGCAGTGGCAGCCCATGAGTGCGGCCACGCAGTGCAACACGCTACAGCATATGGTCCGCTGGAAATGCGCAGTAAACTGGTTCCTGCAGTGCAGTTTAGTTCTACCATTGTGAATTGGGTGTTGCTGGCAGGGGTTGTAATGGCGTATTCAGGCAGTACTACCCTTTTATTAATCGGTATTATATTAATGGCCATTACCGTTGTTTTTAGCTTAATTACCTTACCGGTAGAGTTCGACGCCAGCAAAAGGGCCTTGGCCTGGCTGCAACATACCAATATAACTAATAGTAATGAATATCCTCAGGCTAAGGATGCGTTAAAATGGGCCGCCACAACTTATGTGGTTGCAGCGTTAGCTGCGGTGGTTACGCTGGTTCAGTACATTATGATCTATTTGGGCGGAAGAAGAGATTGATACAGAAAATACAAGTCTTTTTTCAAAGCGCGGGGTTGGATGTTCCAATCCCGTTTTTATTTCATCAATTTTAAAACGCGGGCGGGCAAATGGATCAAAGCGTTTTTTAGGCTGCTATAAAACAAAATGGCAGCAACTGCCAGGTTGCCGCCATTTGATACGCTAAATAATATTTAATGCTCCTTCTTTCCGGGAGGTAAAGTGATCCAGTTTCTACCGTCTTTCGCAATCAGGGCTTCCGCATCTTCAGGTCCCCAGCTTCCGGGCGCGTAATTGGGAAAGTCTACAGGCGGGCGTTTCTCCCATGTATCCAGTATAGGCTCAATTACTTCCCAGGCAATTTCCACCTGGTCGCCACGCATAAATTGGGTAGGGTTACCCATCATCGCGTCCAGCAACAGGGTTTCGTAAGCTTCGGGTTGAGGTTCCTGAAAGGTTTCGTTATAGCTGAATACCATGTTTACCGGATTCAATGACATGGTTTGTCCGGGGCGTTTGGCCTGGAACCTCAGGCGGATGTCCATTTCGGGCTGTATGCTAATGGTGAGCCGGTTGGAGCGCCATGTTTCAGATGCTTCCGGCGGGAAAGCATATTTAGGACCCTCTTTAAACTGTATGGTGATCAGTGTGGTTTTTTCCTTCAGGAATTTACCCGTGCGTACATAAAAAGGAACTCCCTGCCAGCGCCAGTTGTCTACATAAAACTTCACTGCTGCAAATGTTTCAACACCCGAGTTAGGATTTACGCCTTTCTCATCACGGTAGGCTTTTTCTTCCTTGCCTTGCATCCATCCCTGTGAATATTGTCCGCGCACCGCGTATTTCTGTACATCTTCCTTTTTGATCTTGCGGATGGCGTTCAAAACATCCGATTTCTTATTACGGATCTCATCTGCATTAAACGATACAGGTGCTTCCATAGCAACCATGCACAATAACTGGAGAATGTGGTTCTGTACCATATCGCGCAATGCACCTGAGCGCTCATAGTAGCCGCCACGGTCTTCCACACCTACAGTCTCTGAAGCGGTGATCTGAACGTGATCAATATAATTGCTGTTCCACAGCGGCTCAAACAGGGCATTGGCAAAACGCAGTGCGAGGATGTTCTGCACGGTATCCTTGCCCAGGTAATGATCTATGCGATATATCTGGCTTTCGTCAAACATATCTGTAAGCAATTTATTCAATTCCTTCGAGCTCTTGAGGTCGTGTCCGAATGGCTTTTCTACCACAATGCGCATGCAGTCCTTCGATTTGTCTAATTGCAGGCCATGCAGGTTAGTCGTTATTTCAGGAACCAGCTGTGGCGCTACAGCCAGGTAGAAGATCACTTCTGCAGAGGTGCCCCAATCTGCTTCATATTTGCCAATAATGTCTTTGATCGGTTCGTAAGATACCGGCTGGTCCACATCCATTCTTAAATAAGAAATATGTTCGGAAAAAGCTTCCCAGCTCCCCGGAGGATTCTCCTTGCGACGCGAGAACTCTTTAATACCACCCAATAAATGGTCCCTGAATTTTTCATTGCTATAATCCGTTCTGCCGGTGCCAATAATGGCAAATTCTTCCGGCATCAGTCCGTCTATACTTAAATTGAACAGGGCCGGCGTTAGTTTGCGTTGGTTGAGGTCGCCACTTCCACCAAAAATAAAAAGTATGGTAGCCTGGGGCTTTCTGTTTTCTAAATCTCTTTGCATGCGAAAGGTTTTACTCTTAAAAGAGTGTATCAACACGTTGTTATCCGGCAAATGTAGGTTAGATGTGCGAGAATATAAAGCCTATCTAAAAGATGGACAAAAGCCTGACAAATGCCCTTGCTTTTTGCAAAGGGCCGGCTAATAACAAAAACTACGGTATAAGGTTGTTGGCGGCTGAATTATGCGTAATCTTCATTTTCGATTTTCCAGTTCATTGTCATTCCCTTAATTTTGCACATGGCAACAAGAAATAATCCTGCAGCAACTGCAAACTCCCCCAAAATAGCTTTAGAAGGTTTAACGTTTGACGATGTACTATTGGTACCGGCTTACAGCGAAGTGTTACCAAGAGATGTTGACATACGTACCCGTCTTACCAAAGACATTACGTTAAATACTCCCATATTGTCGGCAGCGATGGATACCGTAACCGAAGCGGCACTGGCAATAGCCATGGCGCGCGAAGGAGGATTAGGCATACTGCATAAAAATATGAGCATTGAGCAGCAGGCGGCCCATGTGCGTAAAGTAAAAAGAAGTGAAAGTGGTTTGATCCTGGATCCGCTTACCCTTTTGGAGGATGAAACGATTGGCGACGCCCTGAGGCTCATGAAAGAAAATAAGATCGGCGGAATACCTATTATTGACGGCAACCATAAACTAAAAGGCATTCTTACCAACCGGGATCTGCGTTTTGAGCAGGATCCGGCCAGGAAAGTAAAAGAAGTGATGACCAGCGAAAATCTGGTTACTGCTCCTGCGGGTACTGATCTTAAAAAAGCAGAAACCATTTTGCGCAGGCATAAAATTGAAAAGCTTCCGGTGGTAGATAAACAAGGCAAGCTGGTAGGATTAATCACCTATCGCGATATTTTGCAGGTAACCAGTTTCCCCAATGCCATTAAAGATTCTTTCGGCCGATTGCTGGTAGGTGCCGGCATCGGTATTACAGCAGATGTGCTGGATCGCATTAGTGCATTAACCGCGGTAGGAGTTGACCTGGTAGTATTAGACAGCGCGCATGGGCACACAAAAGGCGTAATTGATGCTTTGAAGAAAGTAAAAAAGAACTTTAAAAAGTTAAACGTTATTGCAGGTAACGTAGGTACAGCGGCCGGGGCGCTTGCTTTAGCTGAAGCCGGTGCCGATGCGGTAAAAGTAGGAATCGGGCCCGGTTCCATTTGCACCACCCGTATCGTAGCGGGTGCCGGTATGCCACAGCTAAGTGCCATTATGGAAGCCGCTAAAAGTCTTTCTAAAAAGGGTGTTCCGTTAATTGCTGACGGAGGTATCCGTTATACCGGAGATATGGTTAAAGCATTGGCTGCGGGCGCGGATTGTGTAATGATGGGTAGTGTATTTGCCGGTACCGAGGAAAGCCCTGGCGAGACTATCATTTTTGAAGGACGTAAGTTTAAAGCTTACCGCGGTATGGGCTCTTTGGGTGCGATGGCTACCGGTAGCAGCGACCGCTATTTCCAGGATCCCGAAGATGATGTAAAGAAATTTGTACCGGAAGGTATTGAAGGCCGTGTAGCTTTTAAAGGCTCTTTAAAAGAAGTGATTTATCAATATGTAGGTGGCTTACGCGCCGGTATGGGATATTGCGGTGCAAAAAGCATAGCCGACCTGAAGAAGGCACAGTTTGTACGTATTACGAACGCTGGTATGAACGAAAGCCACCCGCACGATGTAGTGGTAACAAGAGAAGCACCGAACTATAGCAGGAAGTAGCTTTTTAGTTAACAAGGTGGGCTGGTTGATAGGTTGACAGGGAACACATCCTGGTCAACCTATCAACCATTTTATCTTCCTGGCATTGCATTGTGCTTTATCACAACCTGCTATCAGGAGCTTTTTAAAAGCGCTTCTTTTACCAGTTCTTTTTTTGCCTTTGAAATGGGAATTTTTTCGCCGTCCTGCATTAACAGCGCTCCACTATCTTCTCTTAGCATACTCTTCACGAAAGATATATTAACCAGGTGACTTTGATGACAGCGCACAAAGCCCTGTGTGTTAAACAGGTCATCGTATTCCTTTAATGATTTGGATACCAGTATCTTTTCCTTGTTGGCCAGGTAAAACCAGGTATATGAATTGGTGGCTTCACAACGAACGATATGGCTGATTTCGATGTATCGTACCTCATTCCTTAAAGGCAGTGCCACTTTGGCCGGCGCTTTTCCCTGCTGGGTAATATAGTCCATCAGGAAATCGAGTTGCGTGTTCTTTTTCTTTTGTTTTACTTTTTCTGATGCCTTGTCAACGGCTGTTTTTAATTCGGTTATATCTACTGGTTTCAGCAAATAATCTAATGCTGCAGATTTAACAGCCCGAACGCCATACTGATCAAAAGCGGTAACAAAAATTACCTCGAAGTCTCTCCTTGTTAATTGAGCCAGCAAATCAAACCCCGTTTGCTTTCCTAAAATGATATCGAGGAAAACTACATCCGGTTGTTGGGTATTGATCATGTCCAGCGCCAATTCCATATCATCTGCTGTAGCAATAACACGTATGTTGGGGCAATGTCTTCGTAACAGAATTTGCAGGTTTTCTATATTGTGTGGCTCATCATCTACGATAATTGCGTTCATGATAACCAGTTTTTAAGGATGATGGTTGCTGTGGTGCCGGCAGTTGTAGGTTCAATATTAAAATTCAAGGGTGTATTTTTATAAATAGTGTTAGATAAAGATATCCTGTTTTGGGTGAGTTCCAGTCCCTTTCCGTGAACAAGGTTTTCTTTGTCGAACCCTTCGCCATTATCCTTCACTTTTAAAATCAAATCCTCGCCGGCTTTTGAAAAGCTAACCTTGATAAGGCCCTTTTTTTTCTTATTAACGATTCCATGCTTTACGGCATTTTCTATCAACGGCTGTAATAACATAACGGGTATTTGTAGGTCTTCACTGAGTTGTTCATCAATAGTGATATTGTATTGAAATCCAAATCTCAATTGCTCCATTTTCAGGTAATCATCTAAAAGGGTTGCTTCATCAGCCAGGCTCACCTGCTCTTTACCGGCATCATCCAAAACCCGGCGAGTTAATCTTGCAAACTTTGAAAGATACTCATTCGCCGTATCAACTTCATTTTTGTTCATCAGCGTTTGAATGCCCGAGAGTGCATTAAAGATAAAGTGAGGATTGAGTTGAGATCTTATCGACTGCAGTTGACTTTGAGCCTGTTCTCCTCTTCTTTGCACTTTTTCAAACTTTAACCTGTTACGATACCTGCTTAGAATAAGAAGGAATAGACCCAGCAGTATCAATGCGATAGCTGTAAAAATAATGGCGCTAATACTGATCTTAAGGCTTTGGTTTTTGTCGGGCAACACAGTTACGTTATAGACAAACTTTTTATCGGCAAATTCGTGCTCGTACATCCCGGTTTTATTAGCTCGGCCGCTTCTTTTCACTATGGCGTAGGGAATACATTCAATTTTGTATTCGCCAGGCTTATCCCACATTGCCTTGGGAATACTCACTTTCTTAGCGTGTCTCCCCCCTATCAACGTACGGGTTTTTTCTCCATTTTCTTTTTTTATCAGGTAAACAAGTGTTGAAATTGAAGGGTCGTTATGGGTTGTAAGCGACATATCCAACAATGAGTCTGCAGCATAAATTGCGGTATGCTTTGCGTTGAAAGCTTTAATAAAATTATATTGATACGCTTCTTTTTCCGGATTGTAGCCAGGGAGGCGCTTTTTGTAATCAGGGTTCACTCCAATCACTAAAGCATCGAAAACACCATTTTGTCGCTTTGTTTGATACCTGACTGTACCTGAAATCTCGGGAGTCTGCACTTCAATCCATTCTGTCAGCAAAGAAGAGCGGTCTGCATAATTGTGGATATTGTAAATCTCAATTTTTATTTGCTCACCTCGCTTTCCAGAGAATTTCCCCAGGTAAGCATAGGAGAACTTTCCATCATTGGTTTTAATGAACTGGTCTGGCTTCGTCCAGGGCACCATCTCTTCACGGTCATTTTTAACAACATGGTATCGATAATTGCCTGCATTACGTTCGTCGATAAGCACATCCGAAAATTCTACATAGGCTGTGCCGTTTACCAAAAATCCACGTCCGTTTATTTCAGATACAAAAATTTCATCTTTATTATCTTCAAAAGAAGCCGTAATAGCAGATTTCGAATCACCAAAGGCCGAATAAGCATCATACCATTTTTTCTCAGCAGTTATCGTTGCTAGCTTTTCATAGAGGTAAGCATTGGCCTTTTCCCTTGCAGATGCCGATCGTATATCAATAATGCTATTCCCGTCGTATTTCAGGTAGGGGAGCGATTTAAGATGATGATCCGTACGCTCTATCCAAACCGGACCTATGCGGATCATATCCGTTTGTTGTGCCAATAGGTTAGATCCTTTTATGGATAAAATAAACAATAAGAAAAATGGCAGGATGAATTTCATATCAATTTTAGTTTTTTACAAACCTATTTTAGTGGCTCTTTCGACGCAACCTATATTTAGCCAGGGCATTATTTTATTTAGAAATGGTTGGAAGCTGGTTAGAATTTAAATTTACACCATGAAACCAACGATCACTATTGAATACTGCCCCAAATGTGGCTGGATGTTGCGGGCTGCTTATATGGCGCAGGAGTTTTTAACGACTTTCGGGGATTTTATTGAAGCAGTTGCCCTGAAACCTGGTACGATTAGCGGCGTTTTTGCTATTGATGTAGGTGGCCAGCTGGTGTTTGATCGCAAAACCAATGGAGGGTTTATGGAAGTTAAAGAGTTAAAACAACTCCTGCGGGATCAAATAAACCCAGGCATGAGCCTGGGCCATTCTGATAGGAAATAATTATTTGTACATAAAATGCTTCTTATTACAATGCCGTTTCCATTATGACTAAAGTCACTCCTTTATCATAATCAGCGGTCACACCCTATTATCGCTCCTGCTGTTAACTATCATCTGTCAACTGTCATCTCCCTAATCTTTCCCCACGCTGCTGGCGCCACTTACATCCTGGGTAACCTGTGGGTTTCCCCGGTATTTAACTGAACTGGCTCCATGCGACCTCGCGTTCAGTTTCAGGCTGCTGAATACACGCACCGTGCTCGCGCCGGATGCTTCAATATCGGCATTTTCTGACTTCAGGTCGAAAGAGTTGATAGTTGACGCTCCCGAAGCGCCGGCCTTTACGTCGCGGCACTCGCCGCTAACAGTTAATGTGCTGGCACCGGAGGCTTCCAAACCCACCTCGGGCGCCCTTATTGAAATATTGCCGCTTGATGCACCCGACAAGTCAAAGGCTATCTTTTTTTCCTGCGCAAATTTTCCCTCTGTTTCTAATTGAGCAGCGCCTGAGAGATGTACCTTGTCCAGTGAAGGAGCCGAGATATAAACTTTCACTTCGCCGGTGGCGTCAAGGTTGGTATTGTCCTTTACGTCTACTTCCAGGGTATTGCCATCATGTACCCGCACATCCAGATAATTAAACAGGTTTTCGTCTGTCTCTATTTTTACCCCGTAGTCGTCAGACTGGCTGATATGCACATCCATACTGGATCCCAGGTCGAGATTGGAAAAGTTTTTAAGATTATAGGTTTTTGTAGTGATCTTGCCGTTGCCTTTAATGCGTTCACTGTCAATAATATTGCAGGAACTGATTGCGAGAGCGGTTATTAATATCAAGCTTAAATATTTCATAGCATTTTTTTAATAGTGATCGAAAACTGTTAAGATATTTATTATTTACAAAATCGAACCGAAATTGAAAACTTGCCCGGGCCGATCGGGTTGGAATCTCAAATTAATATTACCTTCGCCGCACTATGACGGAAAGGATACTTATTCTCGATTTTGGTTCTCAATATACCCAGCTGATAGCCAGGGCAGTTCGTGAAGCCAATGTTTACTGCGAAATCATACCCTATTCAAAACCATTCGAAATCGATAGCAATTTAAAAGGAATTATCCTTTCGGGCTCTCCGTTTTCGGTAAACGACCCAAATGCACCTGTTATTGGTATAAAAGATATCGTAAAAGAGTTGCCGGTACTGGGTATTTGCTATGGTGCACAGCTTACAGCGAAAACTTTTGGCGGACGTGTAGAGAAGAGTAGTAAGCGGGAATACGGCCGCGCCTCCATGTCGGTAAATGATGATACAGATGTACTGATGCATGGTGTAAGCACTAAAAGCCAGGTATGGATGAGCCATGGAGATAGTATCCTCGAACTTCCCGAAGGATTTGAGGTATTGGCTACTACCGAGAGCATACCGGTTGCAGCTTTTAAAAGTAAACAGGATGCCAATCCTTTATACGGTCTCCAGTTTCATCCCGAAGTATATCACAGTACGGAAGGAAAGCTGATCCTGAAGAACTTCCTCGTAAACATATGCGGCTGTGCCCAGGATTGGACCCCTGCACATTTTATTACCGATACTGTAGCAGCCTTAAAGCAGCAAATTGGTGACCGCCAGGTTATTATGGCTTTGAGTGGTGGCGTGGACAGCACAGTGGCCGCTACTTTAATTCATAGAGCTATCGGTGATAAACTACACGGTATATTTGTGGACAATGGCGTATTACGCAAGAATGAGTTTGAAGACGTGCTGGAAACCTATAAACAATTAGGCTTGAATGTTACCGGCGTTAACGCCAGCCAGATGTTTTATAATGAGCTGAAAGACAATGCTGATCCTGAGTCAAAAAGAAAAATTATCGGTCGCTTGTTTATCGAAGTGTTCCAACAGGAAGCAGCCAAACTGGAAAATATTGAATTGTTAGGACAGGGCACCATTTATCCGGATGTAATAGAAAGCGTGTCAGTACACGGTCCTTCTGTAACCATTAAATCGCACCATAATGTGGGTGGTTTACCGGCTACCATGAAGATGGAGCTGGTGGAGCCATTGCGTTACCTGTTTAAAGATGAGGTTAGAAAAGTAGGTCGTGAACTCGGTATTCCTGCCAACCTGATCGATCGCCATCCTTTCCCGGGTCCGGGTTTAGCCATCAGGATACTGGGTGAAGTAACTGAAGAAAAGGTGCGATTATTGCAGGAAGCAGATCATATTTATACCAATGCGCTGAAAGAAACGGGGCTATATGCAACGGTTTGGCAGGCTGGAACGATCTTGTTACCGGTAAAAAGCGTGGGAGTGATGGGTGATGAGCGTACGTATGAATTTACAGTAGCTTTACGGGCAGTGACCAGTGTAGATGGTATGACGGCAGATTGGGCACATTTGCCCTATGACTTCCTGGCCGATGTAAGCAATGAAATCATTAATAATGTACGTGGCATCAACCGCGTAGTATACGATATAAGCAGCAAACCTCCCGCCACTATTGAGTGGGAATAGCAAAGATGTTCTTGTTGATGTTGCGGGATGGCATCTTTTTGCTGCCCAAAAACAAAGTACATGGGCCTGAACCGGTATTGGCTGGTTTACATGATTATGTATGCCTGTAACAGGGTAAAACAAATGATGTAAAAAGGCAACTAAACAAATAAACCTTACCATGAAGAAAACGCTTCTAAGCTTTTTAGCTATTGTTGTTGGTGTTTCGGTTTTCGCGCAGCCGGTTACAAACGGTGCCCGCCATAAGCTGGCAATATTTACACCTCTTTATATAGATGAGGCGTTTGATAATGCAGGCAGTTACAAATATTCGGGCAAAACCTTTCCAAAGGCTTCCATTAATGGCCTGGAGTTTTATCATGGGGCTGCCCTGGCTATTGACTCATTAAACGCCTTAAACATTCCGCTGGATGTGTATGTGTATGATTCCAAGTCTACAAGAGAAACGCTGGAGCAGCAGTTTAGCAAATGTGCCGCCGACGGCGTAGACTTGATTATAGCCAACTGCAGCCTCGCTGAACTAACCACATTGGCCAGACTGGGCGCCGATAAGAAAATAACCGTACTCAATGCTACAGTACCTAATGACGCCAACGCAACCAGTAACCCTTACTTCGTGGTATTGAATCCAACCATACAAACCCAACTCGAAGGGTTGTATAACTATATGAAAAAGAACTATGCCGGACGGCAGGTAACGGTAATTACGCGGAAAACAAGTGCTGATTCATATATACGGTCAGTGTTGGAAACACTAAATAAGTATTATAAAGATTCGGTGAAGATCCGTTTCCAGGAGGTGAACGATGAAATAGCATTGAAAGCGCTGGGCGCTACCACCCAGCCTACACAGGCGGGCCTGTATGTGGTAGGGTCACTTGATACAGAATTCGGGAGTAAAGTTATTAAGCAGTTGGCTACCCATATTAAAAATTTTGCGTCAGTAACTGTAATAGGTATGCCAACCTGGGAAAATATCAGCCTGGCCAAACCTGAATATAAAGGGGTCGAAATTATTTACAGCACCCCGTTTTTTAATCCCAGAACCGATGCTACCAGCCGCTCTATCACTACATATTATACCAAAAAAATGTACGCGGCCCCCAGCGACCTGGTGTTCAGGGGGTATGGCCTTACTTACCGCTTTGGTCATTTACTCAACCGTTATGGAAAGGATATCAATAAAAAGCTGGCGGGATCCGAGTATCGTACTTTTTTTGATATGGACATACAGCCAGATTACCTGAATGGTAAAATAAGCCATTATGAGAACAAGAAGTTATATTACCTGAAGTATCTCAACGGCACACTAAAGGCGGTTAACTAATTGGTTTTAGCCTTAAGATCATCCAGCAGCATTTTTTGAGAAGCAATTATTTTTTGCTGCGCCTCCTGTTGGGTCTTATTGGCCTGTAACTGCGCTTCAAGGTCTTTCTGTGTTTTTTGAAGGTTGGACAGTGCATTTTCTTCATCTACCAGGATAGCTTCCTGCTTTCTTATTTCCATGATATCGCTGCTACGTTTTACATGGTCAGCCATCTTCTCCAGGAAGTTTTTACCCCTGGTAGATAGCTCCGATGCACCTTCGATATCGCCTGATCCGTGCATTACCAGGTATAGAGTTGTTTTAGGCTCCGATTTTTTACCGTTTCCTTCCAGTTTAAAGTAATAATCCAGTTTGCTTTTGCTTACTTCGTCCAGCACGGCGTTAGCGTATAGCCTGAACGACTCTTTGGTAAGCGTTCCGGATAATTGCTTGTCTGCGAGTTTCGCAAGCAATGCATTTTCTACAATCGTCTCCGGGTAATTATACACCATTACAAGCGCCGGTTCTTCAGTTCTGCCATTTTTTACTTTTCCTTCAAAAGCCTGAGCCGAAATATGAGTTGCCCACATGCCTAATCCTGCTAATATTGCCAGTTGCTTCAACATAAAATGTATTTGGGTTAGATAAACGATCTGCGACAAAGGTATATTAACTCGTTGTTTTATTTTAAGTACTTTAAATTTGCATGAATAATTTTTTATCGTTTGAGCGGCATTAAGAAACTGGCAGGACAAACTATTTGGTACGGAGCAAGTTCAATAGCGGCAAGGTTTATTAATTACCTGCTGACCCCATTCCTCATTTTGTGGCTCGGAAAGGTTTGGTATGGGGAACAGTCCCTCCTTTACTCCTATATTCCATTTATGAACGTAATATTTACGTATGGGATGGAAACTGCCTTTTTCAGATTTACGCAAATCCAGGATAAAAAAGCGGTTTTTAATACTTCAAGCATATCCCTTATTTCTTCGTCCCTGCTGCTATGCATGCTACTGGTTGGATTTCACGTGCCTATTGCCAGGATATTGATGGTAGAGGCTCACCCTGAATATGTTCTTCTGGCATCAGGAATTATTTTTTTTGATGCTTTGAGTACTATTCCTTTTGCGAAGCTCAGGCTCGACGGTAAACCGAGGAAGTTTGCTTTCGTGAAAATATTTGGCATCCTCGTAAATATGGGGTCTCTTTATTTCTTTTTAAGTGTTTGCCCTCAAATTGCCAAAGAGCAGCCCGGTAGCCTTATAGCCTTTCTATTTGATAAAGAATGGCTGGTGGGTTATGTTTTTGTGGCCAATCTCATTCAAAGTATTGTTACCTTGCTTTTGCTCTCCAAAGAGTTCTTTAGCTTCAGCTTTAAGTTCGATAAGACTGTTTGGCGGCAATTGGTATTATACGGTCTTCCCATAATGATCGCAGGTTTTGCCGGTATGATCAATGAAACTTTTGACCGTATTATGTTGGGTTGGTGGGCCCCGGTTACCTCAGAAAACGCTGCAAAAGCCGAAGTAGGAATATACGCTGCCTGCTACAAACTTTCTTTATTGATAAGCTTGTCTGTTCAGGCTTTTCGTATGGGCGCCGAGCCTTTTTTCTTCAAGCAATCTACCAGTGAAAACGCTCCCCGCACTTACGCACGCGTAATGAAGTTTTTTGTAATAACGCTATGCCTCATGTTCCTGTTTGTGATGCTGTATATCGACTTATGGAAATATTTTATAACCGATCATTCCATGTGGGTGGGTTTGAAAGTAGTGCCTGTATTACTATTGGCGAATATGTTTTTGGGTATTTATTATAATCTGAGTATTTGGTATAAGCTGGGCAATAAAACGATTGCCGGCGCCTACATTACACTTATAGGAGCAGGCGTCACCTTATTAATAAATTATCTGTTTATACCTGCTTACAGCTATGTTGCCTGCGCATGGGCCACTTTTGCCTGTTACGGTATAATGATGGTCGTTTCGTATGTGTGGGGACAAAAGAACTATCGCATTCCTTACGCGAAGAATAAACTAATTGCCTATATTATTATTGCGGTACTGTTTTATACGGCGCACTATTTTGTGAAAGAGCAGTTTCCGGCAAACTGGGTGAACTATGGAGTGGCGACTGTTTTTTTTATCCTTTATTTTCTCTTTATTCTTCGTGTTGAAAAACGTGAATTTGCCCAATTACCTGTGATAGGAAAGTTTTTAAAACAGCCTTTGCGGGAGTCGCCCAATTAGTACTAATTTCAGTATGCTATTCAATGCCTGGAAGAAAAAAGGCTATTGATAAACAGTTCACATATGAAAACGATCTATATTTTAGTGCCCGAACATGCTGTTTTACAGGCTGTGGCCGACCCTCAGTATTGTTTTAATACAGTCAACGAATTTTTGCAGGTAAGTGGAAAGGGTTCACTTTTTACGGTTCAGCTGGTAGGCGCGCAACGGCAGGTGCAATTTAACGGAAACCAGTTCTCCGTAGCACCTGATTTATTGCTGGAAGAAACGGGTGTGGCCGATTTGGTAATCGCTCCTGCACTTTTTGGCGATATGGGTCGAGCGGTAAGTGCCAACACTAAAATGATTGAATGGCTGAACTGGCAATATAAAGAAGGTGCAGAAATTGCCTCTTTATGTGTGGGCGCTTTTTTGCTGGCCGCTACCGGCTTGTTAAACGGCAAAAAATGCAGCACCCACTGGGGGTATACGAATGCATTCAGGGAAATGTTTCCTGAGGTGATATTACAGGACGGCTCTATTGTTACCGAGCAAAACCGCCTTTACACCAGCGGGGGCGCTACCTCTTACTGGAACCTTTTGCTGCACCTGGTAGAGAAATATACAGACAGGCAAACAGCCATACTGGTGGCCAAGTATTTTGCCATTGATATTGACCGGAACAGTCAATCGGCATTTGCCATGTTTACGGCTCAAAAAAATCATAACGATGAGGAAGTGAAGAAGGCGCAGGATTATATTGAAAAAAATATGGAGGAACGGCTAACGATCGATGATATCGCAGCTTTTGTGGCGCTGGGGCGCCGAAGCCTCGAACGCCGCTTTAAACAGGCCACTAACAATTCGGTTTTAGAATACATTCAAAGGGTAAAAGTGGAAGCAGCCAAGAAAAGCTTTGAAAGCAGCCGCAAAAACATTAATGAAGTTATGTACGATGTAGGTTATACCGACACTAAAGCTTTCAGAACTACTTTTAAAAAGATCACCGGCCTCACTCCTATCGAATACAAAAACAAATACAATAAGCTGGCCGTTGCCTGACGGCAATAAAATATTGAATTGGCATTCTTTTTTCTATAGCTACTTGATGCAGATAGAAGCCGCTGATATAGTAGTTAATATATCGCCACAAAAACTGGCAGATGCCATTAACGATGCAAAAAAGAGTGCCCGTATAGTGAAACTTACTTATGTAAGTGATACTGATGAAGGTATTGTAAGAGTGAAACGGGGCAAATCATTTACTTATAAAAAGGGCGGTAAAACAGTAGCAGATCAGCAAACCCTTTCGCGGATTCGCACCCTGGTGATTCCACCGGCATGGCAAAATGTGTGGATCTGCAGCCTGCACAACGGGCACCTTCAATGTACCGGAACAGATTTGATGGGCCGGAAACAATACCGGTATCATCCGTTGTGGAACGCGCTTCGTAAAGAAACAAAGTTTTACCGTTTGCTTCAGTTCGGACAGGCACTGAAAAGCATCCGCAAAAAACTCTCACAACACCTGTCGGGTCGCGAACTGTCGAGGCAAAAGGTATTGGCGGCGGTTGTAAGCGTCATGGATAAGACCGGTATCCGCGTGGGGAATAATGTATATGAAAAGCTCTACGGGTCCTTTGGCCTGTCTACTTTAAAAGATCAGCATATAAAAATAAACGGGGATAAAGTTCAGTTCAGCTTCCGGGGTAAAAAAGGCGTTTACCAGGATATTTCCCTGAAAAGCGCCCGCCTGGCGAAAATTATACGGCAGTGTAAAGAAATTCCGGGTAAAGAACTCTTTCAATACCTGGATGAGTCGGGTAACCGGCACAGCATTAACAGCGGTGATGTAAATGACTATATCAAAGAGATTTCGGGCGGCGAGTTTACCAGTAAGGACTTCCGAACCTGGACGGGTACCGTAGATTGTATAGGCCAGTTAGCTAAAATAGGCAGTTTTAAAACCTCGACCGAAATGAAACGGAATATGGTAGCCGCGATAGATTGTGTTGCCGCCAACCTGGGTAATACCAGGTCTGTTTGCAAAAGCCATTACATACACCCGCTGGTGTTAGCCATGTACGAAGACGCCAGGCTGCTGAATTATATTCAAACTCCTATGCCCGCCAGAAGCAATAAGGATTCCGCGCCCCTGGAAGCCGTGCTTTTAAAGATACTGAGAAGAGAAAAGATGACGGTAAAATAACTCAGGAGAGCAGGTTTTGACGTAGCAGGAACTCTAGCTGCTCATTGGTTGTGATCAATTTTTCTGTAAGCTGCTCTTTATTCTTACTATTAGTATAAATTTTTAAAGCATTTTCTATAGTTTCGCGAAGCTCGTCCTCAGACCAGGGTTTTTGAACATACTTATAAACAGACCCTTTGTTAATGGCATCGATAACGGCATTAATATCTGTATAGCCCGTCAGCAAAATTCTTGGAATGGCAGGATGATCTTTAATAATCGACTCTAGGAATTCAATCCCGGTTGTTTCCGGCATTCTCTGGTCAGTTATTATCAGGTGAATCGTATTCTCATCCAATATTGTTTTACCCTCCTTTGCAGAAAGAGCAGTAAATACATTATATGATCTTCTGAATACCGCACGAAAAGAGTTAAGGTTATGTATTTCATCATCAACATACAAGATATTCTTATAAATATTGTTTTCGGCCATATAAAAACTATATATTGTTAAAATTCTGTTCTATATTTATATCCTGCTAAATCATCAAAACAAAACCATGCTTTTAGGCTATCGGGCTTCTGAACAATACAATAGTTATTACAAACCAGTATATTACAGATTGGCAGAGAGCGGTGGGCAAGAGAGGCTAAGAGAGCTTTTGTCGCAGACACCCTCTATACAAATATACGACACTATTGAAAGTCAATTATCAGAATTAGCAAAAATAAATAATCCTCAAAGACAACTGACAGCGGAAGACTATAAGGCGGAGGTTGCCCGTTATCTGGATGGTAAAGATCCGGATGAATATGGGGTATGGGTATACTATCCCTGGTCGCAAAAACTAGTTCATTTACTGGATGAGGAAGCGTTTGTGCAGGTTAGAACCAGCCGGAACCTTTATAAGATCAAACCGGAAGAGCTGCAAACACTCAAAACCAAAAAGCTGGGTATTATAGGATTATCGGTAGGTCAGTCAATAGCCATGACGATAGCTACCGAGCGTATTTGCGGAGAATTGTACCTTGCCGACTTTGATACGGTTGAATTATGTAATATGAACCGGTTAAGCAACTGTAATGTATATAACCTGGGCGCCTCTAAAGCGGTTATAACAGCGCAAAAAATTGCAGAACTGGATCCTTTTATTAAAGTAACCTGTTTTACAGACGGGATTACCGCAGATAATATTGATACTTTTTTGGGAGACGGCAGTTCGCGGCTTGATATACTGATAGAAGAGTGCGACAGTATTGATGTAAAGATCTTAAGCCGGGTAAAAGCGCGTGCCAAAGGCATTCCTGTGGTGATGGACACCAATGACAGGGGAATGCTGGATGTGGAACGTTTCGACCTTGAGCCCGAAAGGCCTCTTTTTCATGGTAATTTAAATGAAGAAGGGATTGATTTAACGAAATTAAAAGACCTCACAAGCCAGGAAAAACTACCAATGCTGGATGCAATGGTAAACCTGTCAGCCCTCTCCGACAGGATGAAATACTCGCTAAGTGAAATGGGAAAAACTATTAACACCTGGCCACAGTTAGCCTCTTCCGTGGTACTGGGTGGCGCAATGGTTACTGACACCTGCAGAAGGATTTTGCTGTCAGAAACAACTAGTTCCGGAAGATACTATGTCGATTTTAAGGAATTAATTAAATAAAATGCTGAGTGGAAGTAGCTATCAGAGCCTTTAAAGCCACAACTGACCCTGAAACCTGCCTCAAATTTATTGAGGGGCACAGGCGTCTTTTGGAGGCCCATTTCGGAGTTGCAAAAGTTACCTCGAGCAATACGAGCTGGATGCATCATGAAAATACTTTCGTGGTAGTGGCCGAAAGCCTGGACCGGGAGAAAATATATGGCGGTGCAAGGGTTCAGGTGGCCGATGGCATACTTCCGCTGCCGATCGAAACTGCAATAGGACAATATGACCCGGCTATTCATCAACAGGCTTCACCCGGAACCTCTGAAATATGCGGACTGTGGAACTCCATGGAGGTAGCGGGCCTGGGCATCGGAAGTATCTTTATGGCCCGTGTGGGCGTGGTAGTGGCCATGCAGCTGAACGTAGAGAAAATTTTTTTTCTATGTGCGCCTGTTACCGTGCGTATCGGAAAGCGCATTGGTGGTCTTGTTGAAACCTCATTGGGTGATAAGGGTAATTTCTTTTATCCAAAGGATGATTTCGTAGCTACTGCAATGGTTATTAATGACAGTAAAACACTGGTTAACGCCGATGAAAAAGAGCGGAAAAAAATCTTTGAGTTGTTCGGAAATCCCCAACAAAGCCGCATAACTGAAACCGGCCCGAAAGGCGAACTGCTGGTGGATTATTTATTAAAAGTATAAGGCTCCGATGCGTATTTATCTTCTTCTCATTTACTTTTTGTATGCAGGTATAGGTTTGTATGCACAAACTCCCGTTAAAATTAACGATGAAGGAGCACTGTATAATGTGGTTAAAGATCATATACAGTACCTCGAGGATAAAGCCGGCAGCCTGTCAATAAATGAAGTGGCCGTCAGCCCGTTTTTAAAAAGCCCTTCCGATGTACCGGGTTTTTTTGTTTCTTCCTCCTCTTTCTGGGTTAAGTTCATTATACAAAACAATACAGCAGATCCCAACCTGGTGATCAACCTGGAGCACGCTACGATTGACGATGCCGTTTTATTTTACCAGAACGAAACCTCGGGAAGGTTTGATTCAATAGCGCTCTCGGAAGCAAAGCCATTTGCCCATCGCAAGTATAATTACCAAACATATATGTTTGATGCGCAGGTGCAAAAAGGAGAACAGAAGGCTTTTTTCATCAAGGTAAGGGCTTCAGAACAGCTGCTGATACCTATTACTGTATCGCATGTGGAGAGAACGTTTGAAAAAATTGCGACCAACGATCTCATCTTCGGTTTATATATCGGGCTTATATTGGTGATGGTGCTGTATAACCTGTTCCTGTATTTTTCTACAAGGGAAAATAGCTACTTTTATTATGTATGCTACATGGTGTTTGTAGGTATTACACAGGCACAGCTTCAGGGGTATACCTTCCGGTTTCTTTGGCCTGATACGCCGGCCCTGAACAATTATGCAGCATTCCTGGTACCTTTTTTTAATGGTATCGCTGCGTTGGAGTTCATCAGGAATTTCTTAAATCTGAAAAGTGTATCAAGGCGCTTTAACAGCGGCATTTTCCTGTTTGAAGGGTTTTACTGCATTTCGTTGGTCCTGGGGCTGCTGGGAATGTTCAGGGGCGCCCAGATTGCTGTTCAGCTAACAGCATTTTGTGCCGCTTTCTATGTGCTGGGTATTTGTTCATTTTTGGCCCTGAAGGAAATTCATGGTGCTAAAACCTTATTGATTGCCTGGTCCATTTTCTTATGCAGCGTGATCGTTTTTGTGTTGAGAAATGTTGGTATTTTGCCTTACAATTATCTTACTTTTTATGCCCTGCAAATAGGCTCTGCGGTAGAGGCTGTGCTGCTTTCGTTGGCCCTGGCCGATAGAATCAATACATACCGCCGTAACCAGGAGCTGGCTAGGAAGGAGGCATTAAGAGTTTCTCTTGAGAATGAACGGCTGGTCAGAGATCAGAATATTATTCTGGAACAACAGGTGCACGAACGTACACAGGAGCTGGAAGATGCGAATGATAATCTGAATCATACACTATCACAGTTAAAAAATGCACAAAGCCAGCTCGTAGAGTCAGAAAAAATGGTATCGTTGGGACAGTTGACTGCCGGTATCGCCCATGAAATTAATAACCCGATTAATTTCGTTACATCCAACATCAAGCCACTGGAGCTTGATGTATCAGACCTGCTCAGCGTGATTCAAAAGTATGAGGAAATAGACGTTTCAAAAAATGTGGAAGATCAGATCAGGGAAATTGACTCCTACAAAAAACAAATCGACCTTGATTACATTAACGAAGAAATAAAAACCCTGCTTACAGGTATAAAAGACGGTGCTCACCGCACGGCTGAAATTGTAAGCAATCTGAAGAACTTTGCCCGGATTGATGAGGCTAATATAAAGTACGCCAATTTAAACGACGGTTTGCAGTCAACATTGATGCTGGTGAAGAATTCCTTCCCTACCGATTTTATTCTGAAAAAGGAGTTTGGTAATATTCCCGACATCGAATGCACACCCGGTAAGGTCAACCAGGTATTTATGAATATTATTACGAACGGGCTCCAATCTATCATAGAACGGCAGTCTTCCATACCTGGTACCGGTATTTTAACTATTCGAACCTCCTCCGAAGACGGACATGTAAAAGTGTCTATCAAGGATAATGGCACCGGGATAAAGGATAGTGTACGTGAGAAAATTTTCGAGCCTTTCTACACAACCAAGCCTGTGGGCCAGGGAACAGGACTTGGAATGTCGATTGTTAAGGGAATTATAGATAGTCATAATGGTACTATAGAAGTGGTATCAAATTTTGGAGAGGGTGCCGAATTTATCATAACTTTACCTGTAAAATATTTAGGCTGAGTGCTTTCAATATCTTTTTATGACCGTTATAAAAGTTTTATATGTTGATGATGAAGAGAATAATCTAAGCTCTTTTAAGGCAAATTTTAGACGGTTGTATGAAATATATACAGCTACCTCAGGTGCCGGCGCTCTCGACATTTTGTCGCAAACTGAAGTTCATGTTGTTATATCAGATCAGCGAATGCCGGAAATGACAGGCGTGGAGCTATTTAAGAAAGTTAAGAAATTATACCCCGAACCTATAAGGATATTACTTACAGGCTATACCGATATTGAAGCCCTGGCCGAGGCCATCAACGAGGGCGATATTTATCGCTATATAACCAAGCCCTGGAATGAAATTGAGCTGAACAACGGTATTCAAAATGCGTATGATGTTTTCAGAACCCGGCGGGAGCTCAGGGAGAAAATTGCAGAACTGGAAAAAACGAATGACGAGCTCAACCGTTTTATTTATAGTATATCCCATGAGCTCCGGGCGCCCCTGGCTTCTGCCCTTGGCGTAATTAACCTGGCTAAGCTGGATAATGTTTACAGCGAGTCTGAAAAGGGGCACGAGTACTGGGGACTGATAGAGGATTGCTGTGGCCGCCTCGATTATAATATAACAAGTACCTTACAATATTATAAAAACAGCAGGTATAGCACCATAAAAGAGGAAGTGGATTTTCAGAAGCTGGTGAACGAGCTGATTGTGGTGCATAAACTGGCTAATAATGTAGAAGATAAAATAAAATTCGAGGTAAGCATTGATCAATCAGAAAGATTTGTAGGAGATGTTTTCCGGGTTGAAATTATTATCGGTAACCTTATATCAAATGCGATAAAATACCAGAATCCTGACGAAGAGAACAAGTTGATCCGGATAGACGTAAAAGTAAACCGCCTGGACGCCATTATTACCATTATCGACAATGGCCTGGGCATACTTAACGATCATCTGAACAAAATATTTAATCAATTCTTCAGGGTGCATAACCAGAAAGGAACCGGGCTGGGACTTTTTATTGTAAGGGAGGCCCTTGCGAAACTCGACGGAAAGATTTCGGTAGAATCTGTGGTGAATTCAGGAACAAAGTTTACTTTGCGTATACCCAACGAACTATAGATTCAACCTCTAATACCGCTCAATCTTATAATGACCGAAGTAACAGAAACATCCAATTTGCTCATTATTATCGACGATAGCACGTTCGATTTGCGGATCAATTCAGCTATTGCCAGCCATACCAAACTTTTCAAACAAATCGTCTGTTTTTCTTCCGCTGAAACTGCTCTTGATTTTTTGGCCGAGAATATCAGTAATCCTGAAATATTCCCACATATCATTTTTCTCGATATTCAAATGCCTGAAATGGATGGTTTTGAGTTTTTAGAACGCTATAATACTTTTCCAGGTGATTTTAAAGAAAAGAGCCACGTTATCATGATTTCCTCAACGGATGATTTGAGAGATATCGTCAGGGCCGAGTCAGATAAGAATGTTATAAAACTCCTGAAAAAGCCACTCAAGATAGAAGAGCTGAAAGCGCTTGTTGCCAAGATCTATGGGCGCTAAAAAAGAAGCCCTTGTGGGGTATTGAGAATAAGAGTAATTAATATTTGCAACAATGTTGCTTTTTTCTATCTTTGCAACAGCATGAAGAATAGAATTAACTGGGACGCGCTGGGTATAACAGCTTCTATATTATGTGCCATCCATTGCGCAGTGCTTCCATTATTTTTGGCGGCCTTACCCCTGTTTGGCGTTAATATTATTGAAAACCTGGCTTTTGAAATAGGGATGATCATTTTGGCATTGGTAATCGGCAGCTATGCATTATGGCATGGTTATAAATGGCATCATCACAGTAAAA
>JBQGCI010000497.1:0-3673 GCA_052038405.1 Acinetobacter pittii
GGGAAGTTTTACCGCACCAATGCCCGCCAGAGCGCCCGAAACTACCGGACTTGTTGTGGCAGTTGCCCCATAATAGAAAGCATTAGATACAATATCAGAAGACAGGGTTGCCCAATAAGCTGACTGAGGATTATCTAACGAAACGTTGAAAGGCTTGAGTGATTTTTGAAGCGCTTCTTCACCTAATTCGTTGATCCTGGGAGCCGCGGTAAAACGGCTTCGGATACTTTCATGCAAAATATTGAGCACTAATGCGCCGGCCAGTCCGGCTATTACCTTTTTGTACATAGGATTATTTTTATTTTTTTATACAAGAATTAAACCAACGACAGTTTTAGTTCGCCCGCTTTAGTGTCAAATCTTATATTTGCCCGCCAGAAAGACGAATATGGCAGTAGCGAATACGAAGACTTACTTATTATTTCAACCGGCATTTTTGTTCTCTAAAAAGAGCATAATAGCTATAAAGCAGCTGATTAAAACCCCCGACGGCATAACCACGGGCGAACAGCCTTTAACCCGGGCACATATCAAGGCGCTTTTTAAAAGTTTCAGCGACGAAACCATCAAAGCATTGATGGCTTTCAACACAGTAGACCTGGAGAAAATATTGATCGCGCTTTATCAACAAACCGGTTATATAGTTGACAAGGAAGAACAAAAAGCCGCGGTGCAGGCCGCTTACACCCGGCATATCCAATCGATTACAGGAGCACTGAGAAGACAACCGGTTCAGGACTGGTATCATCCCGTAATATCCGGTGACAAAAGAGTGCAGAATATTAAATGCAGCTTCTATCATTATCCGGTAGAGGTTAGTTTTTATGCCGACAAGAAAGATAAACATTTTGGTATTGCTACTTTTGTTGAGATTGGGAAAGAAAAGTTTCCGATAAGTGATTTTAGCCGCCATTATTTTTTGCTGGAACGCGATAACTGCTACTACCAGGTTTCACCTAAGAGCTATGAAGCGCTGGAATGGATCAGCGCCCAGGATGCTTCGCAATGGAATATTGAACGAACGGAACCTTTCGAATCAGTACTCCAAAAACTGGCGCAATGGGATGTTAAAGTAGAAAAAGGAGATCTTGCTGAAGCTGAAATGATCATTGCCGAACCGCAATCGCAGGTAATGATAAGTGAGTTGAGCAATACTTTTCTGAAACTGGAACCTCAATTTGTCTACGACGGATTCACCATCGAAGGCCCGTTTGAGCCAGTCACAAAAGTAGACACACCTAAAAAAACAGTATTAGTACAACGCAATAAAGAAAAAGAAGAAGAACTGGTTCATTTTCTCCGATCTCTTCATGAAAAATTTTCCAGCCAGCATAACGGTTTCTTCTACCTGAGTTTTGCGGAAGCGCAAAAGAGAGGATGGTTTTTAAAAACTTATCACCTGTTGCTGGATAAAAACATTGACCTGTTAGGCATCGACTTATTAAAGCATTTTCGATATTCCCCTCACAAAGCTGTTACTACCATTCATCAGCAAAGCCGGGAAGGAGATTTTGCCTGTATTGGGATCAGTGTAAAATTTGGTAAAGAAGAAGTACCCTTAACAACCCTGCAGAAGTCGCTCCTCAACAATCAAAAAGCCATCCTGCTTAAGGATGGCAGCCTGGGCGTTTTGGGAGATGAATGGTTGCAACAATATGGGCTTTTATTTCGCCACGGGAAAGTTAGAAAACAGGAACTGCTGGTAGCCCGCTGGTTAACGTTAAGCGAGGGCACCGATAACGAAAATGATGGCAGCCTGATCAATACGGGCATTACGGCGGATTGGTTTACCCGCTGGAAGCGCTGGGAAAAACAGGAAGAATCATTATATACTTTACCGGCAGGCTTACAGGTGGAGGCACTCCGCCCCTACCAGCGAACAGGTTATGAATGGCTCAGGTTACTGTCTGAAATAGGCGCCGGAGGCTGCCTGGCCGATGATATGGGGTTGGGCAAAACGCTTCAAACTATTAGCTTCCTGTTGTATAAAATTGAAGTCAACCCTCAGGGCAAACAGCTGGTCATAGCACCGGCGAGCCTGCTTTATAACTGGTTAAAAGAGCTGGAAAAGTTTGGTCCGGATGTGAAAGCTACCGTATTACATGGCTCTAAAAGAGACAAGGCCTTATTGCATGATGATGAAAACAGGGTCATTATTACCAGCTACGGTACCATGCGGCAAGATCTTTCATTGCTGGAAAACATTGCCTGGGAAACGATTGTTTTGGATGAAAGTCATCATATTAAAAATGCAGCTACGCAAACCACGCGTGCGGTATGGCAGCTTACGGCAAAAACCAAGATAGCGTTAAGCGGTACGCCGATCATGAATAGCACCAGCGATCTGCATAGCCAGGTACACTTCCTGATGCCCGGTTTGTTAGGCACCGCTGAATTCTTTAAAAAAGAGTACGCTATACCTATTGAGCAGCAGGCCAATGAAGAAAAAGCTGCCGCTTTACAAAAGCTGATACGTCCTTTTATTTTACGGCGCACCAAAGAGCAGGTAGCAAAGGATCTGCCTGAAAAAACAGAGTCGATACTCTGGTGTGAAATGGATGCTGAGCAGCGCGCGGCCTACGAAGCGATCAAAGAAAATATACGTACCAACATATTCGCAGAAATAGAAGGTAATGGCTTCAATAAGGGAAAGATGAGTGTATTAGCGGGCTTAACCAAATTAAGACAGCTTTGCAACAGCGCCGAACTGGTTACCGGAGAAGACCTGTTTACGTACGACAGTGTAAAGACCAAAGTACTGATTAACGAGTTGAAATGCATCATTCCTCAACACCGTGCCCTCGTATTCAGCCAGTTTACTTCTATGCTCGATTTACTGGAAAGGGATTTACATGTAGCGGGCATTTCCACCCTACGTATAGACGGTCAGACCCAGGCTCAAAAACGGCAGGAACTCGTTAACGAGTTTCAATCCGACGATAGTAAGGCAGAAGTATTCCTGATTAGTTTAAAAGCAGGAAACACCGGCTTAACGCTTACCAAAGCGGACTATGTATTCCTATTCGATCCCTGGTGGAATGCCGCAGTGGAAAGCCAGGCCATAGACCGTACGCATCGTATCGGCCAGCAGCAGCATGTATTTGCATATCGGATGATCTGCAGAGATAGCGTCGAGGAAAAAATCATCAAACTGGCGGGAGGGAAACGAAAGCTGGCCGAAGACCTGATCACTACAGAAGAAAGCCTGATGAAAAGCCTTTCCATTGAAGATATACAATACCTATTTGAGTAGCGCGCAGGTTTAGCTCCTGAACGAAACTATAAAGCTATTTTCTTCATCCTGGTTGCTGTAGCTTACATCTGCTTTGTTAGCCGCAAGTATTTTTTGAGTCAATACCAGGCCCAGACCATAACCGGCTTGCCCCCGGCTGTTCTCTCCTCTGAAAAAATGTTGAAATAGCATCTTCTGTTCCTCATCGGTAATGGTAGTACCTTTGTTGCTGATATGTATCTGCAAAACGCCGGTTTGAGAGGCATCCATTTCAATACTACCCTTATTTTCAGAACTATAAATGATACAATTGGACAGGAGGTTTTGAAAAGCCTGCTTTACCAAGAGCGGATTAACGGCTACTTCCATTCTTTTCTCATCAAACTCCTGGGGTGTATACTTGATGTGGAAACTAAAATCGGGATAAATAATATTAAGCTC
>JBQGCI010000498.1:0-28445 GCA_052038405.1 Acinetobacter pittii
AGTTTAAAATGACTGAATACAATCAGGTTTTCTGTACTTAAATATAAACGGCTGCCCGACTTCAGATTCCATCTTTTTAAATCAGGTGTAAAACCAACTTCTACAGATTTTAATCTCAGGAAGGAACCATCTCTTAACCACCAGGAAGACTGCCGCATATTATTATCGATAGGGTCTGTTGAAAGCCGCGGCCAAAATGCATGAACATTGGGATTGGTCTCGCTCCAATGGTCTTCTGCTATAATTTCCAATGCATTTCTTCTTCCGGCAAAAGGCGCAATGCCGTCAAAGTCGCCTCCGCTGGAAGCTGTTGCATCTATAAAAAATGAAGTTCGTGCATTACCATTAAAGAAGAAGTTTAAATCGAACTTTTTATAAGCTAAAGTAGCACCAAAGCCATACTGTATTTCCGGAACAGCCGGATAACCAAGCGCTACCCTGTCGTTATCATTAATAATGCCGTCGCCATTAATATCTTTGTATTTAATATCTCCTGCCATATAGTTCCCGAAGTCCTGCCTGGGAGAGTTCGCTATTTCATACTCGTCAACAAATAACCTCTCGGCCACCAGCCCCCATTGTTGATTGATATTGCTTCCCAATCTTTTCAGATATTGGTCAGGATAATTTTTCTCATCAATTTTAACCAGCTTATTAGTTGCATAAGTAAAATTCGCCCTCAGGTTCACGTACCAGTCGGCTCCTACGTTCTTTACATAATCTATGGATGCATCCACACCTCTTGATGCCACTTCTCCCACATTACCGCTTATAGCCGCTTCCAAACCTGCTGTAGCCGGGAAGTTCTGCCGCATCATATATATGTTGCTTCTCACATCGTGGAAAAAGTCAACAGTGGTTTTCAGAGATTCGCGGAAGAAATTCATCTCCAGGCCCAGATTCCATTTTTCCGACTGTTCCCAGGTAATATTAGGGTTCGCATACCTGTTAATAGAGAACCCGTTATAGGAGTTCATGAAGGAAGTACCCCATCTGTAAGAGCCTCCGCCCAGCGAAATATCAGACAGATAAAAGAACCTTCCTGCGCGACCCGCTATTGCGTCGTTACCAACCAATCCCCAGGAGCCTCTTAGCTTTAAAGTACTCACAACGTCTTTCATCGACTCCCAGAAGTTTTCGTTAGAAACCATCCAGCTGGCCCCTGCTGAAGGGAAAAAACCGAAACGTTTCTCTCCTGTAAATTTTTCGGAGCCGTTATAAGCATAGGCAAATTCTAAAAAATACCGGTTGTCGTAGGAGTAGTTAACACGCCCTGAGTTACCCATATTTCTTTCGGGAAGGGTTTCATATACAGAGGTACTGTTTCCTGATGTCAGTAGCTTTGATTGCATCATACCTACCGTCATTAAAGAAAAATTATGCACGCCAATAATCTTATCCCAGTTCAAACGCCCCTCGAAATAATACAACCCGTCCGCATCCCTGCCTGGCTCTACATTTCCCAGATAAGCCTGCCCGGAAGTTGGGTTAAGCGGGAAGAGCGTATACTCCCGGGTAACCTGGTTGTAACTGTCCAAATCATATAAATACGGCATGTAACTGCGTCTGCTTGAGTACCTGCTCCAGGTTGTGGCCGATGCTTTTCCCTGGAACTTTAAACCCTTTGTAATAAAATCAAGATCCTGCATAAGGGTAGCCTGAGCTGTAATGGTACTTTCATTACGATCTTCATAACCACGTATCATTTGCGCATAAGGATTCACTTTTAAGCCGCCGTTCACGAAGCTGCTGCCGAATAAAATATGATCCGTGTAAAGGTTGTTGGAATCCGGTTCGAAGTAGGCCGGGAAATCAACCGGGTTGCTGTTCATCACATTTCTGAATAGATCGCCAGCCGAAATGAAGGGACCTGTGTAAGACTCGAATCGTCCCTGTAACCGGGTATCCAATTTGGTAGACGGAGATAATTTGAAAATCACATTGGATCGGATGAGATAACGGTTGATGTCAATATTATTATTAAAGTTATTCCTGTCATCTACTTTCAGCAAACCCGACTCTTTATCATAACCAAACGATACATAGTAATTAGCCACCTGGCCCCCGCCGCCCAGGTTTACAGTGGCTTTAAGATTTGTGGTGTAATCTTTAAAGAGCTCTTTCTGCCAATCGATGTCAGGAAAGATCATTGGGTTTTCCCCATTGGCTGTAGACTGAATTTTTTGCTCAGAATAGTAGGTACCCAAAACAGGATCTCTTGATACCCGCGTTTCATTATATAACCGCATGTAATCTACACCGTTAAGCGTTTTAATTCTTTGCACAGGCGTGGCTACATTATAGTCTATCCTGGCATTAACACTAATAGGCCCTTCCTTACCAGACTTGGTGTTCACTATAATAATTCCATTGGCCCCTCTTGCGCCATATAAAGATGTTGCCAGGGCATCTTTCATGATAGAAAACGACTCGATATCATCCGGAAGCAGGCGCGCTAAATTATCAGTGGTAGATTCGAAACCATCAATAAGGATCAAAGGCGAGGCCTGATAGCCAAAAGTAGTTACCCCCCGAACAAAGAACTGGGCATTATCGGCACCCGGCTCACCTGTATTCTGGTAAGATATTACACCAGGTATTCTACCCGCAAATGCACTGGTTAGGTTGGATGCCGGAACGCGCAAATCTTTGGCATTAACGGTGGTGATAGCGCCTACCACACTTGCCTTTTTCTGTTTACCAAATGCAACCACCGTTACATCTTCCATATCAGCAACGGTGTTGTATAGCATGATCTCCAGAATGTTCTTTTCACCTACCGCCTCGCGGTATTCTTTTTTACCCACATAGGAAAACACCAGGGAATCGCCGGGAGCGGCATCTATTTTAAACTCCCCGTTATTGTCGGTGGTGCTTACCTGCGCCTTATTCAAAACACTGACGGTAACGCCACCAAGTACGGTGTTGTTCTCGGCATTTTTCACAACACCGGAAACGGTTTTGGTTTGTGCCTGGGCAGCGACACAAATAAGCATCAAGGAAAGTAGCCAAACAAGCCTCATAATTAATAATAGTTAAAGTTTGAAATAAATAAATCTATTGTTTATCCTTGCGGGCATGCTACTCCCATTCCGCTTTCCAAGGGGGAAACCGGCGCTTGTAGCGTACCTGAAACTGTCAACAAAAACGTTTTAGCAAAAGGTCAAAGACATCCATGCAATCCTTACATAACAACAAAAAATGGGGAGAACAGTGCCTTTAAGACCTGGGCTATTTACTCAAATTTCTCTTCTGGTTTAAAAATTTAAAGTTTTCTCTTGCTTTAATATAACTGGGCGAAGCACAACGTTAAATTACTTTAACAAATCGAATATACAAAGATGAAATTAATAACAAAAATTTTTTTCTCATCTTATTTTAATATCAGCTATTCTTTTTACTAGTTTGATTGAATATTCAATCAAATGAGCGGAGCAGGGCTAGCAGTTTTTCACACTATAAGAATAGGAACGTTTACCTGAATACCGGGCATCGCGGATTCTCTTTTAGATGACAGGCAATATGTTATGAACTAGTTTTTAAAAACAGGGCGGTTCCCGTCATTACTATCGGCTTTACCAGAAAGCTTATCCGCGCGGGGTTTCACAAGCAGCTAATACCAACTTAGACGTTAAGGAAACTTTTTAAATACCGTGTATTTTAAAACAACCTCTATCAAAATAAATGCAAGTGCCGCCAGTACCAGCGGTATGAACATTTCCTGGATTTGCTTATACCGAATGATCTCTACTTTCGATTTCTCCAGCTGGTCTATCTGGCCATATATGGCCTGCAGGGAAGCCTTGTCTGTTGCGCGATAATATTTACCACCCGTACTGGTCGCTATCCGGGTAAGAAGCGCTTCATCTATATAGTTACGAACCATATTCCCGGCTACATCCCTGACCATTTGTTCGGAGGTGCTGGTAGCAGAACCCAACCCAACACAATATACTTTTACATGGTTTGCTTTGGCAATCTCCATTGCCATTTCAGGATCTATGATGCGTGTGGGAGGAGCGTCTTCCTTTCCGTCTGTGAGCAAAATCACTACACGGCTTTTACTGCTTCCCTTACTGATGCGATTAACAGACATCGCCAGGCCTTCACCGATCAGGGTACCAATTTCCAGGTATCCGCCGTCCATTATTTTCAAGGTCTGCAATTGATTCAATACGGTATTCTTATCGGGCGTGATAGGACACTTGGTAAAGCTCTCGCCGGCAAAAATCACCAGGCCAATTCTGTCAACAGGCCGGTTCTTTACAAAATCTATAGCCACTTCCCTGGCTACCTGGAAGCGGGAAGGCCGCACATCTGTGGTGCCCATGCTACCGCTTACGTCCATACATAAAACGATATCGATGCCTTCCCCCTCTGAACGGCTTTTTTGAGTTTGATGCTGGGGGCGTGCGAGGGCCATGATCAAACATGTTATCGACAATATGCGAAAAACGAAAGGCAGATGCCTGAAACGGATTTTGAATGTTGCCGGGGTACGTAAGTTAATTGCCGAAGCGGTGAAGGATCCCATATCCCGGTTAGCATTTTTTACATATCTCCATATTAAAAAGGGGATCATGCCGAGAAGGATAAAATTCTCAGGCCAGATAAAAGTGATATTTTTCAGCCAATCATAAATCATAACCTATCAGCCAGTCAACCTATTTTTTTAAAGTTTACTTACTTTTTCAATGCTGCCTCTATATAGTTAATTGAAGCTTCGATGACTTCAAATGCGGAACTGGCTTCACTATCAGCGGGATGATACTTTGCAAATTTCACAAAATCGCATAAATATAAAACCTGCGATAAGCTCTCATATTGAACCTCATCATTCATCAAAGGCTTAATTTTTTCAACCAGGTTATCGGAAGTTTGCTGGAGAGAACTGATCCCCGTTCTCTCTAAGACATACGTTCTGAAAATTTCTACTAATTGCGCATAAAAACGTTTTTCATCCGGCCTCCCTGCTTTCAGATCCTGAAGACTTCGCATCGCCCGTTTATAGGCCGATGCCGGGGAAGCAGCGCTTATTACAGGCTTCTTCTCCCGTCGCGGCTCTGTTATCCAATATATAACCAGCGTCAACAAAATTAATAATGCAGCACCGAGGTACCACCATCGCTCCAGTTCCGCATCCATTTTAAAAGGTACGTCTTTTACCGCTTGTACATCATGATAGGGCTGCTTAGGATCAAAATTCTCAGTAAAAACAACATTCACCAACACACTGTTGGTTTTCACAAAGGCCCGAAATGCGAACTGGGGAATGACCCAGCGACCCGAATCAAAACTGGTTAGTTGAAAATGTTGCTGGTATAAAGTCGTATCACCCCGTTGTAATATACGCGAGCTGTCTCGCACTAAAAATTCAAAATGGGGAATACTATCCACCTTAAACGCAGGCGCTTTTGCGCCATTCAATGTTTTTACTTCCAACGTAAGCCAGAAAGGTTCACCCAACAACACCCTGCTTTTATCAGTATAGGCGCGTACTCCCACGGGCTGGGCTTTCACAGCACCAGCAAACCACACCAGCACAAAAAATATAGCAGCAACAACCATCCATCTACGGCTTCTTCCGGTACCTGAATTATATAGCAACTTCCCATTCAAACTTTTCCTGTTTTATATATCAACTATTTAATCCTGCTTTTAAAAAACCGCTGTAGTACACGTACATAATCATCGCCGGTTTTTATATGCAACAAATCACTACCCGCTCTTTTAAATACATTCACACTATACGCAGTAGCATTAAAAAATTGTTCTTCGTATACCTTTCTTACATAAGCATTGCCTGTGTCAAGCCATTGAGTCTGACCGGTTTCTGCATCCAATAGTTGCATCAAACCTACATTCGGTAACGCCTGATCCATTTGATCATATATTTTGATGCCAATCAGATCATGCTTCTTTCCAACAACACGTAACGAGTCTTCATAGTTGGAGTCAATAAAATCGCTTAATATAAAGGCGATGCTGGATTGCTTGATAGCATTTGTAAAATACTTCAGCGCTGTGTTTAACCGTGTGCCTTTACCTTTTGCTTCCAGGCTTAATATTTCCCGTACAATAAATAAAGCATGCTGACGCCCTTTCTTAGGCGGTATATACAGTTCCATCTTATCGCTGTAAAAAATGGCTCCTACTTTATCCCCATTACTCACCGCTGAAAAGGCCAGCACTGCTGCAATTTCGGTAGCCAGGTCTCTTTTAAAACCATAGTGTGTTCCAAACATCGAGCTGTTACTGATGTCTACCAGCAGCATTACGGTAAGCTCCCGCTCTTCTTCAAATATTTTGCTGTATGGATGACCAAACCTTGCCGACACATTCCAATCGATAAAACGAATATCATCACCGGCAGCATATTCGCGCACTTCTTTAAAAGACATGCCCTTTCCCTTAAAAGCACTGTGATACTCTCCCGAGAACAGGTCCCGGGCGAGTTTCTTACTCTTAATTTCCAGTTCACGAACTTTTTTTAATATTTCAGTAGTAGAGCGCATATTTAAGATAAGAGTTGACAGATGATGGTTGACCGATCCCTGTCTTTCAATCGCATACGGGGTAATACCGGTTAGCCCAGTCAACCCGTTCGCTAATCAACTATTCACGGCACATTCACCTTTCCTATGATCTCGTCGATTACATTTTCCACATTAATGTTTTCGGCCTCTGCCTCGTAAGTAAGTCCGATGCGATGGCGCAATACGTCATGCGCGATACTTCTTATATCTTCCGGCATAACAAACCCCCTCTTATTCAAAAAGGCCCTTGCTTTTCCGGCCAGTGCCAGATTGATACTGCCACGTGGCGACGCCCCATAGGCGATCAATGGCTCCAGCTTCTTTAAATCGTAACGTCCCGGGTAGCGCGTTGCAAAAATGATATCCAATATATATTGCTCTACTTTTTCATCCAGGTAGATATCCCTCACCAGATCTCTGGCATACAGTACATCCTGTATATTCACCACCGGTTTTATTTCCGGAGCTTTGACTGACTGTACATTCGACCTCAGGATCAATTGCTCTTCCTGCATTTCGGGATAGCGTACAATAACCTTCATTATAAACCGGTCTACCTGCGCCTCCGGTAAAGGGTAAGTACCTTCCTGCTCTAATGGATTCTGTGTAGCCAGGACCAAAAATGGTTCTTCCAGTTTGTAGGTAGTATCACCAATAGTCACCTGCCGCTCCTGCATAGCTTCCAGCAAGGCCGACTGCACTTTGGCGGGCGCCCGGTTAATTTCATCGGCCAAAATAAAATTGGCAAAAATGGGCCCTTTACGTACCACAAAATCATTTTGCTGCTGATTATAGATCAGCGTACCAATTACGTCGGCAGGCAAAAGATCTGGGGTAAACTGTATGCGGCTGAAATTAGCCTGTATGGCCGTAGCCAGCGACTTTATCGTCAGCGTTTTTGCCAGCCCCGGTACACCTTCGAGCAGTACATGGCCGTTACTAAGCAGTCCTATTAATAACCGGTCGAGCATATGAGCCTGCCCAACGATTATATGACCTACTTCCTGCTTAAGACGATCAACAAAGCCGCTTGCATCGGCAATCTTGCCGTTCAGTATCTTTATATCTTCTGCTGTTTTCAACATATCTGATTGTGTTGATTTCCTTTATATATGAACGCAATGGCACCGGCGCGCCCGTTTTAATTACCGTTTCGTTGATAAAGTAGCGCTTAACTCAAATATTTTGCCACAATAGGAATGCGCCGGCCCACGCCAAAAGCTTTATAACTTACCCGGATGATAGGACAAAACTGGTTACGCTTATATTCATTCATGTTCACCATTCTGAGAATGCGCTTTACCAGGGCCTCATCAAACCCCTGCGCAATAAGCGCTTTAGGTCCCTGCCTTTCTTCTATATATTTAAAAAGGATCGTATCCAGCTCATCGTATTCGGGCAGGCTGTCACTATCTTTCTGCTCGGGTCTCAATTCAGCGGATGGCGCTTTAGTAATGATAGGCTCAGGTATGATTTCCTGATCCCGGTTAATATAGCGCGCTAAGGCATACACCTGCGTTTTATACACATCGCCTAACACCCCCAAACCTCCTGCCATATCCCCATAAAGGGTTCCATAGCCGGTTGCCAGCTCACTTTTATTCGATGTATTCAAAAGAATATACCCGAACTTGTTAGCAATTGCCATCAACAGGTTGCCCCTGGTACGACTTTGTATATTCTCTTCCGCTATGCTGAATGGCAAGCCTTTAAACAGCGGATCCAACTCGGTTAAAAAAGCATCATAAATATTTTTTATGGCAATAATATTATAGGGATTGTTGAGGTTCTGGCTCAATTGCTCTGCATCACTTACAGAATGAGCAGTAGAATAGTGGGAAGGCATCAATACCGCATGTACATTTTCTTTGCCCAGGGCCTCTACTGCTAAAGCGATGGTAACTGCGCTGTCTATACCGCCGCTGGACCCAATAATCGCCTTTTTGAACCCCATTTTGGTAAAGTAATCTTTAATCCCCAGAACCAGGGCCGCATATATTTCCGCGATACTCTTTCCATCGGCCAGGTACTCGAGCACATTGCGGCCTACGCCTACTTCTGATGCCGAATAATAGACAGTGACATCCTGCTCTCCAACCGTGGTCCGACCGGTCAAATCCTGCAGATCAAATATCTGAAAGTCTTCTTCGAAATATTTTAACTCACCCATCTTATTACCAGCGTCATCGTACACTAAACTGCCCCCGTCAAATACTATTTCTGTTTGAGAGCCCACCGTATTACAATAAAGCATAGGCAACTTATATTTCAACGTGTGTGCTTTCACAATGCTGTTACGAACTATGTCCTGTGCATAATTATAGGGCGACGCGGAAAGATTGATCATTACATCCGGGGAAAACTGTATTAACGCTTCCATAGGTGTGGTGCGGTATAATGGGTTACTACCCATATTCCATATATCCTCACATATAGTAACGGCGAGCTTTTTACCTTTAAATTCCAGCACGTTCCATTGATAAGCGGGCTCGAAATAGCGGCCTTCATCAAATACATCATAAGTAGGCAGCAAAGTTTTGTGTACTTCTCCATGCACCTGTTTATTATAAAGTAAAAATGCCGCATTAAAAAGGTCCTTTCCCTGGGGATCGGTATTTCGGGCAGGAGCGCCAACCAATACTCCTATGGTATCCGCATGCGCTTTGACACGGTCGATAGCCGCATAAGACTGATTAATAAAATCGTTGAATTCTAAAAAGTCTCTCGGCGGATAGCCACAAATACATAATTCGGAGAATACTATCAGCTCGGCGCCGGCATTTTTTGCCCGCTCGATGGCTTCAATAATTTTATTTACGTTGGAGTCGAAATTTCCTATATGGTAATTCTGCTGCGCTAATGCAATCTTCATCTAATCCTGATTTAATACTTACAAATGTAGTTCACTGCCTATAAAAAGCTTTCTCTTTCCAAATGTTTTAACATTCAAACGATTATGTATATTCAATAATCGCCCCAAAAATACCGGTTCAAAGAAAATTTTCCCCACCTGCCACCCTTTCGCCTAATTTTGCATCTCTAATGGCCAGCCGAAGTTTTCGGCTTGCTTTTTGCCTTTTTTGGTATCAAAATTTGTATTGAATGAAAAAATTATTTGTAACTAGCTTATTCATATCTTCTTGCATAACGTTAACCGCACAAAATACCATTTCCTCGGAGCGTCAGCGTGCACGCAATTTTATGCAGTCGGGCGACCTGGACAATGCGGTACTGGTATTAACAAAAGCCAGCGAGAGTAATAAAAATGATGTGGATCTTCAAAAAGACCTGGCGCAGGCCTACTATTATAAAAAAGACTATGCCAAAGCGCTCGAAACGATTAAACCGGTAATTGCAAGTCCCGATTGCGACCCCTCAGCCTACCAGCTGGCTGGCAATGTTTATAAGGCGCAGGAAAATTATAAAGAAGCAGAAAGAATGTATAAAGAAGGCTTGAAAGATTTTCCTAATAATGGTCCGCTGCATAACGATTATGGCGAATTATTAGACTTATTAAAAAACCCTTTGGGTGCCATTGACCAATGGCAAAAAGGTATACAGGCTGCACCATCGTACGGAGGCAACTATTACAACGCCGCTGTTTATTATTATAAACAACAGGATGATAAAATATGGGCAATCATTTATGGAGAGATTTATGCTAATATGGAAAGCTTAAATCCCAAATCCAACAGCATTAAGAAAATGGTGCTGGATGCCTATAAACAAAAGTTATTTATCTCCAATAACCTGAAGGCGGATGCGGCCAATCAGAAAAATGCTTTTGCAAAAGCAGTAATAGAAACTTTTGCAAAACAATCGGGCATATCAGCCCAGGGCATTACCCCTGAAAGCCTTGCTATGATCCGTACGCGTTTCATACTGGACTGGAATGCTTCGCATGCCAAAAACTTTCCTTTCCGTTTGTTCGACTATCATCAGCAGTTAATGAAAGATGGGCTGTTTGACGCGTATAACCAGTGGATGTTTGGCCCCGTAGACAACCAGGCGGCTTTTGAAAAATGGGTACAGGCTCATAAGGAAGAATATGATAAGTTTACGGCCTTTCATACATCGAGGATATTTAAAATGCCGGCCGGACAAACCTACGCGCTTAAATAAAGGTTACTGAAATAATAGGAGAACCACCTGACACAAACAGGTGGTTTTTTTATTGTACTACGGCCACATATTAAGCCGCTAAGCTGGTTATTGTTAACTATTTTTCTTAACTTGTCTATAAATAAACTGACATGGTTTATGTAGGCTGCCATGACAGCATTGTTGCAAATCCTGGATAACAGATAATGCATCCTGGCAGTTTTTGCCAGCCATAAGAAAAAAATATTTGAATGAATTACCCAGAATACCGGTTGTTTGACGCAGTAGAACATCAGCTGAAAAATTTTCCCAAAAGCGACATGCTTAATGCAAAGGAGAATGGTCAATGGCGCGCTTATGCCACACCGGATGTAGCTGCTATTGCCAACCAACTCTCGGCAGGCCTTCTGGCAAAGGGCGTGAGTGGTAACCATTTTACACCAGAGAGCAGCGATAAAATAGCCATCATTAGTAATAACAGGCCCGAGTGGATCTTTACCGATCTGGCGGTTCAGCAAATTGGCGCCATTCTTATCCCGATGTATCCCACTACCAGTGCCCAGGAGCTGGAATACATATTGAACGAATCGGAAGCAAAATATGTTTTTGTAAGTAGTGAAGAACTGCTTCATAAAATACAATCCTTAAGCAGCAATTTTCTGAAGGGCATTTACACCTTCGACAAGATGGAAGGCGCTACCCATTATTCTGATCTGCTGGATTCATCTGAATCATTGTTGCAACAGGTTGACGCGATCAAAAAACAAATCCCGAATACCCATGTGGCCACTATTATTTACACCAGCGGCACTACCGGCACGCCTAAAGGAGTGATGCTAAGCCATAGCAATATTGTGAGCAATGTGTTCTTCTCCAAGGCCAGCTTCCCTTTCCCGGATCAGCCGCAAACCAAAGTACTCAGCTTCTTACCGTTGAATCATATTTTCGAAAAAATGGTAACTTACATTTACCTGTTCAGCGGCATATCTATTTATTACGCAGAAAGCCTGGAAACCATAGCAGACAACCTGAGAGACGTAAAACCCGACGGGTTTACAACAGTACCCCGACTGCTTGAAAAAGTATATGAGAAAATAATGGCCAAAGGCAACGAGCTCAATGGTATAAAAAAATTGCTATTTACCTGGAGCGTGGCGCTTGGCTTAAAGTATGATAACCGAACGCCCCCCGGAGGCTTGTATTCATTGAAGCTAAATATTGCCAGGAAGCTGGTGTTTAGTAAATGGCGGGAAGCCCTTGGGGGAAATATCAGCTTTATCATTACCGGCGGTGCTGCAGCCTCCGAAAAACTGTTGCGCATCTTTAATGCGGCGGGCATCCCCATATACGAAGGTTACGGACCAACAGAAAACAGTCCGGTAATATGCGTGAACCGGAAGCAGAACAATGAAACCTTTTTTGGCACAGTGGGGCCGCCTATTGATGGCATAGAGGTAAAATTAGCAGCAGATAGCGAGATACTCGTAAGAGGCGCCAGTGTGATGCTGGGTTATTACAAGCATCCTGAGTTAACAGCAGAAGTTATTAAAGACGGATGGCTGCATACGGGGGACATCGGTACTATCATCGAAGATCGTTTTTACAAAATAACAGATCGCAAGAAAGAGCTGTTTAAAACCAGCGGCGGCAAATATGTAGCCCCTCAACCTATTGAAAACAAAATGAAGGAAAGCAAATTTATTGAGCAGATCATCGTTTTGGGCAGTGAAAGAAAATTTGTAAGTGCTTTGATCATCCCCTCTTTTGCTGCTGTCAGGGAATGGATGAAAGAGAATAATATGGCGGATATGAGTAATGATGAAATGGTTACCGATCAAAAAGTACATGATCTTTTCCGGTCGGTGATTGATCATCACAATATTAATTTCAACCATGTAGAGCAGATTAAAAAGTTTGCCCTGTTGCCGACCGAATGGAGCGTAGATGGAGGAGAAATGACCCCTAAGATGAGTCTGAAAAGGAAGGTGATTATGGAAAAGTATAAAAACAGTATCGAAGATATATATGCATAGAGCTATCGCTCTATGCACTTTCTGCTACATATTATCATCATGCCTCTTGCTGGCATCTTCCTTATTTTCGTTACTTTCCATCACTTTGCTCCCTTTTTGCATCAAAGAAGACACAGGTCCTTCCATATCCTCCTGCGGATCGGTTTTACCTAATGTTTCAGGGTCGGGCTTTACAGCTGCATCCTCATGCCCTTCTTTTTTGGGGTTCTTTTTCTGCTCTTCTTCTTTTAAATTTTTGCTTTCCATGTTCCAGAGTTTTATGTTATACAATAAATCAGTCACATCAGTTCCTGATCATGCCTTATTATTACAAGGCAATTATCATACCTATTTGCCTATCGCTCTAACGTTATAAAAACGTCTCCTACCTGGGTTCCTGAAGCCATATTGCTTTTGTTAATAATAAAGCTGTAATTGCCTCTCTGCTTAATCTCATATACTAATTGCTGACCAAAAGGACCATCTGTGCTTCCATCGGGCCGAACAACCTGGCTGATACGGATATTGGCATCGGGTTTACTGTGCGCAATGTTCACTCTTAACGGTCCTAGGTCCAGGTCAGTAATCGTCACGTTTACAGACTGCATATCCGTGGTAATGGCTCGCTGCAGGCGGGTCACCGGCAGGCTTTCGGCCGGTATGGTCACCGCTATCACGGGGTCACCCGGCAACATTGCAGCTGTACTATCCGCAGCGGTAATGCTATCCAGCACTACAACCGAATCAGCCACAGCTGTTACTCCTGCCAGAGAATCATTTTCGTCCCCTGTTTTCGCCAGGTTGGAAGCGTTATTACAACTGAGCAGGCAAGCCGCCGACGGTAAGATGAATAATGCATATTTCATAATTGGCTAAATGCAAAAAAGTTGCCAACAATAGCTGGCAACTTTTACTAAACCCTGCCTTCGGCAGGTAACCAACAAAACTAAGCTCTTATTGCTGCCCCGGCGCTCCTCCGCCTTCAGTGGTACGTTTATTTTCCTCTTCCAAACCTGTTTTACGTTGTCTGGCTGCTTTAACCTGCGCACTGCCAAAGCGGTAAGTGAAGTTAATTTTAAACTGGCGCGATTCCCAGTGAGCACCCACCCTGTTTAGGGCGCCTGCATAATTAGCATCCCCCCTGAACCGCATGGTCTTAAAAATATCACTTACACTTGCCTTCACCGTTCCTTTACCCTGTAAAATTGTTTTCTGCATGCCTGCATCCACAAAGCCCATTGCCTTGCTTCTGAATATTCCCTGCCAGATGGAAGGTGAAATATAAATACCGGTAAGCTCGGCCGTCCATGTTTTGGCAAACTTATACGATCCCTGTGTATAAACGGTGTAACTAAACACGTCTTCCCTGATATCCCTGGCTCCGCCCCCGAAATTGGCTTTGTAAATAGAATAGTTGGCGTTCAGATTAGAGAAAAGGGTGAACGATTTATAACTGAACGGATAGCTGATATTCAAACTTACAATATCCTGAGTTGCCAGGTTGCGGGTGATCTGGTAAGACTTGCTCACTTCTGCCGTATCAAGGATCTGCGCAAACATGTCTTTGATGTGGCTATAGTTCAAAGTGGTATTGAGCGTATACTTAAATGTATGTGTAATGCCAAAGCTATTGGTGTACTGCGGTCGTAAGTAAGGGTTACCCTGCTGGTACGTATAATCGTTTAACGCAAACCTGAATGGATTCAGGTTACTGTAATTAGGACGGTCGATACGACGACTGAAGGTAAAATTCCACTGGCTCATCGGGTTCTTGTTGAAGGTAATTGCAGCACTCGGGAACAGATCGGTGTAGCTTCTTTTCACACTGGAATCTGCAGACACTTCACTGCTTGATACACCGTTCGAATTCGTATTCTCCCCTCTCAAACCAACCTGTATCATAAAGCCTTTGAACTGGCGGTTATAGTTAATATATAAAGCGTTCACGTTCTCGGTGTAGTCGAACACATTAGATGAATTAATATCGAGCACCTCACCTGCGCCATTGGCATCAAAACGATTGAAGTTGTTGAAGGTTTCAACAAACCCTATTTTAGTACCGTAGCTCAGCTTTCCTTTTTTAAAGTTTTGCTCCCAATCGGCTTTAAACGAGTAGATATTAATATCTGTAGGTGTAACCAGGCGATAGATATTTCTTGAAATTTCGGTACTATGATCTCCGGTATAATAGATATTGGGAATATATTGGTTGGTATAATTTTCATAACGGCCGTAATCCAGATCGATATTCAATTGGCGCCCCGCAGTGTCGGCGTACTTGTAGTTGACGTTTGCATTGTAATTTTTGCGGTCGCCTTCCATAACCGGGTTGGCCTCCAGGATGCGGTCGGGCATCGATTCACCTCTAGGTGTAATCGTCATGGGCCCGTTCGTTTTGTTCGTATTATCAGATACATTACCACTGAGTATAACACCCAATGTGTTTTTAGTATTCAGGTAATAATCCATTCCTGCTTTAAAGCCATGAGCCTGCCTCTGGCTTTTCATGCTGGATACCTGGTCGAAAATGGTATCCTTGCTGCTGCCAACCCCCATAATTTCCCTGTAGAGCGTCAGTTTGCTATAATTCAGCCCGTTGCTATAGTTATAATTTCCAAAATAGTTCGCTTTTTTACTACGGTGATTGAGCGACAAACCAGCATTATATTTTGCAAATACACCCACGTTGTATCCCGCATTGACGGTTCCGTTGGTACCCAATGCCTTGTCTTTTTTTAGCTTGATATTGATAATGCCTGCGTTACCCGATGCCTCATAACGCGCGCCCGGGTTAGTGATCAACTCGATACTTTCGATACTGGATGATTGCAAAGAACGAAGATAGTTCCCCAAATCACTGCCTTTTAACGGACTGGGCTTGCCGTCGATATAAACTTCTACCCCGCTTTTTCCAGACATGGATATATTATCATCCTTGTCCACCAAAACACCCGGCGACCTTCTCAACAGGTCGATACCATCGTTACCGGTGGCATTCACGGTTCCTTCTACATTCACTACCATCTTGTCGGCTTTTACTTCTATTAACGGCCGGCGGGCGGTAACCACCACAGCCGACATCTCAGTAGCAACTTTGCCCAGGACAATGTCGGGAACGGTTTTATCCAAACCTGCCAGTTCGAAAGGAGCACTGTAAGACTTTGTATAGCCTACCGCTGTAGCCAATACGATATACTTCCCCGGCTCAATGAGCTCAAATGAATAATCACCGCTTTTGTCTGAGGCATTCAATTTTGCAATGGAACTGTCTGCTGCTTTTAATAGCGTAACGGTAGCTGCAGTTAAAGGTTTGCTATCCGCATCCTTAACAGTTCCGGATATTTTTTGTGCGTTCGCAGCAGTTTGCAGTATACCGATGCATAACGTCAACATTAAAATTCTCATAAAAAAACTTTGATTTGATAATTTCGATCTGCAAACTTATTTGTAAAAAACAACCTGCAAAAGCTGTTGCCGATAAATGGTAAAAAAACTCGGTTAAAGGGCAATAGTTACCGGTTAAACATCTTAAATGCCGATCGCCGCCCCCGGTTGTGTAACAATTTGATCATAAATAAAAGCTGCCGGTGATGCAGCAGCTTTTTAAAATGCTATGCCAGGATGTTAATTTCCCCCGCTTTTCACCCGGTTCTGCTCGTCGCCGGCACCCCCGGTACGTTTTCTGGTAGGCGCCACCTTATTATTACCGAACCTGTAGTTAAAAGAAACGGTGAACTGCCGGCTATCGCGCACGTTTTTAATATTTACATCCACATCGCTGTACCGGGCATAACCATTAAATATCTGTGTTCTGAAAACATCTCTTACACCCACTTTCAGCGTACCCTTTTTCTGCAGCACCTCTTTAGCCAGGGCCGCATTTAAAGCACCCATTTGGCCACTCACCATCAAACCCTCCATAAACCGGGTACCATACCAGCCGCTTATTTCCGATGACCAGCCTTTTCCGTAAGTAAATGTGTTAGACATATTTCCCATAAACCCGGTCAGCTGTATATCCACCGGATCATTGCGCCGGCCATTACTGTACACACCTGAATAATGATTATTAAATACATTGGCGTATAAGTTAAGTGTCCACCATTTTACCACCGGCATGTTGAGCGACACGGCCAGCCCCAGCTGCTTCATCTTACTGAAGTTTTCTTTGGTCTGAAAAGTGATCTTGTTCTCGGTATCCTGCTTTAACAGTTCTGCGATGATATTATCGGTTTGTGTGTAGTTTATAGTAGTGGTTAATACTCTTTTGAAAGTATGACTCAACTCAACATTGTTGGTAAATTGCGGTTGCAGGTAGGGATTACCCTGTCCGAAAGTCAACGAATCCAGGAAAAATATGAAAGGGTTCAGATCGTCGTAATCGGGACGGGTGATACGCCTGCTGTAACTCAGGCTAAGCTGGTTGTTTTCGCTGGCATTGTAGGTAACACCCGCATTAGGAAACAGGTTAGTATAATTTCTGGTAAACGATGAATCATTTTGCTGCTGGTGTCCTTTGGCAATTGTATTCTCCAGTCTCAGACCAGCCGTTAATTCCCATTTTTTAATCGTTGAAGAAAATATTGCGTATGCGGCATTGATGTTCTCCCTGTAAACAAAATGATTGGTACGATCCGCATCCGGCATCCATCCGCTACCTTCATTCCGGCTATACAATACCTGATTATCGGTGTTTACAAAACTCGACTTTATTCCTGCCTCCAGCTTTAGCGATTTAGACAGAGGCTTTACATAATCGAGCTTTCCGCTATAGATATAAATATCAGATGGTATATTGCCAAGCAATAATATATCACCAGAGCGGGGCTGACCGTTGGGATTCAGCGGCCGTGTTAACAGATCGGCATGGCCCTGGTTTTGATAGTAAGCCTGATCTAGATCAACAGTCAGGTCATGACCTGTGGAGTCAAAACTGTGTTTAAAATTAATATTGGTAGAAAGATTACGCGAGTTCGTTTTGTTCATCGACTTAGAGCTGATGACAGACTCAAGAACGCTATCCCTGTCAAAAATATTGGAGTTGCTGTTCTGAACCTCACGCCAGTTACCAAAGTTCCCGTTAACAACAACACCTGCAACATTATTTTTATCAAAATAATAATCCATGCCCAGTTTTACATTGTGGTAATCGCCACCGTTGCTGCGGTCAGAAACCTGTTCCGAAAAACTTTTAAGCGTGGTATTGTCCGTTTCTAAAAACTTACGATCCAGGTACAGTGTACTCTTGTTGGCCCAATGCCCGCCGTTATAGCTTCCAAAAAGATTGACCTTATTATTCCTGTAGTTGAGATTGAGCCCACCATTATAGCGGGAATAAAACCCGCTGGCATAATTGATGTTGGCATTGCCGTTCATCCCCTTGATGGTTCCCTTTTTGGTTTTAATGTTGATAATCCCCGAGTTCCCGGCTGCATCATATTTCGCCGGGGGATTGGTCATGATTTCTATCTTATCAAGCCCGCTGGCCTGTAAGCTTCTCAGAAAAGTGGCCAGCTGTGTAGCGCTCATGTAAGTGGGCTTATCATCTATCAGCACCAAAACCCCGGCCTTGCCCTTTACACTAATGTTACCGTCGTTGTCTACCGATACGCCGGGCGATTTTTCTAAAATTTCCAATACATTCAGTCCGGCGTTGGTAGGCGACGCATCCACATTCACAATAGTTTTACCGGCTTTCACTTCCACCAGCGGCCTTTTGGCAGTAACCACAACCCCTGCCATTTGGGTACTGTTTTTTTCAAGGATGATATTCTCTTTACTGTCCTGAGTCGCTTTATGAGTTATAAGCGCAGAATATGCAGGTACATAACCTACACTGGTTGCCAGGATCAGGTATTGGCCTTCACCTGCTTTTTCGAACCGGTAACCGCCGTCTTTATCGGTAATGCTTATTTTTACGAGAGAGGAGTCTGCAGCTTTTAAAAGAGACACAGAAACATTAGGTAATGGTTTAACCTCAGCATCAGTGATTTTTCCGGTTACCGTTTGGGCATTGGCAAAGTAGGCAGCGCCGGTAAAAAACAGTGATAAAAATATTGACCGCATAAAATTAGTTTGTGCAGCAAAGCTATCCTCACCCTCATCCGTTGCAAAGCATTTTACGGTAAATGGTATAAAACGACGGTTAAAAGTGATGAAACAACATTTAAATGGTTTGGTAGCTTACGTCTCTACTATCAATCGGATACAACCCTGGAATGTTACAGATGATCTAAAGAAAAGAAGCAGACCGGTCCGGCTATCAGGCAGAAAGACCGGATGACAAAAAAACGGATGGTTTCAAAATAAATATCAATGCTTTTGCCCATATTTGTATTTCAAAAATTAAACAATTATATAGCTATGAGTTATCCTGATACATTGCGCTACACCAAAGACCATGAATGGATTAAGCTGGAAGGTAATATTGCTACTGTTGGCATTACAGACTTTGCACAACGTGAGTTGGGCGACATTGTTTTTGTTGAGGTAGAAACCATCGGAAAATCATTAAAAGCAAACGAAGTATTTGGCACAGTAGAGGCAGTTAAAACCGTATCTGACTTATACCTGCCTGTAGACGGAACTATTAACGAGTTAAACCCTGCGTTGGGCAATGCCCCTGAACTGGTGAATACCGACCCTTATGGTGAAGGATGGATGATTAAAATGACCGTAGACAATCCTGCCGATGTAGATGGCTTACTGGATGCTGCAGGTTACGAAGCTGTTACAGGATAATCTGAGCTTTCATTAAAAATAGTGTATTGAAAAAATTATTACATAGTTTTTGGCCGGCCTTCTTTTGGTCGGCCATTGTTATTTTCCTGCTCTCCATACCGGGCTCGGACCTGCCTCAAGAATCATCTTTCCTGTCTATTCCTTATTTTGACAAATGGGTTCACCTGGGAATTTTTGCACTTTTTGTAGTATTATGGTGCTGGGCAATAAGATTCAGGAAGCAACGAAGGAACCTGGTACGGAGTTTTATATGGATTACGGCAGGGGCTGTTTTACTAGGGTATATCATGGAACTGGTTCAGAAATACCTGGTGCCTAACCGTGACTATGATCTCTGGGACGTAGTTGCAGACGGTGCGGGCGCCATCCTGGGTTTACTGTTCAGTCTTAAAATGTTTACAAAAAAATAGACCCCTGTGGAAACAGGGGTCGCAACCAAAACTAACTGCTTATGAGAAAATTGACTATCTTAAATCTTATACATTAAAAACGCACAAGAGAATCTTTTATTTTGTAAGACTTGTTAAAGTAATTCAAAAGCCTTTTAACTATTTCCGTAAGTAAGAACTGCATAATTATCAGCAGAAACTATGCCAAAAAATAAAACTAACGCAATTTGAAAATCCGAATCAAATCAGCAATGACGCCACTGCTTCGGCACTGTGCTTGCTGCTGACTTTCGACTGCCCTCAGGGCGCCAGGAGGTCATTGCCTGCCTACTTCCACCGGTTAAGAAGCCATCAGGTTATTGAATGAATGCGGCAATAGCGGGATCGTTACTGCGCGTACACTTATTGAGCTGTTTACTACGTTAGGAAAATATTCTTCGACACCGTGTTGGCAACGGCAGCACTCAGATGTATTTTTTTTTATCGGAACATTAGCTAAATGGCCTACTACCATACTGGTAACAGGATGACCCAGGATACCAGTGGCCCCGCGGCTGATCACCGGGTATTATAGAGATAATATTCTGCAGGCCGCCACCGCTCTACTTATTTTGAAAACCTCCGTTATAAGGCAGGCACCCCCGTCATCACTCATTATTTCCTCCGTTGGTCGCTCCGGCTTTTTGTACCACACATGGCCCGTGTTGCTGACCAGGTACAGAATTTGCAGGCATCAGGATGGTATTTTGAAATGAGTAGAAGACGGGATGAGCTATTGCAGGGCAATTGCAACGGTACCCTCTATTACTTTCAACAACTCGGCTAATGCCGCCTTTATTTCACGAACCGGCTATTTACGGGACCCCCTCTCACCTTTCCACCAACGGTAACCCACTATACCAATTACTAAAAGAGGAATAAAAGCCAGGTAAATGATACCGCTATTCATGCCATGTGCCGGCCCATCACCTAACTGCTGCGCCGTTTTGGTACAAATAGAACACTGTGCTACAACGCTGAAACCTGATAGCAAAAAAATAAAAATGATAGCAATTCTTTTCATCAGGAAGCAAAATTACGCTTTATACGATGTAAGGCAGATAATTATTTTGATGAATAACGGGAGGCCCGACCCATAAAGCCCTGGTAATTGCGCCTGGAATTGTAACAGGTTTCTCTTTCCACTTCGTTTCAAACGATTCGATAGTATCGTTTAATCCAGTCACCGGACTGACGGAATTTGCATTAATCTGTTATCATACTGACGGGATTTATATTTCCCGGCAATAAAAAATCCCGGTTTTGCACCGGGATTGAATTATAATTAATTGCCTTATATAATACTAAGCTTCAGCAGCCATTTTTTTAGCCTGCCTGTTGCGTTCAATTTCGTCCAGTATCACTTTACGCATACGGATGAAATTAGGAGTTACCTCAATGCACTCATCATGCTGAATGTACTCCATGCACTCTTCCAAAGTCAATAATGTTTTAGGCGCAATACGGGTAGCATCATCGCTACCGCTGGCGCGGTGGTTGGTTAATTTCTTCTCCTCCGTTGCGTTAACGATTAAATCACCTGGCTTAATGTTCTCCGCAAGAATCTGTCCGGCGTAAACCTCTTCACCCGGATCTACGAAGAAAGTACCGCGATCCTGTAATTTATCGATAGAATACCCTGTGGTTTTACCCTGGTTCTTAGAAATCAATACACCGTTATTTCTACCAGGAATTGTTCCCTTCCATGGTTGATAATCATTAAAGCGGTGCGCCATTACCGCTTCACCGGTAGTAGCGGTTAACATTTGCGTACGCAAACCGATCAAACCACGCGAAGGAATGTCAAATTCCAGATGCTGCATTTCACCTTTGGTTTCCATGATCAGCATTTCACCTTTACGACGTGTAACCAGGTCGATTACTTTGCTCGCGAACTCTTCAGGTACATCTACCACTAAAGTTTCGTACGGTTCGTATTTTTTACCGTCGATTGTTTTTACCAGCACCTGTGGCTGCCCCACCGTTAACTCATACCCTTCACGACGCATAGTTTCGATCAATACACCTAAGTGCAGGATACCACGGCCATACACCAGGAAGCTCTCGCCGCCCTCGCTTTCTTCAACACGCAATGCCAGGTTTTTTTCCATTTCTTTGGTTAACCTGTCGCGCAGGTGACGGCTGGTAACAAACTTGCCATCTTTACCATAAAAAGGAGAGTTATTGATTCCAAACAACATGTTCATGGTTGGCTCATCAACGCTGATAACGGGTAATGCTTCGGGGTTTTCTACGTCGGCAATGGTGTCACCGATATTGAAATCTTCGATGCCCACTACTGCACACAAGTCACCTGCATGTACTTCAGCCACCTTTTTCTTGCCCATTCCTTCAAACACGTACAACTCTTTTACACGGGTTTTCCTGATAGAGCCATCAGCCTGCACTAAAGCTACCTGCTGATTTTCTTTTATAGTACCGCGACCTACTTTACCGATAGCGATACGTCCCAGGAAAGAAGAATAGTCGAGTGAAGTGATCTGCATTTGCAGCGTGCCGTGGTGAATATGTGGCGGAGGTACGTGCTTAATGATACCGTCCAATAAAGGATTAATATTATCGATCTCTGTTAAAGAATCATTGAACCAACCGTTTTTACCCGAACCATAGTAGGTTGGAAAATCCAGCTGCTCTTCTGTAGCATCCAGGTGGAAAAACAGGTCGAAAACCGCATCATGTACTTCATCGGGGCGGCAGTTAGGTTTATCAACCTTGTTAATTACAACAATTGGCTTTAAACCAAGGGCCAAAGCTTTTTGCAGTACGAAACGGGTTTGGGGCATGGGGCCTTCGAAAGCATCTACCAGAAGAATCACACCGTCAGCCATTTTCAATACCCGCTCTACCTCACCGCCGAAGTCGGCGTGACCAGGGGTATCAATTACATTGATTTTTATATCATTGTAAGTTACAGCCGCGTTCTTACTAAAAATAGTAATACCACGCTCGCGTTCCAGGTCGTTGCTGTCCATGATCAGCTCGCCGGTATCCTGGTTGTCGCGGAACACCTTGGTAGCGTGTAATATTTTATCTACCAGGGTAGTTTTACCGTGGTCTACGTGTGCTATAATAGCTATGTTTCTTAAATTCATGCCTTTAGGTTGATATCTGGGAAAATTTGCAGCTCTTCAAAAAAATCCACTTCTCCCAAAAAAACCGCAAAGGTACGGCTTTTATCGAGCCAAACGTACATCCGCCTATTATTAATATACAAATAACCTTAAAAGTAGAAAGCCCCGCCAGCCTAACTAACGGAGCTCATTTATCATTTTTCAAATCGACTTTAGTCTCTTCTTGACATTAAAATCCTCAAAATATACCAGAACAGGAGCATGACAGAAGAAAACAGTTGTAAAGCGGCTCCGACATACTGTCCCGTGGCATATGTATTTTTTATCTCGCTGGTTTGATACAAAATGCTGCCTGCCGCCAGCGCTACCATCGCAACAGAGAACCACAAACCCAGGTTAAAACCAAAAATAGCGCCTGCTACAATTAATCCTAAAGCCACAAAGCCCCCGATCACCAGGGCCGACCTTAAAAACGAAAAGTCTTTATTAGTCATAAAAACCACCGCGGTGAGTCCGCCGAACATAAACAGTGTAATTACGGCCGCCTGTTGTACGATGGCTCCGCTATCAGTCATTACCAATGCGATATAGAGAATAGGAAGAAAGATGATAGCTTCGAGCAACACAAACAACCCGAGTCCAAGGTACTGCGTATTCCGGCTAACAGAAAACGCCAGTTTATCAGCTAATATACTACCCAGCCAAAATAAACCGATGATAAACAGCCAGATGAATTTACCGGATATCATTTGTAAAATCAGTTCTTCAGGCACTGCTCTTAAAAGAAATCCTTCTACAACCATAAAAGACAGGATAGCCATCGCTACATGCAGATAGGTTTTCTTGTAAAAAACGGCTCTTTCTACCTCACTGGCTTCTGATACCAGTATTACATCTTCATTCATAAATTAGTATTTTGCCGGTGAAATTAGAAAATACATTCCATTCAACAATAGCGTATTTTATTAAAAAGTTGCCATATGTCACTTTCCCCTCCCGATATAGCAGCGTTATTGGACGCCAATGGTTTATTCGGAAAGACCCTGAGCCTGGAAAGAGGCGATTTTCTTAAGAAAGCGGGCTCAACCGATACCAATATTTATTATATAGAAGCGGGAACCGTGTATGCCTTTATTGTTGATGGCGAAGAAGAACGCATTGTCCGGTTCGGCTATAAAGGCAATATCATTGTATCACTGGACTCTTTTTTAACCGGAAGCCCCTCCGAATTTTATATACAGGCCATCAAAAAATGCCGGGTTAAAATTGTGACCAAAAAATCTTTTACGCGCTTTATAGAACAAAGTGAAACCGGGACCACCCTGTGGATAAAAATGCTGGAGAACCTGGTAATACAGCAGATAGAACGTGAAAAGGATTTGCTGATACAGTCGCCCCGCGAGCGCTATGAGCGGGTATTAAAAAGAAGCCCGCAACTATTTCAGGAAGTGGCCAACAAATACATTGCTGCTTACCTGCGCATGAGCCCTGAAACATTATCCCGGTTAAAAAAACATTGACATCTGTCAATGTTTTCCTTCGAGGCCGCCTGCATCTTTGCAGTATGAAAATAGCGTCATCCGAATTATTAAACCAATTGACCGACTTAACCCACCGGCATGTTTCCTTTGTTCAGCAATTGCAAGCGTTACCCGACCAGGCGTTAACCCAAAAGGCCGATGTAACCAGCTGGAATGCATTGGAGTGCATTGAGCACCTGAACCGATATGGCAATTTTTATTTACCAGAGATAACCAAACGCATATCCGAAACCAGGTGCAATACTACACCTTTGTTCAAGAGCGGGTGGCTGGGCAACTACTTTGCCAACAGTATGCTACCCAAGGAAAAGCTGAATAAGATGAAAACATTCGCGGCCATGAATCCTTTAGATAGCTATGTAGACAGGGCCGTGATCGACACTTTAATTCTTCAATTAAAAACAATGCTCGATTTACTGCACCAATGCCGGAGCGTCAATCTTAATACCATAAAGACTTCTATCAGCATTTCGTCCTTTATTAAACTGAAACTGGGCGACACGTTAAGAGTGGTGATCTACCACAACGAAAGGCATATCAGGCAAATAGAAAGAGCTATCCGGTGACGCCGGAAAGGCATATTCTTTGCATACGTTTATATTTTGAAACAGAGGCATCCTGAGGAGGCAACCCTGATCATCCAATCACTCTTTAATATAAACTAATGAAGAAAGTTGCTATTGCCGGCCTGGTATTCTTTGCAGGTGTGGGTATTTGTTTTACCATAACGAGTATGCTGGGCTTTAAAGGCAAACCGGAAAGGATTGAGAAAATAGCCGTTCCCGGCTTATACAAAGCCCCGACACTACCCGAAAGCATGAGCTTTGCTGGCGAAGCAGTTCCGCTCGATCGTTGGGAAATAAAGGAACAACTGGACAGGGAGCTTACTTATAATTATTTTCAGCCACAAAATGTGGTATACATTATTAAGCTGGCCGAACGCTTCTTTCCGCAAATGGAACCCATATTAAAAGCCAACAACATCCCCGATGATTTCAAGTATTTATGTGTAGCTGAAAGCAACCTGCAGAACCTAATTTCAAAAGTGGGCGCAACGGGCTTCTGGCAGTTTATGGCAGGCACCGCCCCCGGATATCATCTTGAAGTTAGCGGAACAGTGGATGAACGTTACCATGTTATTAAATCAACGGAAGCTGCCTGCAAATATCTAAAGCAGGCTTATAATAAATTCGGCAACTGGACGGCTGCTGCGGCTTCTTACAATTGTGGCATGGGAGGCTACCATCAAAGGGCTACGCAGCAGGGTTCCAATAATTATTACGATCTCGTATTACCTGATGAAACCAACCGGTATATATTCCGGATCCTCACCTTCAAACATTTGCTGTCCAACGCAGATGAACTGGGGTACGATATAACAGCGGGTTACCGTTACACAGATCTTAAAACGCGTACAATAAATGTCAACCAAAACATTCCTAACCTGGTGAGCTTTGCCCGCAACAATGGCACCAGTTATAAAGTATTGAAAACACTGAATCCCTGGCTACGCGGTAATTCATTATCGATAAAAACGGGTAAATCTTATCAATTGGTTTTACCTGAATAAACCATTACTTTGTTTTTACTCTTCTTAAAAGGAAATGAAGAACGAGGAAAGAGAGGGCACCGGTGATCAGGTAGCTATAGCCCAGCCCCTGCTGATTTTGCGGCTGCAAGGTACCTGCAATACTATAGCTTACTATTGAGGTTACAATATAGACCCCGCCACCGGTAAGCCCGCTGGCCATACCCGCCATAGCCGGAAAGCGCCCCAGGCAAAAAGCAAAATAGTTATTGAAGATAAAGCCAACACAAATATGCACTAAAAAGGCAAAAGTCAATAAGGTGTAAAGATTATAAGCAATGGAAGCCATACCAATCATTGCTGCCGCAAAAATGACCTGAAGCCCGTTACTAAATTTTAGTTTGGGTAAGAACGCTTTATTAAGTAATGCTTTCCCGATAAAACCACCGGCCATCCACGCCAGGCCCATCAACAATGCGGCATAGCCTGCTACTACTGCCGAAAAATGCAAACGATGTTCGATAATAAAAGCGCCCGACAAGCTGAATACCATCGTGGCCCCATAAGATAAGCCGCACATGGCTATACCCCAGGCAAAGCTCTTGTCTTTTAACATAAACCTGTAATCATTTATAATCTGCGTTCCTTTAAAAAGACGCTTGCTTTGCAAGGTTTCACCCGAATACACCCACTCCAGTACCAGCATTACCAGGGCGTATACAGCCAATGCATAGAAGTTAGCCTGCCAGTTAAAATACTTTTCCAGGTAGCCGCCAATAAAAGGCGCGATAACCGGTGCGGAGGACCACACAATAGACATAATGCTCAGGTAATGCCTGCGTTTTTCCCCTTCATATACATCTACAAAGAAGGCCCGTTTGGCCACTACAATAAAACCTGTGGTTATGCCCTGTACGATACGCATAGCATAAATCATTTCGATTTGGCGCGTAGATACAATTACCAGGTTGCTTAGGATAAATACAGCCAACGAAAACAAAGTAAGGCGAAAACGGCCAAAGCTGTCAATGAGGCTTCCGGTTATGAATTGCGAGGCTCCGTAGCTAATTAGAAACAAAGTCAGCGTCAGCTGAATGCTATGCTCGGGCTGGTGCAGATCCTGAGCCATATGTGGCATCGACGGGATATAAATATCGGTGATGAGGCCCGAAAGCGGAATCAACAAAAAAGACAACCAGGTGGCGATCTTCTTATTGGCTTCGGGTAATTGCCTTACATTTCCGAATGTGCGGGGCTGGGCGACGGGTTGTGCGGTACTCATAAAAATCGATGCAAACTACAACAGACAAAAAGAGTAATTGTTGAAAAACGGCAGCAATTGAGGAAAGCTCCCCTCCGATTCACCCCCAAAAAAAATTTGGCAGCGTTAAAAATAAATATTTACTTTGTAATTCAAAGTACTTTTAATTCACACGAAATTATTATTTATGACTACTTTTAACAGAAGAAAGATGATGGTGAGCGCTGTTGCGGTGCTGCTACTGGTTCCTTTTATTGCTATGCAGTTTACTACCGGTGTGAACTGGAGCGTATCGGACTTCGTAGTAGCAGGCGTTTTACTTTTGGGCACCGGATTTGCCTGCGAACTGGTCATCCGCAAAATTGAAAGTAAACGGGTACGGGCAGGCATTCTTGCAGCAGTTATTCTCGCTGCCTTTCTTGTGTGGGTTGAATTGGCTGTAGGCATTTTCGGTAGTGCCTTTGCAGGTAACTGACCGGTCCCTCTGACCTGCGGTAATGCTAACCCACGTCCCTGACATCCTTGCCTGAAGAGCCGGTTGGTTAAATAAGGCCTCGCTTCTTTACAGTTATCCTGCCCGTCAGCTTATGAAACACCTGCCGGGTTGAACATCTTTTCTAACATTTTGTACAACTCCGGGTGTTTGTCTTTCATGAGTTGCGGACGTTCAAAAAAATACGTTGCAGCTACTGCAAAAAATTCCTGCTGGTTGGTGCCGGCATACGGATTAATATCTGATTGGTTCGCCTTTATTTCTTTTATATGCTCATGCATCAGTTTTAGCCACGGTACTACATATTGATGTTGAAGCAGTATCTCGGGAATACCATCAGTAGCGCCATCGGTTTTATCAATTAGATGTACAAACTCATGTACCGCGGTATTGCTTTTGTCTGTTGTATTACTGAAGCCCTCACGCAACGCTTGCTTCGACAGGATCATAGTATTATTCATCACACCGCTACCTACCATGCCCAATATGTTTCTACCACTCCCCTGCTGCTCAAATGATTCGCTAAAGGTTTCTGGATATAAAAGCACTTCCCGCAGGTTTACATACTCCCAACCGGTAAAATGAAAAATAGGGATGACAGCGCCGGCGGCAATCAGCACACGGTCCAGATCTTCCACATCCGTGCCGGCTCCGGTGATCGTAGTAGTTGCCAGAAAATGTTGAACCCGCTTTTCAAAAACAGCTTTTTCTT
>JBQGCI010000499.1:0-2080 GCA_052038405.1 Acinetobacter pittii
AAGGTAATGGCTTTAGCATCATCCTGCATCTGCGCTGCTTTGAAAGCGATAGAGGGAGGGTAAGAAGACGGCAACGGATCTTCCAGCCAAACATCACCATCAATGGGCATGTCGTAATAAATGCTTACTTCATCCCAGTGATGCGCCACATCAGAAGGCTTACTGATTCCCCCGCTGTTATAACTCCAGTCGGGCAATAATCCGCCCATTCGATAATCCATTTCTATGCTGTCTCCATACTCGAGCTGCAGTTTTCTTAACTGGGGCTCAATGCCCCAGCAGGAAGAGCAGATGGGATCAGTAAAGTAAGTGAGCCTGATCGGCTTTTTCGGTGTCGAAACAGCATCAGTGGCACCTGATATGGCGATGCTGCCAGGTATTTCGCAAATGCCCGTTTCCGCATCGCATAATAGCGGATTTCTTTGTTGTTGCATAGTTTTTTGTTTTAAAAGCGACACTGGGTATGGCCGGACGCCATTAAAATAATTAAAAGTAAACAAGACGGTTTCACTATTAACGCCCTGTGCGATTTTCTATAACTTTGTACAAAGTTGCCTGTTATCAACCGGGTGTACAATAGGTCAGATTTTTATGACTACTCAAATGGTTATGGAAGAAAAAGAAACCTGTCCGGCACAGGCCCTCTTAAAAATGCTTTCGGGTAAATGGAAAGCCGAAATATTTCGTCTCGCGGTAGATCACCCGCTGCGCTTCAGCCGCCTGCTTCGTGATATACCCGGCGCTAATAAACAAAGTATTGCTGTTGCGCTTAAAGAGTTAGAAGAAATAGGGCTATTGGAGAAAACCACCATCAAAATAAAACCTTTACATATTGAATATGGCCTCACCGAACGAGGCCGGTCATTGATTCCTGTATTGCAGCAATTGGAACATTTGAGTTAATGCAGGCTTCCCGGGAGATCAACCTGCACTTTTTTTACTATTGAAGGCCACAGCTTTTGCTATTTGCTGTTTAAGTTTCAATATTGCCGTACCATCATCGTGGCATTACTGCTGAAATGCTCTATAGCCAGCAATAAATCTACAGGACCGGTTCTACCTCATTTACAGGTGATACCTAACCGGAATGTTTTCTAAAGGTAGCTTTCAACAACGGTTTTGAAATCAGCAATATTAAAGGGCTTAGCGATAAAGGAATCGGCACCGGAATCTCTCTGCCATTCATTTTCATGTGCCGACATCAACACAACAGGCACATGACTGGTTGAAGGATCATTTTTTATATTCCTGCACAAATCGATCCCGTTGCCATCGGGCAACATGATATCCAGTACAATCACATTAGGAAGGCGCTTACTTATTTCTGTGTTGAGCGCACCGGCAGTAGCACACATCTTTAACTCATAAGAGTCTTCATTTAATATAAACCCGATCAGCTCCCGGATATCATTGTTATCTTCTACTATTAAAATTTCCTTCTTTTTCATTTTATAAGCTTGCGAATATCTTATTGGTTGCGGGGTTGCCTGGGCAGTACAAAGCTAAAAACAGAGCCCTTTCCGGGTACGCTTTCCACGTTTATCGAGCCGCCATGACGCTCTATAATTTCTCTCGTAATATATAAACCCATTCCTAATCCGGGTATATTATAACCCGGGTCAACTGCCCTGAAAAACTGGCTGAATAACTTGTGGCGCACCGCTTCATCTATTCCGATACCTTCATCTTTTATCTTTACTTCTACTGCATCTTCTTTTCCGTCTATAGTTATCTCGATGCTTCCTCCCTGCGGTGAATACTTGATAGCATTGCTCACAAGATTATCGATCACCTGCTCAATTCTCAGACGATCTGCCTGAACTTCGAGTGATCCGCTACAGTGTAAGCTGAATAGGTGGGTACTATTTATTGCATATAATTCCAGACAATCTTCTACCAGCACCTTTATATTGAAGAGTTCAAAATACATGCCCAATTTCCCTGCCTGTAATTTAGAAAAATCCACCAGGTCGTTAATGAGCATTGTCAGCTTCTCTACCTGCCTGATACTGCGCTCCACGAAAAGCCTCCCCTTATCCGCTGCCCCGGTATGCAGTTGGAGGAGTTGCAGGAAGCCTTT
>JBQGCI010000500.1:0-14644 GCA_052038405.1 Acinetobacter pittii
TGGCTTCTGTAAGAACTAAATCATTGCGTTTCATTTAGGTATCCCAACAGGATATTCTTGTTTTGGTATCAGGATCCCAAAAGGAGAAATTGGGATAAAAGCCGGGAAAATCGTATCTTGTACAGTGCTCCTGTTAAAGGAATTGAAATTATTGCAAGATAATTTTTGCCAATTTATTTTTGTTGATTCGAATTCTTGTCTTACCTTTGCCTCCCGAAAAATCGGGACTAAAAATTAAAGGACAAGGAATGCCTACAATTAACCAGTTAGTACGTAAAGGAAGACAAATAATTAAAGCGAAGAGTAAATCAAGGGCTTTAGATCAGTGCCCTCAGCGCCGTGGCGTTTGTACTCGTGTATATACCACTACACCTAAAAAACCTAACTCAGCACTTCGTAAAGTAGCTAAGGTTCGTTTAACTAATAAAATTGAGGTAATTGCCTACATTCCGGGAGAAGGACATAACCTGCAGGAGCACTCGATCGTATTGATCCGTGGCGGCAGGGTGAAAGATCTTCCAGGTGTACGTTACCATATTGTACGCGGTAGCTTAGATACTGCGGGTGTAAAAGATCGTAAACAAAGCCGTTCTAAATACGGTACCAAAAGAGCTAAAAAGTAATTTACCCAAGCGGTTGAATTATTACATATCAAAAAGGCTGAGTAAAGTTTTAATTCTTGAAGAAATTCAGCCGACACTAAAAATTAAATAAAATGCGTAAAGCACAAGCCAAGAAACTCCCTTTAGCGCCAGATCCAAAATTTAATGATAAGCTGGTTACACGTTTTGTTAACAACCTGATGTGGGAAGGAAAAAAAAGTGGAGCATTCACTATTTTTTACGATGCTTTAGATAAAGTAGCCAAGCAAACTAACGAAGATGGTTATGAGATCTGGAAGAAGGCTCTGGCAAACGTAACTCCTGCTGTAGAGGTGCGCAGCCGTCGTATCGGTGGTGCTACTTTCCAGATTCCTTCAGAAGTTCGTCCGGACAGAAAAATATCTTTAAGCATCAAATGGTTAATTCGTTACAGCCGCGATCGTAACGGTCGTAGCATGGCTGATAAACTGGCTAATGAAATTGTAGCTGCAAGCAAAGGCGAGGGAGCTGCATTTAAAAAGAAAGAAGATACACACCGTATGGCTGAAGCCAACAAAGCTTTCGCTCACTTCAGAGTATAACTATATTGACATCCTGTTCCGATAGCTATCGGAATAACGAAGGATCAACTAGCTTTAAAAGCCCGTTCCGAAAGGAATGGGCTTTTAACTTTTATTTTGCTATAGTCAATAAATCGTTTATATTCATGGCGATAAATGATCTATTGAAATTTTAACTGTTTAAACCATGAAAAAGACGCTACGCAAGCCTATTGCTGCTTATGGAATTTTATTATTTGCATTTACCTTGTTTTTTGTAGGCTGCCAGAAGAAGGATAAAATTCAACCTGAAGAAAATAAAAAGGAGTTTAAAAAGCCTGAGACAACCTCAATTATTGGGGGTAATCCTATTAGTATTGATAACAGGTCTTACCAAGTTCTTATAGATGTGGGTACTGGTTATGGCGGCGGTGTTATTCTAAATAATGAATGGATTTTAACTGCTGCGCATGTTGTTACTCAGCTCGGAACCAAAGATCCTGTATCGTTGTCAAATATAGTAGTGTATTCCGGCTCGTCCGCTCCATATGGGGGTAATATAAGCTATGTGAATCAGGTTATTATTCACGAAGGATTTCCTATAAATGATGGTTTGGTCAAACCGAATGATATCGCTTTATTAAAGTTATCGGCACCATTAACATTTTCGACAAATCAATCATCTATTATTTATTCTAATCCCAGCGATCTTTTATCGGTGAATGATATTGTTTCGGTAAGCGGTTGGGGCAGAACGGCATGTACTATACCTGGTCCATCGCCAACACTCAACGTTACTAATGTTTTAGTAAATAGCTTAAACGATCCTTCACTGCTCTCGTGTGTTTCTCCATCTGGCACCAATCAACAGTCATGGATGGGTGATAGTGGCGGTCCAATTGTAAAAAGTGTGCCCGGCCTGGGTGAGGTTTTATTCGGCATTGTTAGTGGAGGCACCTGTCCTGGTGGAATGGTTTATTCCAGAGTGTCATATTTTGCCGATTGGATCAAAACCAAAACCGGAGGTTTAGATCGGCCAACACTTGAGGGGCCGTCTTCATTTTGCACTTCAGCAACATATTCCATTAGTAATTTGCCGGCTGGTGCAACGGTGAGCTGGTCCTTATCGGGCACCGGCCTGGCGTCAATCAGTCCCGGGGGATCTACCGCCATGTTGACAAGAACCGGCTACGGAGCTGCTAATCTCATTGCAACTGTTTCCTTGAATGGCCATAGCATGGCTATCACAAAACCAATTGTACTGGGATATAAACAACCAACAGTAACGGTTAATGGAGGAAATACATGGGGCGGATCCAAGTTTTACATTATTGGAAACACTGAACCCGGGACATCATACCGTTTAGAAGTAACAACGCCCAGTGGTACGGTGTACACGGCCTTCGGCGAGGTGAGTTTAGATCAGTTGGGGAAGTACTGGGTTAGATTATATATAACGAATAATTGTGTAACAGAAAGACTGGTGTATACCAGCTCCTTCATATCGGTCGATGACGGCGGCCCCATACATTAATTTAGTTTGCTTATTGGCACCCGCAGAATGATAAAGTAACCAGCTTTAAAAGCCCGTTCCGTAAGGAAGGGGCTTTTAATATTTATATTCGTTTCAGAATCAGTATTAAACGGTACAAATACCATGAACGTAAATTGATGGCAATGAATTTGCTTGTTGACAAGGCAAAATGTCGCGATGAAAATTCAGATACTGATAAAAATGCCGGTACTTTTCCTGTTGATATTACTTTTGGCAGGTTGCAAAAAAGAAGAGGGAATGAATAGAGAAGATAACAGGATTTACCAACTGGAAAGACAGGAGCTGGATGTAAGTTATGGGTCCCATGCCCTGCAGAAGATGGATATTTATTTTCCTGAAGGCTTTAATACCGGAACACCGGTTATATTTGTTATTCATGGTGGCGGTTTTATTGCCGGAACTAAGGAAGACTTTACAGACCGGGCAAAATTGTTTATGGCCAGGGGATTTGTAACGGTGAATATCAGCCATAGGTTGATTAACGCTGCCGGCCTGGACCGGACACCACCGCTTCGAATGAACTCGGTTGTAAAAGTTGCCGATGAAGTGACTGATGTTGCGGCTGCGGTAGAAAAGTATAAGGCATTAGCTGCAGGTTATGGTTCAGGAACTGCCAATATGTATATGGCAGGCCATAGTGCCGGTGGTACTTTAGCCATGCTATATGTACAAGGTGATAAAAATATTAACGGGCAGGTGCGGGCATCTGGTAACCTGGCTGGGTTAACCAACATAACCCTGTCCGATGATTTGTATACCAACCCTCCCGATCATGCACACTGGCCTGCTATTAAAGAATTACTGCATCGTATGTCGGGAGCGGCGCCTATCAAGCAGAACGCATTATACCTGATGGCCATTTCTCCCAACTGGGTGACTTCATTGCATGCTCCCGGCCTGCCTAATATAACCATAATGTCCAATACCAATGACGAGGATCTTGGGTTTCATCCTTATTTTAGCACCATTGAAGATGCGCGTCAATACCACCAGCAGTTACGTTCAAAAGGCGTGACAAGCGAATTTATTATGATGGATACGGATCATGGCTTCAGCCGGCATGTTCAGGATTGGGAAGCTGCAATAAAGCAAACAACAGCGTTCTTTAAAGGATTATAGAAGATGCTCTTATGGCCCGCGAAATATCCTATTGCCAACTGTTCCGATAGGTCGGTTTCAAAACGTAAAGATGCGTTTAATACCGAACTTCGCAGTGCCAGATTTGAAAAGGATGGGTCAGCCTTTTAATTGTTGTACCAAATCCACATACTCCTGCATCGCAGCTTCTTTGGTTTTGCCTTTCAATGCTTCCCACGCACTGAATTTGGCCTTATTTACTATGTCAAAAGGATTAGAGGGCGGATCAATGTTGATATCACCTACAGATCCTTGTTTGTATAAGGAATAAAGTTTTAATAAAATGTCGTTGGAAGGTTTTTCGCTCAGGGTTTTACTTTCCTCTGCCGCTTTTTCAAATTGTTGTTGCAGTTCCATATTTTTTGATTTCACCTGAAAAATAAGCAATCATTGTACCTGATTAACAAGCGGTGTAAAATCTTGCCTGTGGTCAATAAAATGCCATCCGCGAAGATGGCATTGAAAGTATTTTTAGCACCAGCATCCGGCCATTTCCCCATTAGCTTATTGTTTCTCTTGTACCCGCATCCGATATCCAGCATCTCCCTGCTACTTTTTGCTTCTCGCAGCACTCATAAAGAAACAATGCTGCCAGGAAATTGAAATATTGAACAACGAATATTGAGTAGTCGTTGCAACACATCCAGTATCCAACATCCCGGCATCACGGAACACTTACTGTGTAACCTCGGTGATGGGCTTGCCAATAGCACCGTTAGGCATTTGAATGCGTAAAAGGGCCGCCACTGTTGGCGCAATATCCGTCATATACACTTCACGGTTGCTTTTGCCCGCTTTAATACCCCAGCCCATCCAAATTAATGGTATATGCGTATCGTGCGGGTTCCAGGTGCCATGAGTAGTGCCTGTTCCTCCATAACCGCCTTCAAACCAGGCGGGGTAGGGGATAAGCTGTATAGAGCCGGAACGTTTGTTGTTATAACCGTTAATGGTCATTTGTTTTATAAATTCAGGCACAGGTTCTACACCTATATTTTCGATATCCATTACAAATTGCAGTTCGGGTATTTCTCTCAAAAAATTCACGGATGCTTTTTTGATGGCGTCATAATCCAGTTGCTGATCCTTGATTACTTTCTTATTAAAGTTGATCTGGTAATTGGTATTGGACAATACGATTTTTTCCGCACCGAACCGGGCCTTTAAAGCATCGTTCAGGCTGGCAGTGATCTTTTTGAGATCGAGGAATTCCGCGGGCATTTTGTATTCCTTCATAAAGTTGATGGCGTGGGCTGCGCCGTGGTCTGCAGTCAGGAACACCAGGTAATTACCCTTCCCCAGTTTTTGATCGAGGTATTTGTAAAATGCCCCCAGCTCTTTATCCAAACGTAAATACACATCTTCGATCTCTATAGAATTAGGGCCGTATTTATGACCTACATAGTCTGTAGAGGCGCAATTAATGGTAAGGAAGTCTGTAGCAGCGCCACCACCCAGGTTATTACCTTCAATAGCTGCTTTGGCAAAGTTCAGGGTCAATGTATTGCCGTAAGGCGAGGTTCTGATTACGTCTTTATCAGTTTTATACAACCCGGCCAGGTTGTGGGGGAATGCAGTGGCGGTTTCACCTTTAAATTTTCCTTCCCATTTTACATCGTCGGCAGTACTTTGCCTGTAAGTATGGATGGGGTAAAGAGTGGTCCATGGTTGAGACAGTAGTTGGGTGGGTTCGTCTTTATCGTTAAAATCCTTTACCCATTTCGGTAATTCCTTCATGTACCAGGTGCTGGTGATAAAATTTCCTGCTGCATCGTCAAACCAGAATGCGCCGGTAGGGTTATGGCCTGCGGGCAAAATAGAAGCCCTGTCTTTAAGTGATACTCCAATTACCTTAGATTGGAAATTGGTAGCTAAACGAAGCTCGTCTGTAATAGTGGTGGCGAGTAAATTTCTGGGAGACATTTTACCTGCATTGGAATTGCTGCCTACTCCCTGAACCGTTGAGTCGTCGGTGCAGTATACGTTTTTCCCCGAGGCCTGGTCAATCCAGTTATTACCGGCAATACCATGAATGGCAGGCACAGAACCGGTAAATACGGTGGTGTGACCGATTGCGGTATAGGAAGGAATATAATTAATAAAAGTATTCTCACAACTGAACCCTTCATTCAGCATGCGCTTAAAACCTCCCGTGGCTTCGTAGCGGTCGTAATACCGGTAGAGGTAGTCCCAGCGCATCTGGTCTATCACTAAGCCTACTACCAGCTTAGGTCGTTTTACTGGCTGCGCAAAGGCTGTAGCTATCAAAAGGGCAAAAAGAAAGGAGACAGACAATTTTTTCATCAGCATAATATTATTTTTTTTAATCTGACAGTCAAAGGCCAAGCCTAAACATTCACAGGACAGGAACATTCATGCTTTGTTTTGAAAATAAGTTTGCCCAAAAGTAATGAGAAAGCGCATTGGGGCGCTTAAAAAAAACAGTCAAATCCCGTTAGCGGTGTTGAGTTTGAGTTAACGGGGCAAGGATAATATAGCTAGTAATAGTTTCCGGTGGTGGCGCCGGGAAACAACGTAGCGAAGGCAATCAGCTGGTGCTTCTACCGGCAGGAACAAACCGGGCGTCGGACAGCTGCGCTGGAAGTAATGTAAGGGAGTGAGGGATCGAACATTTTGGGTTGGGAGAATGGCAGTTACACCTATCTTTCCGATAAATCGAGCATTCTATGAAAAATTGTTTTAAAAAATTAGATTATTTAAATACTTAACTGTACATTTGCACTCCCATTTCAAAAAGGGTATCTAACAATGTCGCAAAGAATCAGAATAAAATTACAGTCTTACGATCACAATTTAGTTGATAAATCAGCAGAGAAAATCGTTAAAACTGTACGTAGCACCGGCGCTGTGGTAACAGGCCCTATTCCTCTTCCTACACACCGTAAAATATTCACTGTTCTTCGCTCTCCACACGTTAATAAAAAGAGCCGTGAGCAGTTTCAGTTAGCTACTCACAAGAGACTGTTGGATATTTATACTTCTTCTTCACGTACGGTTGATGCATTGTCTAAATTAGACCTGCCTAGCGGTGTAGAGGTTGAGATCAAAGCCTAAGGCTTTCGAATCCTTTGGGATTCAAACAATTAGTTCTTACAACAAAACGTCATCTCTCAACTCTGAAAAGAATAAAAGAGCTCTGATTAAAAATATTCTCAACGATAAATAGTTGAGAGCCAACATAAAACAAGCCGTTCAGGGTTTGTTTACTATCAGTACTTCCCCATAAAGGAAAAGGTTGATAGTCCCGATGATAATCGGGAGGGATCGATTGAAGCTTTCATTTTGCTTCAAGTCCCCGATAATACCCTGTCCTGCTATTTAAATTGCAAAAAAATGAAAGGTATTATTGGAAAAAAATTAGGGATGACCAGCATCTACGATCCATCAGGTAAACAAACAGCCTGCACGATCATTGAAGCAGGTCCTTGTGTTGTTACACAGGTTAAAACGAAAGACACAGACGGGTACGATGCATTACAGGTATCGTTTGGTGACAAAAAAGAAAGCCGCACTAACCAGGCAGAAAAAAACCACTTTGCAAAAGCTAACACTGCAGCAAAAAAGTTTTCAACAGAATTTCGTGATTTTTCAATAGAAAAAGCTCTTGGCGAAACTATAGGCGTTGACATTTTCTCAGAAGGGGAAAAAGTTAGCGTTGTTGGCACGTCTAAAGGTAAAGGTTTCCAGGGTGTTGTTAAACGCCATGGCTTTAGCGGGGTAGGTGAGCAATCTCACGGACAGCACGATCGTCAAAGAGCTCCAGGTTCACTGGGTAACTCTTCTGACGCTGCACGCGTTATGAAAGGTATGCGTATGGCCGGCCGTATGGGCGGTGACCGCGTTAAAATGAAAGGTTTGAAAGTGGTTAAGATTTTTGCTGAAAAGAATTACATTCTGGTAAGCGGATCTGTTCCCGGGCATATTGGTTCTATCGTTTTAATTCAAAATTAATATAACCCCAACCTTAACATATAAATTAAAGTAAAATGCAAGTTGAAGTTTTAAATATACAAGGTAAGGGTACCGGTCGTTCGGTTGAATTACCCGATGATATCTTTGCAATTGAGCCTAACGATCACGTTATCTATCTTGCAGTTAAACAATATTTAGCTGCACAGCGCCAGGGTACTAACAAAGTTAAAACCCGTGCTGAAGTAAAAGGTTCCAGCAAAAAGTTACACAAACAAAAAGGTACCGGTGGTAGTCGTAAAGGTAATATCCGTAATCCTTTATATAAAGGTGGCGGTACTATCTTCGGCCCTAAGCCCCGCGATTATAGCTTTAAGCTGAACAAGAAAGTGAAAGATCTCGCCAAGATCTCTGCTCTTTCTTACAAAGCAAAAGCAAATGCTATTGTAGTAGTAGAAGATCTGAACTTTGAAGCTCCGAAAACAAAAGCATTTACAGGTGTATTAAGCGCTCTGAATGTTGGGGAGAAAAAGCTGATGTTCGTTTCTGATGTATTTAACGATAATGTGGAACTGTCTTTACGTAATGTACCTTCCGTTTTAGGTGTATCGCTGAGCGACCTAAATACTTACGACATCGTTAATTCCGAAGTATTAGTACTTACTGAAAGTGCTGCAAAAGTTTTCTCTGAAGAGGAAGGAGTTGTAGCAGAAGCATAAGCATATTATTAAACCTGTCTGCCGGCCGGCAGGCGATCAAATTAAAAGAAGATGAATCCTTCTCAAGTTTTAATAAAGCCAATTTTAACCGAAAAAGCAAATGCTCAGCAAGAGAAACTGCGTCGTTATGCTTTCAAGGTTGATAAAAGATCGAACAAGCTGGAGATTAAAAAAGCTATCGAAACTTTTTACGGTGTAAACGTAACAAGCGTAAATACAGTAGTTGCTCCTGCTAAAAATAAAACCCGTTATACAAAAGCTGGTTTTATCAAGGGTCAGAAACCTTCTTATAAGAAAGCTTACGTTACTGTAGCTGAAGGAGAGGAAATTGATCTGTACGCGAATCTGTAAATAGTTCGTAGCTGATCGTTCATAGCCTGAACCATTAGCGATGATCCATTAACTAAACGAAAGGCAATCAACCGCCGCGAAGTGTTGCAATAAAAAATTGTTAGAAGAAACAAAATGGCAGTAAAGAAATTCAAACCGATGACAGCCGGAACCCGTTGGAGAATCGGGAACGCTTATGCTGAAATCACTACTAACCAGCCGGAAAAAAGCTTGTTAGAGACTAAAAAAAGTACGGGTGGCCGTAATTCTTCTGGTCATCTTACTATGAGATACAGAGGTGGTGGTCACAAGAAAAAATATCGTATCGTAGACTTTAAAAGAGATAAGCATAACATAGAAGCTACTGTAGTTTCTATTGAGTACGATCCAAATCGTACAGCTTTTATCGCTTTGGTTGAATATACAGACGGAGAGAAGCGTTATATCATCGCTCCTCAGGGATTAACGGTAGGTACAAAGGTTGTTAGCGGAGACGCAGTGGCGCCAGAAATTGGTAATGCGTTGAAATTAAAAAACATGCCTTTAGGTACTAACATTCACAATATCGAATTAAACCCCAGCCAGGGTGGTAAATTGTCTCGTAGCGCAGGTTCTTCTGCACAGCTTACGAACAAGGAAGAAAAATATGCGGTATTGAAAATGCCTTCTGGTGAGTTAAGAAAAGTATTGATTAACTGTTTTGCTACCGTTGGTGTAGTAAGCAACAGCGATCATAGCCTGCAAAGCATGGGTAAAGCTGGTAGAAACAGGTGGAAAGGTATTAAACCAAGAAACCGCGGTGTTGCCATGAACCCTGTAGATCACCCAATGGGTGGTGGTGAAGGCCGTGCATCGGGAGGTCAGCCTCGCAGCCGTAACGGTCAATACTCTAGAGGTCTGAAAACAAGGACTAAAGGAAAGGGTAGCGACAAGTTGATCATTCAACGTAAAAACGGTAAGAAGCTTTCTAAATAATTAATAACTGGAAATTAGAAATTAAGATATGGCTCGTTCAATTAAAAAAGGTCCTTATATAGCTACTCACTTAGAGAAAAAGGTGTTAGCCATCAACGAAGGAAGCGCAAAGAAATCGGTGATTAAAACCTGGAGCCGCCGCTCTACTATTTCTCCTGATTTTGTAGGCCACACATTTGCGGTACATAACGGTAATAAATTTATCCCGGTTTATGTAACAGAATTTATGGTAGGCCATAAGTTAGGTGAGTTTGCGCCAACACGCCAGTTCAAAGGTCATGCTGGTGGTAAATAATAATTAGTAAAGAAATTATAACAAGGTACAGTTTGAGGCGGCGAGAATTTCAAAACTTTAAACTTTAAACCTGTCTGCCGGCTGGCAGGCTTCAAATTTATAAAATGGAAGCAGTAGCAAAACTTAGAAATTATCCAACATCTCCTCGTAAAATGAGGCTGCTCGCTGATCTGATCCGCGGTCAGAAAGTAGAATTAGTGTTGGCTGAATTAGAACATAACCCAAAGCATTCTTCAGTGCCTTTGCGTAAGCTGGTATTGAGTGCCATCAGCAACTGGAAACAAAAGAATGAAGGTGGCGATGAAACAGGACTAGTTGTGAAAACTATTTTTGTAGATGGTGGTAGAACTTTAAAGCGTATGCGTCCGGCACCTCAGGGTCGTGGATACCGTGTGCGTAAGCGTAGCAACCACGTAACTGTGATTGTAGACGTAAAAGGTGAAGATGCCAAAGCTTCTAAAAAAGCTAAGCCTGCCCGCCAGGCAGACGGGGCTGCAACTAATAAGACAAAAGAAACTAAAAACGCATAACCAATAAACATGGGTCAAAAAGCAAATCCAATTGGTAACAGGTTAGGTATCATCCGCGGATGGGAATCTAATTGGTATGGAAGCAAAAGAGATTTCGCTTCTAAGTTAATCGAAGATAATAAGATCAGAACTTACCTGAATGCCCGTATCAACAAGGGTGGTATTTCCAAGATCGTTATCGAAAGAACTTTAGGTAAATTAATCATTACGATTCATACATCTAAACCAGGTATCATCATCGGTAAAGGTGGTGGAGAGGTTGACAGGATTAAAGAAGAGCTGAAGAAATTAACCGGTAACGATGACGTTCAGATTAACATCTTAGAAATCCGTCGTCCTGAGACTGATGCCATGATCGTAGGTGATACCATCGCCCGTCAGATCGAAAACCGTATCAATTTCAAACGCGCTACTAAAATGGCTATTGCTTCTGCGCTTCGTATGGGTGCCGAAGGTATCAAGGTTAAATTGAGCGGTCGTTTAAATGGTGCTGAGATTGCCCGTAGCGAAGAGTTCAAGCAAGGCCGTGTGCCTTTGCATACTTTCCGTATGGACATTGATTATGCAAATGTATTTGCTCAAACTGTATACGGTAAAATCGGTATCAAAGTATGGATTTGTAAGGGCGAGGTTTTAACTAAAAGAGATTTGAACCCGAACTTCATATCCGGAAACGATAAAGCAGTTGGTGGAAACGAAAGAAGAGGTGGAGATCGTCGTGACGACAGAAGAGGTGACCGCCGCGGTGCAAGAGATAGAAAAAATTAATTAGGATAATTAGCTATTTAGCCAGTATGCTAATGTGCTAATGTAAATTCAAATAAAATGGTGTGTGAGATTGGCCGTTAGCTGATTAGCACATTAGCAAATTAAATAAGCAATGTTACAACCGAAGAGAACAAAGCACAGGAAAATGCAGAAAGGTCGCATGAAAGGCGACGCTAAAAGAGGTACTACTATATCTTTTGGTTCCTATGCTTTAAAAGCGTTAGACTCTCATTGGATTACCGATCGTCAGATTGAGGCAGCTCGTCAGGCACTTACCCGTAGCATGAAAAGGGAAGGTAATGTATGGATCCGCATATTTCCAGATAAGCCTATTACCAATAAGCCTGCGGAGGTTCGTATGGGTAAAGGTAAAGGTAACCTTGAGTATTGGGCAGCTGTTGTACAGCCAGGCCGTATCATATTCGAAGTGGATGGTGTTAGTGAAGAAGTTGCGCGCAGAGCATTACAATTGGCTTCCGGTAAATTACCAATCAAGACCAAGTTCACAATGCGCAGAGATTTAGTTACTAATTAATAAGCCAGTTAGCTAATATGCTAATGTGCTAGTTGAATAAACGTTCGAAAGGAAATTAGCAAATTGGCACATTATCACATTATCAAATTAATATCATGTCAAAAAAGAAAGAATTCTTAGATAGCGTTAAGGGATTGAGTGCAGAAGACCTGAAAGTGCAATTGGAGCAATCTAAACAAAGGTTAAAAAAGCTGGAATTTGCTCACGCAATCACTCCGCTTGAAAACCCAATGTCTATTCGCAGCCTGCGCCAGGACATTGCGCGCATCCAAACTCTTATCAGCCAGAAAACAGCGGTTGAGCAAGCATAAAAGTCAATACGTCAACGACAAATTATTTAAAATGTCTGAAAGAAATTTAAGAAAAACAAGAACCGGGGTTGTTACCAGCAATAAGATGGAGAAAACCATAACTGTTGCTATCGAGAGAAAAGTAAAACACCCTATCTACGGTAAGTTTTTGAAAAAAACAACCAAGTTTCACGCACACGATGAAAAAAACGAGTGCAGCATTGGTGATACCGTAAAAATTATGGAAACCCGTCCGCTGAGCAAATTAAAGCGTTGGAGACTGGTTGAGGTAGTAGAAAAAGTGAAATAATTAGAATTTAGTATTGAGATATTAGTATTGAGCTTTTATCATAAAATACACTACTAAACTTTAGTAAATATTGTAAAGGAGATGATTTTGGATAAAGTGCTTCGTCTGACATCTAAAATCTAACATCTAAAATCTAAAAAATGATACAGCAAGAAAGCAGGTTAAATGTAGCAGATAACAGCGGCGCGAAGGAAGTACTTTGTATTCGTGTATTAGGCAACAGCGGCCAGCGTTATGCAAGAATTGGCGATAAAATAGTAGTTACCGTTAAAGACGCAATGCCTGCAGCCGGTATTAAAAAAGGTACAGTTGCGAAAGCAGTTATTGTACGCACTACGAACAAATTACGCCGCAAAGATGGTTCTTATATCCGTTTTGATGATAACGCGGTAGTGATATTGAACGCGGCAGATGAACCAAGAGGTACACGTATTTTTGGCCCGGTAGCCAGGGAATTGCGTGATAAAGGATACATGAAAATTGTGTCATTAGCACCTGAGGTATTGTAAATAATAAGCTAATTAGCCAATGAGCTAATGGCTAATGAGAAAGTTCGAATAAATTTTATGTGTATAATTGGCTAATCGGCTCATTATCACATTAGCAAATTAATTTAAAATGAGCAACAGATTTAAACCCAAGTACAACATTAAAAAAGGCGACCAGGTGGTTGTGATTACTGGTGCAGATAAAGATAGAACCAAACCACGCCTAGTAAAAGAAGTATTGGTAGACGAAGGTAAAGTATTGGTTGAAGGTGTGAATATTAAAACACGTCATACCAAGCCTTCTGCACAAAACACTAAAGGTGGTATCGTTAAAAGCGAAGCTCCAATCAACATCAGCAATGTTATGTTATGGGATGCAAAAGCAAAAGCGCCCTCTAAAGTAAGACGTGAGCGCGAGAACGGTAAAACTGCCCGCGTATTTAAAAAATCCGGTGAAAAAATTTAATCCGTCTCTGTCGCAGGGCAGCATTATATCGATTAAAACAACAAAAAGATCATGAGCACAAATACATATACTCCAAGGTTGGCAACAAAATATAAAAGCGAAGTAGCGCCTGCTTTGGTTAAGAAGTTTGCTTACAAAAGTGTAATGCAGGCTCCCAAGCTTGAAAAAATTTGCGTAAACCGCGGTGTAAACGGTGCTGTTACCGATAAAAAGCTGGTTGATGTTGCAGTAGAAGAGCTGACAACCATCACTGGCCAGAAAGCGGTAATCACACAGTCCAAAAAAGATATCTCCAACTTTAAACTTCGTAAGGCTATGCCTATCGGTGCAAGGGTAACTTTGCGCGGAGAAAAAATGTACGAGTTTTTAGACAGGTTGATTTCTGTGGCACTACCTCGTGTACGTGATTTTAAAGGTATCAACGAAAAATCTTTCGACGGTCGTGGTAACTATACTATGGGTGTTACTGAGCAAATCATTTTCCCGGAAATTGATATTGACAAAGTGAATAAAATCACCGGTATGGATATTACTTTCGTAACTACAGCCCAAACTGATGAAGAGGCTTACGAACTCCTGAAAGAATTAGGCATGCCTTTCAAAAATATTAAAAGAAACGCTGAGTAATTAATAAAACTGAATAAAATAAAATGGCAAAAACTTCAATAAAAGCCCGTCAGCTAAAAAGAGAAAAATTAGTTGAGCAATATGCGGCTAAAAGAGAAGAGTTGAAACAAGCCGGTGATTATGCCGCTTTAGATAAGCTTCCCAAGAACTCATCTAAAGTACGTCTTAAGAACCGTTGCCAGCTTACTGGTCGTCCTAAAGGTTATGTTCGCTATTTCGGCATCTCAAGGATTGCTTTAAGAGACATGGCTTTGAACGGAAAAATTCCAGGACTTAAAAAAGCCAGCTGGTAATTGATTGCGAATATTGAATATTGATTATTTAATATTTACCGTCGAATAAATAAATATTAAATCTACAACCTGCCTGTCGGCAGACAGGTCTTAAATATAGATTATGGTAACAGATCCAATAGCAGATTTCTTAACGAGAATACGTAACGCGCAAATGGCGGGTCACCGTGTGGTTGATATTCCTGCATCTAACCTTAAAAAACGTATGACTGAAATCTTGTACAAACAAGGTTATATCCTTAAATACAAGTTTGA
>JBQGCI010000501.1:0-2635 GCA_052038405.1 Acinetobacter pittii
TCGATGACCTGGGCGCCGTTCTCTACCTGCTGGCGTGCGACGCTCAATGCTTCTTCGTACTTATTTTCACGAATAAGGCGTGCAAATTTTTTGGAACCCGTCACATTGGTTCTTTCCCCGATATTGATAAAATTAGTTTCAGGGCGTACAATTAATGGTTCTAAGCCCGAAAGACGGAGATATGGTTTGATAACTGACATTTTTTTTATTTTACCACAGAGGTTACACTAAGCTTATCACAGCGTTAAAAGAGATCGTTATAATATCAATCTTTTAATTCCATTTTTTAAACTACTGGTATTAAAATTAAGCAGCAGCCCAACTTTACACCCAGATAATTTCAAGTATGTTAACACCTGCGCAGTATGCACATCATTTGGTGCTTCTACTGCTTTTATTTCTACAATTACTTTTTTCTATAGGAGCAGATCTACCCGGTACCCCGCATCCAATTTTACCTGCTCATCAACTAATGGGAGTGGCTTTTCTTTTTCTGTATATAGACCCGAAGTCATGAACTCGTAATACAGGCACTCTTTATACGATGATTCCAGTAGTCCGGGACCTAATGCCGAATGCACCTTGAAAGCGCCTTTCAGTATTTGCCCGGTAATGATATTTATCGATTCAAAACTCATTAACTCTGTATATCATTCCTTTAACACTGTGGTTACAAAATTTCTTCCACCACAGGTAATACCCTCGGCCGTATGGTTTTTACAGCCTTCGCAATTTCACGGATATGATCAGGAGTAGTGCCGCAGCAGCCTCCTACAATATTTACGAAGCCCTGGTTAGCCCAATCGTCGAGAAAAGCCGCCGTTTGTGCAGGCAGCTCATCATATTCTCCCATTGCATTGGGTAGTCCGGCATTGGGATAAGCAGATACATAGCAACCGGCAATTTGCGATAACTCTTCTACATGGGCTCTCATTTCCCGGGCGCCCAAGGCACAATTCAAACCAATACTTAACGGATTGGCATGTGCCACCGAAATATAGAATGCTTCCAGTGTTTGTCCGCTCAGGGTACGGCCAGATGCGTCGGTAATAGTACCGCTGATCATGATCTCGCGTTCGGAACCCGGATGCTCCCTGAAGTATTTTTTTGCCGAAAAAATGGCGGCTTTTGCATTTAAGGTATCGAAGATGGTTTCAATCAAAAGTATATCAGCTCCCGCCTCAATTAATGCATGGATCTGCTCGGTATAAGCGATCACCACCTCGTCGAAGCTTACTGCCCGGTAGCCTGGATTATTCACATCGGGGGAAAGACTCAATGTTTTGTTCAATGGACCGATGGCGCCGGCAACGAATTTCGGTGCCTGATCACCTGTTTCCTTTTGATACTCGCTGATCGCATGTTTTGCACATTGTACAGATGCCACATTGAGCTCATGCGCCAAAGCCTGCATATCATAATCAGCCTGGGCAATAGAAGTGCTGCTAAAAGTATTGGTTTCAATAATATCAGCGCCCGCCTGCAGGTACTCTTTATGAATGGCTTTAATTACATCCGGCCGGGTAATGCTCAGAAGATCGTTATTGCCTTTCACATCCGTGTGCCAGTCTTGATAGCGATCGCCTCTGTAATCTTCTTCCGTCAGTTTATAGCGCTGGATCATGGTACCCATTGCGCCATCCAGCACTAATATCTTTTCATTCAATAAATTTCTTATTGTACTCATTCGTAACAATTTAAATGGCCTTGTTTTACTGAACCAGTTATAAACTTGGGAACCGAAAGAATGGTCTTACGTTTATTAGTTCATTTTTTTACACAGGGTGAACAATAAACAAATCCGCCTGCGGAGTGCAAAGTTACAACAAAAGACAAAAATTTGGGTAGTGTAAACATCTATAGATTAAAGCACTAAAAAAAACTTCAAAGGCAGCAAAAAACACCAAAAAGCAATAGCCAGGTGTATTCACACTTGGCTATTACCCTATAAAGATACAACATCGTTTAATTACGCCTCCGCATTCCGCCACCTCCGCCACCGCCAAAGCCTCCGCCACCTGGCCCGCGTCTTTCAAAATTGCGTCGTTCCCCGCCGCCTTCGCTGCCATCTCCGCGACCGCCACTTCTTCTGCCTCCCCCGCCAAACTTTCTGGGATAATAGGAAAGTGTAACCATAAAGAATTGCTGTAAGCCGTTAGATACCGTAGTGCTTAAATTTGTTAACCCGGCTGTTGTTGATATATTCTGGTTCTTTTTTAATATATCCATAGCAGATAACTTAACCTCAGCCTGTTTGGTGCTCAAGAACCGGTAAGTAGCAAATGCGTTCCATAAAGTAGACGACTGATTAGTCGTATTATTGGTTACATAATTAATAGTGGTGCTGATGGTAAGATCCCTTATGGGAGAAAGATTCAGATTACCCTGGGTAATATAATTAACGGCATTTAAAGATTGCAGGTTACGACTGCTTTGCCGGCTACTGTTGGTATTAATAGCCTGCGAAGCCTGGATATTGCCTATATCCCCCAGGGTATAAAACACGCCCAGGTTATGTGTCAACCCATTGGCTTTGGCTATATTATAAAGGCCATCAACATAATTGGGAGAAGTGGTGTTACTATAATTAAGCGAGTAATTAAATTGAAGAACCTTATTATTCTTCAGCTTGATG
>JBQGCI010000502.1:0-4114 GCA_052038405.1 Acinetobacter pittii
GGTTTTTTTCTTCCCCCGGTTGAAAAATCAGCTTTATGGTTCCTTCCCACTCATCTTTCAGCTCACTTAATATTTTCGCCGCCCCCAAAAGACAGGTGGTGTGTACATCATGACCGCAGGCATGCATTACCCCTTCCTGCAGCGATTTGTAAGAAACATCATTGGCTTCCAGTATCGGAAGCGCATCCATATCGGCCCTTAGCGCAATTACTTTTTTATGGGGATTCTTACCCCGTATCAATCCTATTACCCCTGTTCGTGCTTTGGTCTCAAAGGGAATGGCTAAAGCGGCTAACTGACTCTTTACAAATTCGGCAGTTTTAAATTCCTGGTAACTGAGTTCTGGATTCGCATGCAGGTGGCGTCTTACCTGTATAAATTCAGGAGCCAACTGTTTTGCCAGCGCTTGTATTTTTTCAACCATGTCGCAAACGTACAGAAAAATTTAATTTTTGTTTAATATAGCTGTTACTTCAAGTGTTAAAATGAAGGCTGATAAAGCAGTTCGGCGGGAGGCCTAAGCATATTTATATTTGAAAAGGAGTATTCTTTTCAGCGCATCGTTTTCTATCTGGCGGTGTAGCCGGTCGCTGCTGTTAATAGCTATCAATTCCATTTTAAACTTCACGAAGTCTTTTCCTATTTGCTCTACCGAAAGTATCACTTCGTTTTCTTTTTCAAGCCCCGGATGTGTCCGAAGTAATTCCTGCAGATTGGCTTCCAGTTCGTCTGAATGATGGGCTACGGTCAGAGGCAGCTCAAACTTTACATAGAAGAATTTAGACCGGTGAACGGATAAATTGGTAACGGACTGGTTATAAAAGAAGTTATTGGGGATCATGACAATATCATCCTCCTCATTTTTTAATACGATATTGGATAATGTAATATCTTCCACCCTGCCTTTCTCGTTGCCTATTCTGATGCGGTCGCCAATGGAAAGCTGCTCTGAAAACATGATAAGCAAGCCACTGATCATATTGGTGATATAATCGCGGAAGGTAACTGCAATCGCCATTGCCACAATAGTCATGCTTGTTAAAAACTGTACCGGGTTGATACCCAGTCCCACCATAAACGCCAGCAGAAAAAAAGCTACATTGAGTATGGCAGTGAGCTGGCTGATACCCAATACGAAGTTGCCTCTCACTGTTTTTTTAGCGTGCCTTGTATTGTAAAATGAAATCAAAATAAACCGGATAACAGATACGGCAGTACTGGGAATAAGAAAGGTCCAGGCTCCATTGATCAGCTGTGTGATCCATTGGTGCTGCTGTAAAGAGGGGATGTAAACACTAACCGCAAACAGTATTAAGGCAATAACAATTTTAATGATGAAGTACGGAGTGGGTCTTGCTGTCGTGGATGCTTGTTGACTCATAGTTTCATACGATCATTAAAAAATCAGAAGGCGCTCAAGTAAGGTGGAAGAGTTTGATAGCCGTGTTCGGGAATTTTTTATACCCAACCCTTATACTTCTGGAAATATTTGTTGGGGATTATTCCTGGGCATCGGCTTCTTCCGGCTTTACTTCAACCGTGTCATTCATGATAAATATGTTGCCGGGGAACATAGAAGACATTCTTTTCTGATAAGCTTCTGCTTCACTTCTGGATGTGAAATTGCCCGCCTTTACTTTATAGTATGGGGATTGATACCACATGTAGGCTTTTAGCTCGGGGAAATTAGTGAGCACTTTAGTGCGGGCGGCCAGTGCTTCACCGCGGTTATTACTGCTTACTACCAATAACCGGTAACCTTTCGCCGTCCGTCGTTTAGACGTATTGCGGGTAGACAGATCATTGGTTTCGGCCTGCTTTTTCAGCAAAACGTCAATACGGGGATCTTTGTAAACATTTACGCTGCCCGTTGTTTGACCGAACAAACCTGTGCTTATAAATAGTAGCGACGCGATTAAAAGAGTTTTCATGACCAAATCTATTTATTTTTCTTAGATTAGTTTTTTCAATAAAACGTTGCCTGCAAAATTAGTGTAACTTGTTTTAAGTTGGACTATAAAAGCTAAACTCTTGATTTATGAACGATACTACTGAAATGGTTGGGTACCTGGCTACGGTTTTTCTGGTTATTTCCTTTTTACCCCGCAATGTGCTCTTTATACGTGCGATTAACTTTTTTGCTTGCCTGGTATTTGTTGTGTACGGGGTGATGCTCGGGTTGAAGTGGCCTATTATTATCAGTAACGGACTAATAGCGTTGATTCAATTGTATCATTTGTTTTTTTACAGGAAAAAAGCCCTGCAACATAAGCAGTAAGTTTACAAGTTCCTATTTTTGCCGGCCAACAGCATGCAGCAATCATCAGTAGCAATAGTTATTTTAAATTGGAACGGTAAAAAGTACCTGGAGGAATTTCTGCCCCATTTACTGTTATCTACCTATCAGAATTGCAGGGTCATTGTTGCCGATAATCATTCAACAGATGATTCACTTGTTTTTTTGCAGCAAGCCTATCCTTCCATAGAGATTATCAGGCTTGGCGAAAATTACGGATTTGCGAAGGGGTATAACCTGGCGCTTCAGCAGGTAACAGCCGACTATTATTTGCTTTTAAACTCTGATGTAAAAGTTACACCCGGCTGGATAGAGCCCATGGTACATCTTTTGGAGCAGGATGAACAGGTAGCTGCCTGCCAGCCTAAGTTATTGTCTTATCATCATCCTCATCATTTTGAGTATGCAGGAGCAGCAGGGGGGTGGCTTGATCATTACGGCTACCCTTTCGCGATGGGCCGTGTATTTGACGTTTCTGAGGAGGATCATGGGCAGTATGACAGTAGTGTGCCCATATTCTGGGCTTCAGGTGCGGCTTTATTCATACGTGCGCGGGTGTTTCATGAAGCGGGTGGGTTTGATAATTACTTTTTCGCCCACCAGGAGGAAATTGATCTGTGCTGGCGTATACAGTTACTGGGATATGCTGTTTACAGTTGTCCTGCTGCAGTAGTATATCATGTTGGAGGGGGAACATTACCTAAAGGCAATTCTTTAAAAACGTATTTGAACTTTCGCAATAACAATATCATGATCTATAAGAACATGCATGGATTTAGAAAGGGATATGTTTTGCTGGCCCGGTTTGTTCTGGATGCGGTGTCGGCATTTAAAAGCTTGTTGAAAGGGGATGGGGGGTATTTTGTAGCGGTTTTCAGCGCACATCTGTCTTTCGTGAAATGGATCATTACAGATCAGGAGAAAAGTGTATTTCCCCAAAACAGGAAGGCGCTGCTCAGTGGCTATCTTCGAAAATCTTTGATCTGGGCTCACTTTGTAAGGGGTAAGAACAAGTTTTCGGAGATCGTGAATAACAATTGCCATACCCTTTAAAAAATGAAGTAAATGCTTGTTTATTTTAGGTTGTTTCCTTTATTTTTGCACCACAACATTATAATTACATGGAACCATTTGATGTAGAAAAGTTAAAGGAACAGGAGTATCAGGAGAGTTTGCAGAATTATGAAAAGAAAGACTTTGGCCAAAGCTGGGTGAGAGCGTCTGCATATATCTTTTACTTAAGTATCGCTTGCTTTTTTTTAATGACCTGGGGTGGTTGCTACAGATTGTATACTAAGAAATTCGAGAAACCAAAAGTACACATCCAGGAGAGCACGTTGTATACTCCGAAATACAAATAATTTTTTGAAAATTATTTTGTTATTTTAAAAAAACCTCTTATTTTTGCATCCCGTTACGAAATACAGTAACACAAAAACAAAAGTTCTTTATAAGCGGAAGTAGCTCATTTGGTAGAGCACGACCTTGCCAAGGTCGGGGTGGCCGGTTCGAGCCCGGTCTTCCGCTCTGAAAAGTCCTCTCGAAAGGGAGGACTTTTTTTGACGAGTTCCGTCAGCCCTGGTGGTGGTCCCGAAGCTTCGGGAGGTAGCACGAAGGGTCAAAATCCTGTAAGATTTTATCTTATAGGAACAGTTCTTGAAATATCGCCCTGGTGGTGGTCCCGAAATTCGGGAGGTAGCACGAAGGGTCAAATCCTGTAAGATCTTATCTTATAGGAACAGTTCTTGAAATATCGCCCTGGTGGTGGTCCCGAAATTCGGGAGGTAGCACGAAGGGTCAAATCCTGTAAGATCTTAT
>JBQGCI010000503.1:0-4454 GCA_052038405.1 Acinetobacter pittii
TCGTTACTGTAAGAGAAATACTCATCTCCTCCAAAAGGCTGCTGCGGGCCGCTTTCCTGCTGCCGTTGCCGGCGGGCCTGTTCAAATTGTTCCGCATATTTCCAATCCTGGCCGTACTGATCATATTTTTGGCGTTTCTCCGGATCGCTCAATACCTCATGCGCCTCATTGATTTGCTGGAAGATTTTAACAGCTTCCGGGTCGTTTGGATTCAAATCCGGATGATGTTTACGCGCCAGTTTTCGGTAGGCTTTTTTTATATCATCGGCTGTAGCATTCTTTTCTACCCCCAGTACTTTATAATAGTCTATATATTCCATAGTATAAAAATCATTGCAGTAATTTACATCATTTTTCATACAAACCCGTTGTATGGGTCTGTGACCTCCTCATCATCAGTAGTGTGCAAAAATCAGCCCATTCGTAATCCGGTTGATTTTAGGATTGGAAAATTTCATGTAGGTTTGAGACCTAAATTACCTGATCGATGGATGTACAAATAGAAGATTCCTGGAAAGAAAAACTAAAAGATGAATTCAACAAGCCCTATTTCTCCCATATCGTCAATCATCTCAAAACAGAAAGAGAGCAAAAGAAAGTGATATATCCTCCGGGAAAAATGATCTTCAATGCTTTCAATTCTACTCCATTTAACAAAGTGAAGGTATTGATACTCGGACAGGATCCTTATCATGGTCCGGGACAGGCGCATGGTTTATGTTTTTCCGTTCAACCCGGCGTACCTCCTCCGCCTTCGCTCGTTAACATTTTTAAAGAACTGCAAACGGATATAGGCATGGAAAGGCCGGAGAACGGTGACCTGAGTAAATGGGCAGCGGAGGGTGTTTTTTTGCTGAATGCCTCACTAACGGTTCGGGCTGGCGAGCCTATGAGCCATGCTAAAATTGGCTGGGCCCAGTTTACAGATGCCGTTATCAAAAAGATCGCTGAAGAGAAAGAACATATAGTGTTCTTGCTTTGGGGAAAATTTGCGCAGGAAAAAGCGGCATTCATCGACGAATCGAAACACTGTATTCTAAAAGCGGCTCACCCCTCTCCTTTGTCGGCGCACGCAGGATTCCTGGGCTGCCGGCATTTCTCTGCAACCAATCAGTACCTGATGGAAAAAGGTATAGAACCGGTGGACTGGAAACTATAACAAGACGTCAGGCGCCATTAAAAATGCGCCGATGGTAATGAGTACACAAAAACAAGGAGCAATGACTATAGAAACGGATAAGGTATTGCTGCGATCGATGGAGGCGGCGGATTACAAACCTTTTCTTCAGCTCACGCAACAAGATGAAGATATGTGGGCCTATTTTTCACTGAAGCTGAGCGATCCGGTACAGTTAAAGCAATGGGTTGAAGATGCCCTGCTATCCCGGCAGGCAGGTAACAGGCTTCCTTTTACCATTATAGACAAATCGTCGGGCCGTATCGCCGGCAGCAGCAGCATCGGCAATATAGCCTGGTACGACAAAAGACTTGAAATTGGCTGGAGCTGGCTGGCACCACGGTTTAGAAGCACCGGAGTGAACCGGCATGCAAAGTTCCTGCTGATGCAACATAGTTTTGAAACCATGCAATTTGAAAGGGTTGAATTTAAAACCGGCGTACACAATATGCGCGCCAGAAAAGGCCTGGAAAAAATTGGCGGCATTGAAGAAGGTACATTAAGAAGCCACTCGTTGTTATGGAACGGCAACCGGCGCACTTCTGTTTTTTACAGCGTATTAAAAGATGAATGGTCCAAATTGAAATCTACTATTTTTGCTGACATTCAACAACAGGCATGAATATTTTCAAAGAAATAGCAGGCAGAGTTTGGGCCACCTGGGGCTTACTGAGTTTTATTGTTACATTTTTGATCATTTTACCCCTATCGCTGATCTCCTACCTGATACCTGAGCCGGGCGGTACCCATTTCCTCATCAGGATCTCCAGGGTTTGGATGCGGGTATGGTTGTTCCTCATCGGTTGTCCCTTCAGGGTTAAGGGCAAAGAACATTTTGAAAAAGGCAAAAGCTATATCGTTACCTGTAATCATAATTCATTACTTGATATCCCCCTTTCATCGCCGTTTATACCGGGCCCCAATAAAACCATCGCCAAAATGAGCTTTGCTAAAGTTCCTTTATTTGGCCTTTATTATGCCAAGGGATCGGTGCTCGTTGATCGCAAAAGCGAAAAAAGCCGCAGGGTAAGTTTTGAAAAAATGAAATGGGTATTGAGAACCGGCATGCACATGTGCATTTACCCCGAAGGAACACGAAACCGAACCAGCGACCCCCTGAAACCTTTTTATAACGGAGCTTTCAAACTGGCCTGCGAAACCAATACCGATATTATACCGGCTGTTATTTCGGGCACCAAAGAAGCGGTTCCGCTGCATAAAACCTTTTTCTTTTTACCAAAGAAACTCGAGATTTGCTTCCTGCCGGCCATCTCTTCCTACAATTGCACTGCAGCAGCATTGAAAGAAAAGGTTTTTACCACTATGTACGATCATATAAAGCAACAAACAGCTTAAAAATAAACAAGCCTATTCCACTATTATGTTTCGTTTTCTAAAAAAACAAACGCCTAAGTTTTTATACATCAATAAAACATTTGGCAACAAGCCGTTTAACTTGCTTGATGTTGGCGCAGGTAACCGGTCGGCTTCCAAAACAAAAGCGATGTATCCCAATTGCGAATACCACGGACTGGATATAGTGAGGGATTTTAATAATGAAGAAAGCGACTTTGCTGCCATGCATAATTTCTATGAACTGGACCTTACCCAATTAAAGCTGGAAAGTATTCCCGACAGTTACTTCGATTTTATCAGGATGGCGCATGTAATCGAACATCTTCATAACGGCGACCTGGTTTTACCGGCACTTATCAAAAAGCTAAAGCCTGGCGGCTATTTTTATATTGAATACCCGGGTGAAAAAAGCACGCACCTGCCCAGCATGCACGGCACTTTGAACTTTAAAGATGACCCTACCCATGTGAGGCTTTATTCTGTAAAAGAAATATCCGCCCTATTTGAGCGCAATGGCTGCAGGATCATACAGTCAGGCATTCGTCGCAACAAATTATTTATGTTGCTCACGCCTTTCAGGTTACTGGCGGGTTTGTTCAGTGCTCAAAAGCTTAATGCCAACATCTTCTGGGATATACTCGGCTTTGCCGAATTTGTTTTTGCACAGAAGAAAACAACATCCAATCAATACTAACAGTTACCTGTTGGTACTAACAAAAGAACGGCTACGATTGATCTTCAGATCCTGTAATATACCCGCTTTCGGGCTGATGGTGAAATTGAAAAAGCGATACAAACCAATAGGTGTTACATTAATAGCCATCTGCCAGCAATGCAGGTCGCGTGAAATAGCCATAGAAAAAGTCTGGATCTTGGCAGTTGAAAAGTCATAGAACCCATTCACACTGAAATTCCATTTCGGCGTCAGGTTGAAGCTACCATTGAAGTTAACGCTGGAAGTAATAGGGCTGGCGGAACTTTGCAGCGTTAAAGGATTCCGATTTTGCCGGGAATAGTTTAATGAATAGGACAAGTTAATAGACCAGGGAGTGTTAAAATCCACGAATTGTGCCGGGTTTTGCCTCATATATTCCAGCAGTCTTGTTTGATCGCCCTGGAGCATGGGATCATTCAAACTTTCATTAATGGCTTTTTCCCTGGCTTTTGCTTTCTCCGGGTCCTTCGGCTTACTCTGAAAACTGGTGCTCATGGAAATACTGGCATTAGTTACGGTACCCACTTTAAATCCGCCACCACTTGCCCACGCATACCTTGAAGTTGCATATCCTGTCTCATTCAACTCATAAGGAACCAGGGTCGCTGACGCATTCAGGTTTATTTTTTCAAAAAGATTGGTGCGGAAATACATGCTGATCGGCGACAGCTTCAGGCTATCTGCCAGAAAGTTATAAGACCCGTTAAAGCCAAAGCCATCTATCAGTTTTATTTTCTTTATACCGTTTTCGGCATCCTCCTCTTTCGTATCAACAAAAGAATCTTTCTCCTTATCCGCCTCGTCTCCATCTGAAGCACTGGCGGCGGGCTTCTTTTTCTTTGGTTTCGCCCTTACCTTCATTTCCAGGTTATTGTCTAACCCAAAGCTGATACCGCCCGACTCTCTGCTGGTGAACTGGCTGACCGGTCTGGAGTATAAGCCATCCAGCTGGTTATACAAAGCCTTGGTGCCTATACTATCAATTTGTACCTCCTTCCAGAATCTGCGTGTTAAATCCGGGGTATAATTCAATCCAAAGGTAGGCCTCATTACATGTCGTATGGCCTTAACTTTCTCTCCTTTAAATTCATAACTGCCGTACAGTGCCGTATTGAATGATATACCAAAAGAGGTTTGCTGTTTTATTCTGAAACTCTTGGATACGTCTGCCAATATAGTGTCTTTCACATAAGAACTATCTCCATT
>JBQGCI010000504.1:0-2471 GCA_052038405.1 Acinetobacter pittii
AGCGTTTTGACGAAACGCGTGGTTTTAAATTTATATCATACGCCGTATGGTGGATCCGTCAGTCGATACTTCAGGCACTGGCAGAGCAGTCGCGTATCGTGAGGCTTCCGCTGAACAAGATCGGTTCTATCAACAAGATCAACAAGATGTATGCATTGCTTGAGCAAAGCAACGAGCGTGCCCCGTCGGCTGAAGAGATTGCGAAAGAGCTTGACATGACGGTGAATGACGTGAAGGAAAGCATGAAAAACAGTGGCCGCCACCTTTCAATGGATGCGCCTCTTGTTGAAGGTGAAGATTCTAACCTTTATGACGTATTGCGTTCGGGCGAATCTCCAAATCCTGACCGTGAGCTTATCCACGAATCACTTCGCACTGAAATTGAAAGAGCATTAGAAACTCTTACACCTCGTGAGGCTGATGTAGTACGCCTTTATTTCGGCTTGGGCGATCAACACCCAATGACACTTGAAGAGATAGGAGAAACTTTTGACCTTACCCGCGAACGTGTGCGCCAGATTAAAGAAAAAGCAATCAGGAGGTTAAAGCATACATCACGCAGTAAAATCCTTAAAACCTATTTAGGGTAATTAAAAAAGTGCGAAAAATTAACACCAAAGTTTTATATTTTAAATATAAGTCGTATTTTGGCACTGTTAATATAGCATTTACAGCATAAAAATATATACCGCACAAACAGTTCAATAACTGTTCGTTTTTTGATTGATGATTGAAACTCCGGCTGATTACCGGAGTTTTTTTATGCTTTGGAATTCCTGTATAATTAAACCCGATTATAATTTGTTGCAGGAAATCTTACAGTATAACGCAACTATCATTCCAAAATTGTGATGTATTGAAAATTTTTGTAGGAATAGATTTTTCTCATGTCTGCCAATTGATCTATTTTCAAAAGTTTAGTGCTTATATTTGCACTACTAAACACACAACATAATGAAAAACACTCTTATTGCACCGTCTGTACTTTCGGCTGATTTTGGCAACCTGCAACGCGATATCGAAATGATTAACAACAGTGAGGCTGACTGGTTTCACGTTGACATTATGGACGGCGTTTTTGTACCTAATATTTCGTTTGGCATGCCGATACTACAGGCAATCAGCATGCATGCAAAAAAAACAATTGATGTACATCTTATGATCGTAAAACCTGATCAGTACATTAAAACATTTGCGCAGCTTGGTGCCAATAACCTTACCGTACATTATGAGGCATGTACCCATATGCACCGTACACTTCAGGCTATAAAGGCTGAGGGTTTGAAAGCAGGTATCGCTATAAATCCGCACACCAATGTAAGTTTGCTTGAAGATGTGATTAACGATACCGACCTGGTTTGCATGATGAGTGTAAATCCCGGTTTCGGCGGACAGTCTTTCATTGAAAGGACGTATGAAAAAATAAGAACCCTGAAAGAGATAATCAATCGTAACGGAGCTTCTACCCTTATTGAGATTGATGGTGGCGTGTCAGACAAAAATGCAAAACAACTGGTTGAAGCCGGAGCCGATATACTGGTGGCAGGCAACTTTGTTTTCAGCGCCAAAGACCCAGTAACAACAATCTCAGACCTTAAAAAGCTTACTTCTTTTTAGTATATTGCAGTTATAAAAACTGTATCTATCCAATGAAAAAAACATACCTGATACTGCTTTTGCTTTCGGGCACATCTTTTTTTGCCCAAAAGAAAAAGCCATACACTATAACCGATAAAACTGTAGAAGTATACAGCACAGCCGAAAAAACGGATTTGAGGCTCACAAAATCGGCACTGCCTCTTACCTTTAAAGAACTCAAACAGCCGAACGTAGGCCAGGTTGTTGTTTTCGTAAACCCTGAACAAACCTTCCAGACGATCTTAGGTATTGGAGGTGCAATTACTGATGCATCTGCAGAGACCTTTGCAAAGCTGCCAAAAGACAAACAGGAAGAGCTTATTAATGCGTACTACAATCAAACCACGGGTATAGGCTATTCTTTAACCCGTACCACGATTCACAGCTGCGATTTTTCAAGCGAAAGCTACACCTACGTTAAAGAAGGTGATAAAGACCTTAAAACCTTTAATATAGAACACGACAAGAAGTATCGCATCCCGATGATTAAAAGGGCAATTGCTACAGCAGCCAACAGGCAGACGGTATATGCCTCACCATGGAGCCCTCCCGCTTTTATGAAGGATAACAAAAGTATGCTGAAGGGTGGCAAACTGAAACCGGAGTTTTACCAAAGCTGGGCAAACTACTACCCGAAGTTTATCAGGGCATATGAAAAGGAAGGCATCCCGATATGGGGTATATCAATCCAAAATGAGCCTATGGCTACGCAAACCTGGGAGTCATGCATTTTTACCGCTGAGGAAGAACGCGATTTCCTGAAAAACTACCTGGGCCCTACAATGGCTAGGGAAAAAATGGGCTATAAAAAAATCATAGCCTGGGATCATAAC
>JBQGCI010000505.1:0-2490 GCA_052038405.1 Acinetobacter pittii
CTCAGGAATAAACCCGCCACCAGCCATTTCATCAGCCGGCCTATGTAATCATGTGCACTGGCCGATCGCTTGAACATTACCGGCCATATACCTGTTTGCCGGTAAGTACGCCAGGTGGGTAAGATAAAAGCAATTCCGAAATAAAACAGGAGATATATGGGCAGGTAGATTTTTAACCAGTTCATAGTTGTTGTTTTAATGTTCGTGGCCCGCGGCATTGGCTAGTTTGGCATTGATAAAGAAGGCGCCTTTTGTAACCAGCTTTGCGTGGGCTGGAATGCCGGTTACGGGTGTAATAGCCGTATAGCCTAATTCTGAAATACCTTTTACAACTTCTATTTTTTCGAAATTCATTGTCGAACTACCAGTCTTTGATGCCGGCTCATGTCCATCGTTTTCGTCGTCTTTATGGTTATGTGCAGGTACTTCCCGGCTCATAGTTTCTACAACTTTGTTAGTTTGGATAAATATGTAATTCTTGCCATCGGCCTCAACAATAGCATCATTGGGCACTGTAGAAGCAGTTATATTATTAATGCTTATCAGACCCGTAATATTCATACCGTCTATTAACCCGGTTTTATTACCGGTAACGGTGCAGTGAACGGCTATGGTCTTACTTTCATTTTCAAAAGAAGAACCAATGTTGAATACTTTGGCAGTATAAGTGGTAGTAGCATTATTGGTTAGTGTGAAGTGAACCGCCTGTCCTATTTTGATATAGGGGAGATCTTTTTCAAAAACCTGCAGGTCGAGGTGTAACAGGCTGTTGTTAACGATCTCTACTACCGGAGATGATACATCCACATAGCTGCCGATCTTGGCAAATTCTGCGCTGACAGTGCCATTAACAGGGCTGGTAACCGCTAAGGCTGATCTCAGGCTGGAGGCGCTTATACCGGAAGGGCTGATACCCATTAACTGGATCTGCCGATAAAGGGAGGCCTTGCGGGTACGTAATGTGTTCAGTTCAGCAGTAGCATTCTGCAGGTTTTTCAGTGCTCCCGCATTTCCTTCATGTAATTCTTTCTGACGCTGCATTTCCTGTTCAGCCAGCATGATCCGGCTGCCAATGGTTAGGTATTCTTCCTGTAATTCGATGAACTGCGGATTTTCTATGGTCGCAATCACCTGGCCTTTACTTACATGGTCCCCCATTTGTACGCGAAGTGTTTTAATGACGCCTCCATACAGCGATGTAGCATTGGCTTTATTATTATTCGGTACACGCAACGCGCCATTGGCTTTAATGGTTGCGGTCAGGTTTTTATTTTCAAAATTGCCCAGCATAATCCCTACAGCATTCATCTGTTCTGTGGTAACAGTAGCAATGGTTGATGCCTCTTCATTCTCATGATGCGCTCCGCCGGCAGCTGATTCCTGCCGAGTCTCAGTTGTTATTATCTGATCACTTTGCCGGTTGTTGCTACAATTTGTAAAGGATACAGTAGCGAGGATACCGGTTGTTAATATATAGATGATCTTCATTGTTATTGTTGATTATTGTAGTAATTGAATTGGATAACGGATTGGTTGTATTCGTTCAGTACATCCAGGTAGCTTTGCCGGATACCGATGGCCTGGCTCAGGAATTGACTTAATTCGGCAAAACTGATCTCTCCGGCCCTGTAGCTTAAACCGGCTGCTTTAATGATCTCGTTGGCCTGTTGTAAGCCTGTGCTTTCATAAAAACTGACCAGGGCCCTGTTTTTTTCAATAGTGGTTAAAGCCGATGCTTTTTGTGTTTGCAGTTGCTGCGTTTGATAGACCAATGACTTTTCAGCGACTTCTCTTTCTGCCTCAGCCACTTTTACTTTGCTGCGATTTGCGCCTGTTCCGAATAGCGGGATAGCGGCGCTTACCGAAAACCCGGTAAAGGGATCCCGGGCGCCCCATACCCGCTGACTGAAAAACCTGCCGGAGAAATCAGGTTTATTGGTGTTCTTTTGAACCGTGATGTTCGAAGAAGCCATATCTATACGCTGCTGCTGTAATTGTAGTACCGGGTGTACGTTTCCGCTCTCTGATGTATTGAGGGAAAGCTTTTCAAGCGATCGGATTACGGGCAACAGCCAATCGTTATGATTGAGCAGCAGCATTAATTGCTGCTGTTGCAATACCATGTCTTTTTTGTTTTGCTCAACAAAAGCCTGTATTTCCCGCAACCTGGCTTCAGCTGCAATTTTATCCAGTTTCGCAATATCGCCCGTGCGCAATCGCAGTTCCGTTGCTTTTAACAAGTCCGAATAAATACTGTCCAGACGTCTATACAATTCCTGCTTGTCCTGCAAATACCAAAGGCTGTAATAAGCTGTCTGCACATCTCGTTTGATTATGGCATTCAAAGCCTCTGTATTGAGTTCGGCATACTTTAACTGCGATGTAAGGTATTGCTTACGTGCCGCGTAAAGACCCGGCCAGGCAATGCTTTGAGAGATGCCAATCTTCAGAATTCCCTTGTTGTCGGAGGGGCGCAGGTCTTCATTTTCC
>JBQGCI010000506.1:0-16807 GCA_052038405.1 Acinetobacter pittii
AACTGGTTCCCTTTTTGTCCCGGCAAATATTCCTGGTTGAGAAGTGAAAAATTAGCGGTGATTATATTTAGCTGTTGTATGGAAAATCTCGCATTGATCTCGCCATTATAATTACGCATTTTATAGCCGCTGTTTAGTTGCACATTGCTCCTTACATCATCAGGCGAAAGGCCTGATCCCAGCAACACTCCGATATAGTCATTAGGTCCGCCAAAATAATAACGGGCCATAACACTGTAGGTTTGTGTAATAGAAGAAGTTTGCGGTGTTAAGAAAGTTCGGGCTCCAAAAAGAAAACTGTTATAATATTTTCCGGCATAAAATGTATACATAAAAACATCCCTGTTAAAATACAGGTAGCGTATACCCAGTTCAGCTTCGAAAGCCCTGGGTAAATTGGCGAATAATGACGCTCCTGCTTTCCACTTCGGAAATACCACCTGATTATCCGAATAGCCCATATTCAAGTAGCCATAAAATGTTTTGGAAAAACGGGGATAAGACTCCAGTTCGTACTGCAGTCCTTCAGTTGCAAATCTGTTGGCATAATTGACTCTTGCTGTAAAAGCTCCGGCTTTTGTATAGCGCGTATAATCTATGGTGGCCAGCTGCCAGGGATCAGGAAACTGTTGATCAAAGTGAATATAATCGTACCTCACGCCAATGCCGTTTTCAGCGATATGCTCCTGTATCTGAACAGCCAGACGGCGGGCTTCGCTATTCTTTTTATTAACCTGCAAAAGAGTGTCCAGAACCGGTATAGCTGCGGCATATTCCTTTTGGGCATAAAGCACCTGGGCCTTACGAAGCAGTAGGTTTTCCGACCGGGGATACGCCTCTAATCCCCTGCCCGCCACAGCCAAAGCTGCGCCATAATTTTCTGACCAGTATTCCAAATCCGTCAGGCCCGAAAAAGCACTTTCCAACCCGGGCTTCTGGCGTAAGGCCTCGTTAAAATACCAGCGGGCGCTATCCGGTTGTTTGCTCCAGGTATATAACCGCCCGAGGAAGTTAACGACATCTGTGTAACCCGGACTTACCTGCAGTACTTCTTTTGACAGCCTGATAGCAGTGGCATAATCCTTCCTTTCAAAGGCTGCTTCCCGGGCCACTTTAAAAAGGCTATCCGCATCCTGGGCCTTTAGCCCGGATGTTAAAAAGGTTGAAACAATCAATATCAATAAAAGACGCTGGTTCAGAGTTCTTGTATTCATGAGGATTATAACAGAATAAGGGTTAATATTTCAGACCTATATACAAAGATAGAGCCTGACATAAAGATACCGGCAGTTTCCCGATTCTTATGACAAAATATCTTACTTCTGACCCATTCCCGGTAACAATGGAAAAAATTGAAAAACTCAAATAATAATTTTACAAACTGGTGCGGTAAGTTTGCAAGTTTGCTTAAATCCGGATATACCTGAGCAACGATCTTCACAAAAAGATAAAAATGTCATATCAAAAAACCATACTAATGCAGCAAACAGCAACCGGAGCCGCTTTACAACCCTCAGCATTAACGCATTTTGCCGGAAATACCGGCGCGGAGCAACCCACCCTCACCCTGTCCTTCAGCTCCTATCCCGGGCTCATCCTGTACTTTCTGTTGCTCACAGTAACCACTGCAATTCGGGCCCAGACAAATTATAGCTCCAACAACAGCGGTGGTGGTATCGCCTATTATGGCAACAGCGCCGACGAGAATGCTGAGGGGGAATTCCAAATCGGGACGCGTCCCATCGCATCAGGGTACATCCTACCCAAAGGCCAGTACTATAATCTTGTACCTGCCACCTTTGAAATCCCCCGCACCAACCTGGAATACTACCCTGGAGCAGAACAAATAGCCATCAGTTTCAAATTCGATACATCCCAGGTCAAAGTGAACGACATGCGATATTCAATTACCTCGGCCGACTCTTCTGTTTTAATCAACTGGAGGCAACTGCCAAAAGGTCGATGGGTGCCACAGGGAGGTAGCCAAACCATCCTTTTCCTGGATCACCTGGCATGCCGTAACCAGGTTGTTACCATCAAGCTATATCATGTTAATAATCCGGAAAGCGTCATCACGCAGATCGTCCATACCGGGCAGCTCTCCCCGCCACAGCTATTCGGTTCTGTCGCTTATATGCTACCAGCCACCTTACCAAAGAAAAAATCGCCCGAAACCGCAGCTAATTTACTGAGCAATTTCGGGATAAAGGTTCTTAACGGGTTAACTATCAACAGCGACGAAGATCTGAACGCTGCAAGTATCTCCATTCATACCGATGTCCCTTATTTTTACAGAGCGTATATTATCAGGAATGCCGGGGGTGCCGCGGACACTGTCGACCTGCCCTCGAACTGGACCAGGGCAGATCGTTTTGTGAATCAAATGGCCCATATCCCTTCTGAAATCGACTGGAACAAGCTCCCCGCCCCTCTTTACAGCATCAATATCCCCAAAAGTCTTGTAACAAAAGACGGCAGGTACCAGGTGTTCGTAACCACTGCTGACTACCGGAGGACCTGGACACCGTCAAGAAAAAAATTACCGATTGTCGCTTCTAATATGCTATCGTTCCAAGTGCAACACCCGCGCGCTTTTAGCAGCTCCGATGTGTTGGTGATCGTTGGTGCCCTGGCAGCGATAGCATTGGGCTACGTCCTGCTTCTGAAGCAGCGTCAGCGCCTGCGTCTCCAAAAAGCGCAGCAAGCCGCCAGAGAAGCCCGTCTAGGCATGCAGGCCGTACAGTCGCAGCTTAACCCCCATTTTATTTTCAATGCCCTTTCGGGTATACAAAACCTGCTGAACAAGCAGCAAAATGAAAGGGCCAATGATTATCTCTCCACTTTTTCGAAGCTCACCCGCATGGTTTTAAACGATGCACATAAAGACCTGATACCGCTAAAAGATGAAACCGAACTATTACAGTACTATCTGCAAATGGAACAATTGCGGTTCGGATTCAATTACCAGGTTATGGTAGCACCCGACGTTGATATTCAAAATACAGAAGTGCCTCCGATGCTCCTGCAACCTTTTCTGGAAAACGCAGTGAAGCATGGCATTGCTTCATTAAAAGACGCGGGGAAAATAATGGTGAACATACGAAGAGAGCGATTTGATCTTTTCATTGAGATTACCGACAACGGAAAAGGCTTTACATCTTCCATATCCTATCCCGGGAAGGGATTGGAATTATCTAAAAGCCGGTTATCTTTACTCAATACCATCCATGGTCCTATTTTTGACCTGGATATCCGGTCAGGTGTTTCTGAAACACGGATTATACTTACAATAAAAAACTGGCTGACATGAGAGCGGTACTGGTAGATGATGAACCTCATAATATTGAGAACCTTCAAAACATACTGAGTAAGCACTTTTCCAATGTAGAAGTAATCGGCTATGCAGGTAATAAGCCCACAGCTATTGCTGTCATAGAATCGTTACAACCCGACCTGTTGTTTCTCGATATCCAGATGGACGACACAACCGGATTTGAAATACTGCAGTCGGTGCCCGAGAGGTCCTTCGAAGTTATATTTGTTACAGCCTATGACCAATATGGAATACAGGCCATAAAATATGCGGCGCTGGATTACATCTTAAAACCGATCGATATCACAGAACTCGCACGCGCGCTGAACAAGGCAACTCAAAAAATACAGTTGAAGAAGAGAAACCTGCAACTTGATTTTTTACTGGATCATATACAGGGCAATAGAAAACCTGCTAAAATAGCTTTGCCCCTGTTACAGGAGGTTCGGTATGTGGCGGTACAGGATATCATCCGTTGTGAAGCGCAGAACAGCTACACATACTTCCATATATCGGGGGAGGAAACCACGCTGGTGTCGCGCCCTTTAAAAGAATACGAGGAGTTACTTTTACCTCACGATTTTATAAGGTGTCATCAAACACATTTGGTTAACCCCTTATATGTAAAAAGTTATTTAAAGGAAGATGGCGGATTTCTGCTACTGCAAAACGGGAGTAAGATTCCGGTTTCCAAAACCAGGAAAGAAGCGGTAAAAAATGCTTTAGCAAAGTGAATGCTTCTATAGCAGACCAGCGCCTGCTGCTACTTCCTGGTCTCCCCCGCTACTTCCCAAAACAATATATTTTGTTGAGTCGCGCCATTTAAACTATGCTAAAGTCTGCGGGCCATTCGCAAAGAAGATTCGCGAACAACCAGTTTCGCATTCATAACAACAGCCGTTACCGGGTATTGGTTTCGAGGACGCCTGATTAAATCTATTAAATTCAGCGCGGCCATTTTTCCCATTTCAAAACCCGAGTAATCAACCGATGTCAATCCTGGCTTTACCATCGAGCAAACGGGATCGTTATTAAATCCGGCAATGCAAATATCCTGAGGAACGTTCACGCCATGCTCCTTTAAATGCAACATGCAATAAATAGCAGAGATATCATTTGCAGCAAATACGGCGTCGGGCCTCTTAAAAGGCGGCATGAGCAGTATCTTACGGGCAGCTTCCATTCCGGCCTTTTCATCCAAACCACAGCGCCACACCCGGTCTTCCCTGAATGCTATATTATTGTTCAGCAACGCATCCTTATATCCCTTTATCCGGCAGGCATATAAGTCCCTCCCGTCGTTACCGGCTAAGTGTATAACAGATCGACACCCCTGCGCGATAAGGTGTTGGGTGGTTTCATAGGCTGCGCGATAATTGTCGATCGTAATGGAACTTATATTTTCAGAATCAGCGGCCCTGTCAAAAAAGATTACCGGTGTTTGTGCCCGCAAAAACGGAGTAAGGTGACCGAGATCCTTAGTATCAGATGCCAGTGATAACAAGAGCCCATCTACCCTGTTAGCGAACATTGCAGTTACACTTTCCTTTTCTTTTTCATATTTCTCCAGAGACTGGGCAATAATTAAATTATACCTGTTTTCATGAGCCACCCCCTCCATACCAGCCAGGACTGAAGCAATAAAATGGCTGCTTAACTTTGGAACGATTACTCCTATAGTATCAGTATGTTTATTCCTGAGATTGACAGCAAAATTATTGGGCCGGTATCCCATTTCCTTCGCCTTTTTTGCAATTAAAGACGCTGTTCTCTTTTTCACCTCTTCGCTATTTCGTAATCCCCGGCTTACGGTTGACGCAGAAATCTTTAGCTCTTTTGCAATATCATAAATAGTTGTTTCCTTTTTCATCGCGGTTCCATTTGAGCCTGCAAAAGCCCGGCACTACCTGACGTTTCCCTGTCGTTTATAATAATTATTGATTATATACCATGCCTGCTTTTTATTCCCGTTTTCGGAAAGCAGTCCTTTCCTGTTATATCCTTTTTGAAAAACCTGGTTCATTCGCACAGGCGACTTATAGTCAAATAATATCCATGGCGCCACCCCACACAAGCCGGGCGCCCGTTCGAACATACGAATCTGGTCTTCATATATCTTTCTCTGGAATTCCTCGGTCCAGACAGCAATACCGGTTGACGGAGTACTTCTATTGCCCCATAACGCCTCGCCCCCGAATTCGGAAATGAACAGCGGCTTACCCGGAAACCTGGTATCCCATTTCATTGCCCCCGGCTGGCCCTGCCAGGGCTGGTACCAACCCATATATTCATTTACCGCAACCAGGTCGGAATAATGATAGATCGAATCCCATACGGTTAATATATTATGGGTATATCCCTGTGTATTGGCTACATGAACAACCAGCCTTGTATCATCTAAATTTCTGCATGCTGCAGTGCTCCTTATAAGCACGGCATCGCGGTTGGCTGTTCCCGGGTAGGTTTCGTTGGATAGTGCCCATACGATGACCGCACAACGATTCTTATCGCGGGTCACCATCTCCTGCTGCATGGCGATGATTTTGCGGGGAACCGTGCTGTCTGAAAAATCGATATGCTGGTATACCGGCATCTCGCTCCATACCATTAAGCCCATCCTTTCCGCAACATGTACCATTGCTTCGTTATGCGGGTAATGTACCAAACGTACCATATTGCAACCCAACGCTTTTGCTGCCGACAACAGCAATGCCGCATCGCCCTCATTCGTACTCCGGCTTCTTTTTAAAGGGTTTTCTTCATGTATATTAACCGCTTTCAGAAAGATCTTCCGGCCGTTAAGTAATACGTCGTTACCCTTTACTTCAATATTTCTAAAGCCAATAGTATCCACCAGCCTTTCGTTGCCTGCCTCAATCAAAACGCGGTATCTTTTAGGGTTTTGCGGGGACCAATATTGCAAACCCGCTTTACATTGTATGGTAGCGTAACCACCGTGATCTGTTTTTAATATATACCTGAGTTTGATTTCGGGTATTGAAATGGTAACCCGAGCAGGCAAAGTCGGGCCCTCGAGCTTCACCCATCCGCTGATGGTATCGATACTGCCTTTCTTTAGCTGAATAAAGTAATCTTTTATATAAGTATCTTCCGTTGCGATTATAGCTACATCCCTGGTAATGCCGCCGTAGTTAAACCAGTCAAAGCCTAATCCGGGCAGACCATTCTGCCTACGCCTGCTGTCGGCTTTAACAATAACGGTATTCGAGCTATCGGTCAGCAACCCGGTAATTTCAAACTGGAATGGTGTGAAACCTCCTTCATGTGATCCCAGTTTAACTCCATTAAAAAAAACATCGGCTAAATAATTCACAGCGCCGAAATACAGGAAATATCTTTTTTGCGGCTTCTTGCGTACCTGCACCTGCTTTTGATACCATACCACTCCTTCGTATAAATTCAGCTCCGTACGCTGTGTATTAAAAGCTCCCGGAACTTTAAGGAAAGGCCCGCCGTCAAAAGAATACTCTACAAAGTTGGTTGCCCTGCCAGGCATTCGTTCTAACCCAACCTGTTTGGCATCGCCTGTGCAAAAAGGATCGACCATGACCTGCCAGTTACCGTTTAACATTATTTTGTCGCGCCCTGTAAAATTCACCATGGCTGTCTGGCTACAGCTCCTGCCTGGTTCTACCAACAGCCAGCAAATAAGTAAACCAATATAGGCAGTTCTGATGCTCATTGCTTTAAAATGCTTTTATGCTTGTTTTTTATTTGTACGGATCCTCTTTCCACACCAATACCCCTGCCGGCTTAATTACAGGTTCTCCAATTACTATAGTAGCGTTGGCGGGCAGTTGCACCGGGTAATTATCGGAAGAGTAATTGACTCCTATGTAAAAGCCATCTCTCCAATACACCAGCACGCCGGGCGGATAGTGTTCTGTAGTTGCCCCGGCTTCGGCATATACTTTGGTTAATAGTGCGGTTTCGAGCTTTGCATCATCGGTGCTTACACCAACATACCATACGGCACCTTTTCCGATTTTTCGTTGTACAACCGCCGCCTTGCCCTTGTAAAACTGGTTATCATATGCCGCCAGCACTTCCGTACCTGCGGCAGGTTCCAGCAAATCAGCCCAGTCGTTCCAATGATAATGCGCATCGTTCATCAAAATCTCTCCTTTATGATGACCGGCCAGCATATCGGTTGCGGTGATGCGGGCGCCTACCAATTGCGCCACCGGCGCAGCAGTTTCATCTTCCCAGAAATGCCCCAACCGGTCTTTAACACCGGTTCGGCAGGTAATTACTAACTGGCCTCCCCCCGCAACGTAGCGTTTCCATTTTTGAACCAGCAACGAATCAACCATTTCATAAGCGGGCACTATAACGATGTTGTATGCTGACAGATCTGTTTTTTCATTTACTACATCTACAGGAGCGCCAAAAGACCTGGCAATTTCCAAAAACCGGATGGGATAGTTCCAGGTATCCCACTGGTAGGTTTGCCGCTGCCGGTCGACAGACCAAAAATTCTCCAGGTTCCAAAGTATAGCGGTTTTACGGGCTGCGAGTTGGGGAGGCAGTGCTGCAGCGGGGTTATACAGGGCCCGCAGCTGCTTCATTTCTTTATTAAACTGCATATACGCTTCGCCACCCGGCGATGGTGTTACGCCGTCTGTTTTCATAGTGCCGGCATGATATTGCTCAGCACTATACAATACCTGCCGAAAGCGATAAGAGCAGGCAATACGGCCACCTGCTGCAAAGCTGTGATAGAGCCACATCCGTACAGCACCCGGTAATAACAGCGGATTATAGCTCCCCCAGTTTACCGGCCCCGGCTGCATTTCCATTACACCGGAAACACCTCCCAATTGCTGGTAATAAGCTGCAGCGAAGAGTACCAGCTTACTGCTTCCTAACCGGAAGCCTTCTGTACCGATATTATCGCTGCCCCCGTTTGGATAAGCGGTATATGTTGCAAAATCGAGCTTCTGTGTCCGAAGCGCGTCGGCTCCTGTAGAAACGGCTGTATAATTAGTGGTAGCAAATTGCTCTTTGATGCAATACTGCTTTAGAATACCTGCCTGGAAATCCAGGAACTCCGCCTGGCTGTCGGCCAGATACCGCTTCAGGTCCAACAATGCATGAGGGTTATTTCCCCACCATCCTACGAGGTTGGTATTAGGTATCACCACTTCGCCAAAACTATTGAACCATTGGCTCCAGAAAGCCGTACCCCATGCAGCGTTGAGCGCATCTATGATTTTATATTTTTTCTTTAGCCATTGTCTAAATGCCGTTTGTGATGATGGACTGTAATCAGTAATAGCCGGCGGCTCATTATCTATTTGCCACCCGATGACGTTTTTATTATTGCCATACCGCTTTGCCAGCGCTGTTACGATCCTGTTTACGAAATATCGATACTTCTGATTGGTAATGGAGCCCAGGCCACGTGTACCATTTTCTGAACGGATATAATGACCATCCATAATAAAAGTTTCGGGATACCTGATACGCATCCAGGCAGGGGTAGTGGCCGAGGGGGTACACATGACCACTTTCAGATTATATTTTATGCACAATTGCAGTGCTTCATCTAACCAGGTAAAATCAAATACACCTTCTTTCGGCTCCATTTTAAACCAGGCAAACTCTGCCAGGTGCACAAACTCAAACCCCATTTCAGCAATCTTTTTAATATCTCTCTCCCATTGGTTTTTGGGCCACTGCTCAGGATAATAATAGATTCCGCTGGTAATTAGCTGTTCCTTTGGGAAAAATCGTTGGGCTGGATGGGAGTATATTGAAATGCTAACTAAACTTAGCATAAAAAGAGCAATTATCTTTTTCATCTCTTATCGTTGATTAATTCATTACATTTCGATTTAGCTTTACAGCAAGAATCCGGATATTGTCGGTGGCATCTGGAACCCGAACGGTGATCTCATTTTTATGGTTCTGGGTAAAATGCAACCGGGAATTAGCGCCTACTTTATAGACTTTAACGGCACGTTGCCCCTTATTTACTGCCGGCAATGTGATGACATTGCCCTTGAAATCATCGAGCAGGTATACATAGATGGTGCTATCCCTGTAGGCAAAACCATACTGTCCGTCTTTGGGGTTCCAGGGACCTCCTAAAGTCCCATAAATAGCTTCCTCCCTGCTATGCAGCCAATTACCTGTTTGCTGCAGCAATTGTACAACCGGCCGGCTGATTGCCCCGTGCCGGTCGGGTCCCACATTAAGCAACAGGGACATATTCCTGATAACCACATCGGCCAGCATACGTTTTAGCTGGTTAAATGAAATAAGCTTACTGCTATCTTCCAGATCCGGTGTATATCCCCAGGCGCCGCCAATGGTCATGCATTTTTGCCAGATCTCTCTGGTTCTTACCGGGCCGGTTATCGGGGCGCCTCCTTCTTCACTCATAAAATCGCCCATCCATGATGAGCGGGGGTTCACAATAATATCAGGCTGGTATTTTCTTATCATTCCCATAAGGCCTAATGGCTTGCCGGTTGTACTGTCTTTATCCTGGAAACAATTATTGACAGGCCATTCGTTTGCTGTATCCAGATATTTTCCCGGCTCCCAGAAATAAGCCGCATCGGCATCGGTTCCCTGTTGGCCCAACCAGCCACCATCCCAAAAGATCCAATCAATGTTACCATAACCTGTCACTAACTGTTTCATATCGGCATACAAAGCTTCTTTCAGTTGACGGGCATTTTCTTTGTGCGATATATCGGTAGTGTAACCCCAGTTATTTTTTTTAACGCCGGTTCCTCTTACATCATAATAACCGGGGTACCGCCAATCGATCAAAGTTTTGTACAAGCCTACTTTGAGACCTGCATTGCGGCAGGCATCGGTATATTCCTTTACAAAATCCCGGTTATGTGTTTGTTTGCTGGTAAAAGCATGGCTATATTTACTATCGAATAAGGCAAACCCATCGTGGTGCATTGCAGTGAGGCACATATACTTCATCCCTGCAGATGTCGCCAGGGCGGCCCAGGCGGCTGCATCAAACTGATCGGCGGCAAAATATTCGTTGCCGCTTACGGGATAAGCCAGTTTGCGGTATTCTTCAATGGGTACTGCGTTATTTTCCATATACCATTCACCCCTGCCGGGGCCTGCATACAATCCCCAATGAATAAACATACCAAAACGGGCATCTGTAAGCCATTTCAATTGATCATTGGACTGCTGTTGAATACCGAGGTCACTGCGTGGCACGCGAGCTGGTAACGGGCGAATACCGGACGCCTTAGCTTCTTTATCTAAACCCATATCTACAATAAGCAGTTCATCGGCCCAGGCCGGATGTTCAGCTGCATTTCGAGGATGATATAATTCTATGGTAGCTTCTACCTGGTGGGCCGGGGTCGTAAATTCCCTTTCCATTTGTACCCAACCGGCTAAGGCTGAAGCGCCTCCCGCCAGATCTCCATTAATTCCCTTTATACGAACCTGGATGTCGTCTGAACCACTGGCGGTTTTGAGCCAAACCGACAATTTATAAACATGATTGGGCAAAAGACTGATAGCTTTAGATATGCGTCCGCCGGAAGAAAGCTGCAAAGCATGTTTTCCTGAATAAACCGGTTCTGCAACGCTGCTATCAGGTCCCCAAGACGTCCACGAATGGATCCCTTTTTCAAAGCCCTCCTCCAAAACATTTTCCGGCAATTGCGCAAATGACTGCAATGCCACCAGGAAGCATACGCTAAAAAGTATGATTTGATTCACTATATTATTTATTGCATGGTTGAAATGGTTAGTTCTCCTTTTTCAAGGCCTGCTGCCGTTGCTGTCAGGGTAATTGTTCCGGGCTGCTGCTTTGTTCTTATTACTACCAATGCCTTACCATGCCAGGCTTTTCGCTGATCACCCCCGTAACTATCCCAATCTTTTAAATCAGCATTAGCTACTCCTGCAATGGTGCCGGCCCCTTGTATCGCAAACTGTAAATTATGGGAAGCATCCGGATGTGGTATGTTTTTGTTATCGGTAATATCTACCATCACAAAACATAGATCCTGCCCGTCGGCCTTGAGCATCTTCCTGTCGGGAGTCAATTTGATTTGAGCAGGCTCACCTGCCGTCTGCAAAATGGCGGACTCCTGTTCCGTTCCGTTTTCCACCCCTACAGCCTTTAAAACCCCGGCAACATAAGGCACGGAAAAGACAGCTTTGAACTCGGTTGCCCGCGAGGTGTTTTTTTCTCCTATAAGCTGGCCATTTAAAAAAAGACGTACCTGCGGATACTTCGAATATACTTCAACCTGTATCGGCCTGCCTTCAAATCCGGCCCAGTTCCAGCTTTCCCAGGTTGGGTACACCGACCACCATGTTTCTTTAATCTTAAGGGGCTCCGGCATAGGCTCGCGAACTGCCAGAAATATTTTCTCCCTGCTATTATACAACATACTGCGATAATGTGATATCGGCTTTCTATAACCAATCAGATCAATGTCTCCGCAATAAGCCCCATGCCAGGGAAACAGATCATTTTCCCAATGTTCGCCGGGTGTTTCTCCCGAGTAATAATTGCGGCCGATGCCTGCCTCTCCCAGGTAATCCATCGCCGTCCACACGAAATCGCCGATAATAAAATTGTTGTCCTGCACCAACGCCCAATTGGCAAAGGCATCCTTGGGATAGGATTCGGTTTGCGTAATGATGCGTGAGGGTACTCTTAAGTGATCTTCCGGTGCCGCATTCAAATGATAATTATATCCTGCAATATCATGCACGTCCATTAAAGCATCCAGATCCTCCCATTTTTTAGCATTCACCACTGCAGAGGTCACCGGCCTTGTAGTATCGAGTTCCCTAACCGCCGACCGGAGCATTTTTGCAGTTACCACCGCTTCCGGTGCGGCTCTTTCCACTATTTCGTTGCCGGTACTCCACATAATAACAGAAGGATGATTACGGTCTCTCAGGACCATTGCTTCCAGATCTTTCTTCCACCATTCTTTGAAAAACCGGGCATAATCATTTTTATTTTTGCCCACCTGCCAGCAGTCGAATGATTCATCCATCACCAGTAATCCTAATTTGTCGCAGGCATTTAAAAAAGCCTCGGAAGGTGGATTATGTGACGTACGAACGGCGTTAAAGCCCGCTGTTTTGAGCAGCTCAGCTTTACGTTCCTCGGCGCGGTCGTAGGCTGCAGCGCCCAGGCATCCATTGTCATGATGCACACAACCACCCGATATTTTAACCGTGGTACCGTTTAACTGGAAACCTTTTTCAGCAGAGAATTTAATAGAGCGGATACCAAATGGCGTTCGTGTTTCATCGAACTTTTTACCAGAGGAAGACAAAGAAACATGAGCCTGGTACAAATGTGGAGTTTCCACCGACCAGAGTAACGGTTCTTTTACAACTATGTTTTGAACCACCTGTTTTTCGCTATTCGCAGGCACCTGTATTTTAACATGGTGACTACCTGCCTTTTTTGAAGTATGATCAACCAGGCTTGCGGCTACTGACAGGGTTTGAACATGCGGCGTTTCATTTTTTATTACTGTAGACACCTGTACGGATGCCTGCTTTGCCGAAATGTTATCAGCGGTAACAGACACACCCCATTGCGCTATATGCACAGGATCGGTGACTACCATCCAAACATGCCTGTAAATACCTGAACCGCTATACCAGCGACTATTGGGCTGTTGCGAGTTATCTACTTTTACCAATATTACATTTTCCCCTCCTGTTTTTAAATGGGGAGAGAGATCATACGAAAACGATGAATAACCGTAGGGCCAGGTGCCCAGCGATTTACCATTAATGATCACCTCGGCATTCATATATATACCTTCAAAATAAACCGAAATCTTCTTTCCCCGCCAGGCTGCCGGAGCTATAAATGTTTTCCGGTACCAGCCAATACCCGCAGGAAAATAGCCGCCACCGCCCTTCGACGGATTATCGACGTTAACTATTCCCTCAATGCTCCAATCGTGGGGCAAATCTACTTTCCGCCAGTTAACAGGACTCGCCGTGTTAGTGGATGCCGGTACACTATCCCCCAGGTAAAAGTCCCAATTGTGATCAAAAAGCTGCCGGCGGTCCGTATTTAATTCCTGCGCCCATGCCGGCTGAAATAAAACGAACGTAAAAACAAGTACCTGTAAAAACTTCTGTATCAAAACGAATAGTATTAAATTTAAAAAAAGATCATTAGTTCGCTTCGAGCACCACCACCGAAAAAGGAGGAACCCGTACCAGGGCTTTATTATCATGTATCTCAACATTAAAGAGAGCCGGCTTGATTTTTTCAGGAATATCGAATGAATTATGGTTTTGTAATTTATCGGAGGTTAATATGCGCCCTGAAATGGTTTTGTAGGCGCTGCCTTTTAATTCAATCGTTATCTCCTTAGCCCGGGATGCATCGATATTAGCCAGGCTGATATGGGTAACCCCATTCTTATCTTTTGAAGCAGAAGCTGAAATGGCAGGCAATTTGCCATCCTCAAATTCATAGTCCTCGCTTATCGTTTCTACCGGAAGCATGGTTGCATCCTGATGCACATTATACATTTCCATTACATGGTACGTGGGGGTGAGTATCAGCTTCTCTTTATCGGTAAGCACTACCGCCTGCAATACGTTCACCATTTGAGCCAGGTTCGCCATCTGCACACGTTCGCAGTGATTATTAAAAATATTAAGGGTTGCACCGGCCAGCACCGCATCCCGCATGGTATTTTGCTGAAATAAAAAACCCGGATTGGTACCGGGATCCACATCATACCACCCTCCCCATTCATCCACAATTAAAGCTACCTGTTTCCCGGGATCATACTTATCCATTATGGCAGCGTGGCGGGAAACAATATCATCCATCTTTAATGCCTCTTTCATTGTAGCAAAATATTCTTTCTCAGAAAAATTTACGGACGACCCCTTCTTTTGCCAATCTATTACAGCATAATGGTGCACGCCAATACCCTGCATCAGGTTCAGGGGTATGTTCTTCATTAATACTTCAGTCCAGTTTTCGTCGGCACTGCTGGCGCCTGAAGCAATACGGAACATTTTTGTATTATTTACCGGTGTTAAATACGTAGCAAACTGGCGAAACAGGTTGGCATAATGCTCAGGAGTCATGTTTCCTCCACAACCCCATGCCTCATTACCTACTCCCCAGTAAGTGGCGGTCCAGGGCTGTTTCTGACCATTTTTAACCCGCCATTGGCTCATAGGACTGGCCTCCGGAGCGCCGTTTACATAATTCACCCAATCAGACATTTCCTGGGGCGTACCGCTGCCTACATTGCCGGATATATAAGGTTCAGCAGCTATCATTTTACAAAAATTCAAAAACTCGTTTGTACCGAAACTATTATCCTCGGTTACACCGCCCCACCACTGGTTGACAATACTGGCCCTTTTCTTTCGCGGCCCTACTCCATCCTTCCAGTGATAGGTATCAGCAAAACATCCCCCGGGCCAACGCAGTAATGGCACTTTTAATTTCCTTAATGCAGCCACCACATCATTGCGGATGCCGCCGGTATTAGGTATCTGCCTGTTTTTGCTGCCAACATATATGCCTTCATAGATACTGCGCCCCAGGTGTTCGGAGAAATGGCCATAAATATTTTTGTTGATGACAAATTTTCCTGAGTCGGACTGAATCACTATTTTATTTTGAGCGCCAACGTTTGCAGATACAAGAAGGCCCAAAAAGCCGTAAAAAATAACCCTTTTCATTATTGGTATTAATATTGTTTATTGATAGGACGCCTTATTTACTCACCATCACAAACCCGCCATTAGCCTGAAGTGTAACATTTATTTTGCCCCGCCGGGTATCCCAATCTTTTATTGAAAACAGCTCACCCTTTGCGGCATCTGTAAATACGGTGGCGCTTTTTATATTCAAAGCAGTAAGATCAAGCTTCACTGTGCGCTCGCTGCTATCTCCATTGATACCGCTGATGAACCATCGATCAGCACTCCGCCGGGCAATGATTGCATATTTACCCGGATAACCGTCTAAGAACCTGGTATCGTCCCAGTAGTTGGGAAGTGTCTTTAAAAAATGCTTTACATCAACAGGCACTTTTTCCATGCCCTCAGGTGCCTGTGCGAAATGCTGTATGCCCGAAAGGAATAATACGGAAAGGGCCAGCTCAAATGCAGGAGTTGTTTTCCGGGTGCAGGCAGATAGAGTGAGCCCGGTTAAATTCATGGGTGTAAAATCCATCGGATCGAACGCGTTCCTGGTAAACGGTAACATCGCACAATGCGTGGCTTGTTTGTCGGCTGCAGCCTGGTCGAAAGTAACCATTTCCATTCCATAGATAGCCTCGGCTGTCATCAGATGCGGATAGGTTTTCTGCCAGCCCCTGGGCAAGGTAGCGCCGTGAAAGTTCACCAGCAGCTTATATTTTGCTGCATCGTTTAATATATCGATATAGTATTGGATCATGCTTTGTCCATCGCCGCCGAAGAAATCAATCTTAACTCCTTTGATACCCATCGCCTGGATCTTTCTGAATTCCTTTTCCCTCCTGTCTTTTGTCAGCAGCATGTCCTTCGGATGATACGTTATGGTATTCCAATCTCCTGCCGAGTTGTACCATAATATCAACCCTACATTTTTTTGTTTGGCGTAGCGCGAGAGTTCGGCTATCTTGTCATACCCGATCTTCGTATCCCAGTCTACGTCTATTAAACAGTATTGCCAGCGCATGTCAGCCGCATAGTCAATATACTTTTTTTGCTCATCATAAGTGATATGATCATCCTTGCTATTGATCCAGCTCCAGCTGGATTTTCCAGGTTTTACAAAAGAGGCATCCTTTAGTATGGCGGGTGGCGCTACGTCGGTACCCAATGTTGACTCTGTAATAGTTTTTAAACTTCCGATCGTTACAACACGCCAGGGTGTCAACCATGCTTTTTTGTTCCGGGGCAAATAACCGCCACCTGTGAACACTTCTCTCGGATCAGCAAAGCCGACTGCATAAACAGCAGATAAAGAATCATTGACCAACCTGGTTCCACAATAAGTACCATCGAGCCCGGCTTCGGTAATTAACACCCATGTATTATTTGTTTTAAATAACGCAGGGTATACCCAACCCGATTTTAAAGGCGACACGGAGCCTACAGCAATATCCTGTAGATAATGCTCCTCGTAAGAAGGATGACATTGCTTCCAGCCCGTTTTCGCCTCGCTCATAGGCTGCAACCACGCTCTAGCCTGGCTGCTAAATGAAAACGACGTGCGCTCTTTGAGAATCGTTTCGGTGTTTTTTATCCAGGGGAAGAAATACCGGAAGGCAACTCCATCATCAGATACCTGGAAAATAATATCCATTTTTTTATTGTCTTTATTGGAAAACGTCAGTACCTGTTGATTGGCTTTGTAAAGAATATTACTTTTTTTAGCATTCCGGGTCTGGTACCGGTCCGTTATTAGTTTAGGATAACCGCCGGTAACTAATTTCATATTACCGGAAAAATCCTGGTCCTTCATAA
>JBQGCI010000507.1:0-3901 GCA_052038405.1 Acinetobacter pittii
CGGTTTGGGTATAGCCTATAACTTTCTCAATAAGCCTAACCTTTGGCTCAACATAAGCAATGGTATGATCGGTGAAACCAGCCGCATTATACAGGGCGACACGGCTACTATCAATTACCAAACCATCCGCAATTCGCTAAGGGTTCAGTTTATGTTTAAACCGGGTGATCGTTTTACCTTCCGCACCAGCAATTTTTTCCAACCGTCATTAGCGTATATCAGCGATCATATCATTTCAAGTGATACGGAATTTACCTACCAGTTATGGAAAGGCCTCAACCTCAATACCCGGTTGCTGTATAACAAGATCAGCAGAACAGAGAAAGAAAACCTGATATTCACCTATGGCATGGGATACCAGAAATATTTTTAAAAGCACTTACATTTCGAAAGCCAGGATATTTTGTTGTTTAAGAAGGAAATCTTCCAGCATTTTTAACCTGCTGCTTTTAACGGTGATGTCGAGGTACATGCAAAGCTGATCGCCCTTCATTGACAATTTCTTTTCTTCAATTTTCACCAGCATAGGTTTCATCTGAACAATAAGCTCTTTGCGTGTGGCAGCATCCGCTTTATGAATGGTGATCATCAACATGCGGCTCATCTTATAGCTGGGAAAAAATCTATTGCCAATACTTCCAAAGTATATAAACAACAGGGATACACCAAGGAAAATTAAAGCAAGGTATACTTCCCCAAAACCAATGGCCATCCCCACTGCACTGGCCAGCCAGATGACGCTCGCGGTGGTAAGTCCGCTTACATTGACACCATCCTTGAAAATGACACCGGCTCCCAGGAAACCGATGCCACTAACGATATAGGATGCAATACGGGTGGCCTCACTGTTCGGCTGTCCTACATTATACGAGATAATAGCGAACAGAGCAGATCCCAGCGTAATAAGAGTGATGGTTTTGAGGCCCGCCGCCTTATCCTTCATCTCACGTTCCAGTCCGAGCGCAATACCTGCAGCAAGCGCTATTAACGCTTTGTACAAATCATTAATGTCCCAGAACTCAAACATGCGCATACATTTTTAGTTTAATCTTTCACCTCAAAAATGATACCTTTTAATCTGCAAAAAGCTCTTGCTGTGGCGATTCACTCTCCCGGGTCTCTATCCATTCCATTGATACGCTTTTATTGTAATCGGTCAGTTTCGCACCAATGGCTTTCCATCCCATAACATCCGTCACCTTAGCCAGTTTGAATTTGGCCTGACGCACCTGTTCTCCCCTGCCGCTTTGTACCTGCAGCACGGGTTCAGCTGCGGTTGTCACACATTCCAGGTAGTTGCCCTCACCCTCTTTTATAAACAGGAACTTATTACGCAAAGTGGTGGTTTCTATTTTAAAGCGCTTCACGTTGAACTGCAACTGCTTCATATCGGCATAAACAGCAGTAATAATACTTTCGGGATTGTAACGTTCGATCAGCAACACTTTTTCGGGATCAAATTTTTGCGTCATTTCCTGATCTGTCAATTCATAATGCCCGTCTGAGTAGATAACCAGTAACTGATCGGCAGGTTCAAACATTCCCAGGTACAATCCCTTATCATCTGTGTTCAACCTCCCGAATTTATCATCAAACCAAAGCTTTTTACCACTCAGGGTAGCTCTTCCTGCTTCTTTAAATTTAACCGACTTAATCGCATATTTGGTAACCTGGTTACCCATGCTGCTACGGCCTTTTATAGCGAGCTCCTCAAAATAAAAATCCAGGTCTTTAATACGGGCCGAACTATTAGGGCTCAATACGATCTTAACAATTTCAGCCTCGCCGTTGGGATTAACCGTAAAATAATGAACCTTACTTTTTTCATCGCCTTTGGTAAGATCATATACCTTATCACGGGTAATACCTGTTACATTAAATCTCTTGGCAAAGCTAACCCCGGTTTTTCCATCCACATAAATCATGTTATAGGTAGTACGCTCATCATTTTTCTGGAACACTGCAACATGAATAATATCTTTACCAACAAAGGTTTTATCTGCAATTTTGATCACCTTCATAATACCCCGCTTGGTGAATACTATGATATCATCCAGGTCAGAACATTCAAATAAAAATTCGTCTTTCTTTAAACCTGTACCAATAAATCCTCCCGGGCGATCTACATACAGCTTGGTATTGGCGATGACCACATGTTTAGCCTCAATAACCTCAAATTGTTTAATCTCTGTTTTTCTCTCACGCCCCTTACCGAATTTCTTTAGAAGATTTTCAAAGTAAGCTACTGCATAATCTACCAGGTGATCCAAATCATGCTGTGTTTGTTTAATATCTGCCTCCAAACCTTTAATCTGGTTAATCAGATCATCGATATCTGTTTTGTGAATGCGCCGAACTGGTTTGTCTGTCAGCTTTAATACATCTTCCCGCGTTACATCTCTTTTTAATTTCTTGCGGTATGGAACAAATGCTTTCTCAATGTTTTCTATCACCTTCTCCCAACTGGCTTTCCGGTCTTCCAGTTCCTGGTAAATTTTTTCTTCGAAGAAGATCTTCTCCAGCGAAGTATAGTGCCATTTATCATTCAGCTCACCCAGTTTAATTTCCAGTTCTCTCTGTAAAAGATTCTTGGTATTGTCGACCGATATTTTTAATAAGTCCTGAACAGAAAGGAATACAGGTTTAGGAGTATCATCTTCTTTTACAATTACACAGGCATTGGGTGAAATAGAAATTTCGCAGTTGGTAAATTTATATAGCGCATCAATAGTAATATCCGGTGAAATACCCGCCGCGAGGTCTACCTGAATTTCTACATTGGCAGCGGTATTATCTGTTACTTTTTTGATCCGGATCTTACCCTGGTCGTTAGCTTTTACAATAGATTCAATCAGCTGATCGGTTGTTACACCATAAGGCACACTTTTAATTAAAAGTGTTTTTTTATCCGATTCCTCTATATGTGCCCTTACTTTAACCTTACCACCTCTTTTGCCCTGGTTATAATCGGCAATATCGACCATACCACCGGTTTGAAAGTCGGGAAACAGTTCAAACTTTTTACCTTTCAGATATTTAACAGAGGCTTCTATTAACTCGCAAAAGTTGTGAGGCAGTATTTTAGTCGAAAGCCCTACGGCAATACCCTCTGCTCCCTGTGCCAGCAGCAGCGGGAACTTCATGGGTAACGTAACGGGCTCATTATTGCGTCCATCATAGCTTAACTGCCATTCAGTAGTTTTGGCATTAAATGCTACTTCCAATGCAAATTTGCTGAGGCGCGCTTCAATGTACCTGGAGGCTGCCGCATCATCACCGGTCTCAATATTTCCCCAGTTACCCTGCGTATCAATCATCAGGTCCTTCTGCCCCATATTTACCAGCGCATCCCGTATACTCATGTCACCGTGCGGGTGATAAGACATGGTTTGCCCCACGATATTAGCTACCTTATGCAAACGTCCGTCATCCATTTGTTTCATGGAATGCAGGATACGACGCTGCACCGGTTTCAACCCGTCTTCAATGGCAGGCACCGCCCGCTCCAGTATAACATACGACGCATAATCTAAAAACCAGGTCTTAAATTGGCCCTGTATACCGTTGCTGTCACTATGCTCGATATTGTCTACAATTTCCTCTTTCATATTGTTCGTCAAAAACTTTTACCTTAATCTAAAAATTCAAATAAGTATTTATTCTCAAAATCGGCTTCCAATTGCTCCAACAGCCCAATATATTCTTTTCCCCGATGTTTTCTTTTCATGATGTTCCTGTTGGTTCACCGCCTGGTTCACCACCGTCTTTACCTGTGACTCACTATAAAAAAATGTTCCAAATCCAAGTTGCCGCTCGAAACGCTCTGCACCCCACCCCTTATTGTTAATAAAAGAGGTAGCATTTGCTTTCCCATCCGTCACTCAATCCGAAATGGCTAATT
>JBQGCI010000508.1:0-5279 GCA_052038405.1 Acinetobacter pittii
TACTCCGCAAGCCATGCACAATCAGCAACGGCTAAAGATCAAAACATGGCGCAAAAAAAATCACAAGAACCTGAAAAGTTCTTGTGATTTTATATCTTCAAATCATTTATAAACCAGTCAACTTTTTTTAGGACTAGTCATAACGGCGTATTTTATGAATCAAAAACCGGGAGCTGGCTTCTCAGGTTGGACACCTCCCTGACAACTTCTTCAATAGCAAACTCAATATCTGCCGCTGCTGTATACCGGCCGAGGCTGAAGCGTAAGGCCGCACGTGATAAGTGTTCAGGTAAACCCATTGCATTGAGCACGTAGGATGGATCGAGGCTGCCGCTGGTGCAGGCCGATCCTGCTGAAAGGGCCAGTGACCTGTTGAGCGCTGATAACAACTGGCTGCTATTAAGACCGTCAAACGAGATATTCAAAATATGAGGCAGGCGCTTTACCGGGTCGCCGTTCAAGAAGCTGCCTGGTATTTGAAGTAAGGCCTCTTCGAGTTGGCTGCGAAAGGATTTCATTTTTGCGGCCTCTGTTTCCATTTCTCCGGAACATATTGCGCAGGCTTTACCAAAGCCCACAATACCCGGAACATTTAAAGTGCCGCTTCTGATATTTTGCTCGTGGCCCCCTCCGGTAATCTGAGCCGTTACTTTAACTCTCGGGTTACGGCTCCTGATATATAAAGCTCCGACACCTTTGGGTCCATACATTTTGTGTGCACTGCAACTCATCAGGTCTATACCTGCTTCGGTAGGATACAGCGGTATTTTACCAACGGCTTGCGTAGCATCGCAAAAAAATAAAACCTGCCTGCGTTTACAAATAGCGCCTATTTCTTTTACCGGTTGCAAAACGCCGGTTTCGTTATTAGCCAGCATAATGGCTACTAAAATGGTATGTGGCTGAATCGCTTCTTCCAGTTGCTGTAAATGGATGATACCGTTGCTATCCACGTCCAGGTAAGTAACTGAAGCACCTTTTTTTTCTAAAGCCTTACAGGTATCTAAAACTGCCTTGTGCTCTGTTCGGGTAGTGATGATATGATGGCCTTTCACGGCGTACATTTCGAAAACGCCTCTTATTGCCAGGTTGCAGGCTTCCGTTGCTCCTGATGTAAATATGATTTCCCGGCTTTGTACCTGAAGTAGCCGGGCTACTCTTTCCCGGGCCTGCTCCGCCGCTCCTTCTGCCTGCCAGCTGAAGCTATGCACACGACTGGCGGTATTACCAAAGTATTGTGTAAAGTAAGGTATCATTTCCTGTACCACTCTTTCATCACAGGGCGTTGTAGCGCTGTAATCCATGTACACGGGCGTCTCTTTTACCATCAACTAAAGGTAATAAAAAGGAACAGAAACAATCAAAGGATCGATTATTGTACGGGCTCGTTTTGGTTAATACCCAGCAAAGCCAGCGCTGTATTCGCTGCAATTTGGGAAGCGTCTTTTTTGTTGAAAGCGCTGCCCTGCGCAATAGGTTCGCCGTCAACAACAGCGGCCATGGTAAACAGTCGCCTGCCGTTTTCTATTTTTTCGCTCAGCAGGTTAAATTCAAGCGCTTTGCCATTTCGGTTGGCCCAGCCGTAGAGTTTGTTTTTGTGATTGATTTCGCGGCTTTCCAGCTCGTCCATAAACATGTGCGGGCCTATTAAATAATCCTGAACCCAGCGACAAGTGCGTTTGTATCCATAATCGAGATAGATGGCGCCTACCAGGGCTTCCAGTGTATTCCCAAAAATATGGCTGGTTTTAAGACAGTTGTCCAGCTTGTTGAATTTGGCGATTTTTTTCAATCCCATTTTTACTGCTACATCATTCAGCTGCTGGCGGTTTACCATTTTACTGCGCATTTCGGTAAGAAAGCCCTCTCCATGGTAAGGATAGCGCCTGAACAGATAGTCGGCCGTGATAGAGCTGAGTATGGCATCTCCTAAGTACTCCAGCCGCTCATTATTTTCATCTACACTTTCGCTGATAGACCGGTGGGTTAGCGCAGTTTTATAAAGTTGAAAATTATCGGGTGCGAAACCCAATATATTCTTCAGCTCTTTTTTAAGAGATGTATCAGAATTCCTGGAAAAAAGGTCCCTAATGAAACTCACTTATGTGTATTTCTTTACAATTACACAGGCATTATGCCCTCCAAAACCAAAAGTATTGCTTAATGCGGCATTAACCACCCGGTTTTGTGCTTTGTTAAAGGTAAAATTTAATTTCGGATCCAGATCGGGATCGTCGGTGAAATGGTTGATCGTTGGCGGAACAATATCGTGCATTACGCTTTTAATACAGGCAATGGCCTCAATTACCCCCGCCGCTCCGAGGCAATGACCTGTCATGCTTTTGGTAGAGCTGATATTCAATTTATAGGAATGCGCTCCGAAAACGTCCAGGATGGCCTTGGTTTCGGCTACATCACCCAGTGGGGTAGAGGTGCCGTGGGTATTGATATAATCGATATCGGTAATGCTCAAACGGGCATCGTTTAATGCCGCCAGCATCACGTTTTTGGCGCCCAGTCCTTCAGGATGGGGGGCAGTAATATGGTAAGCATCTGCGCTGGCGCCTCCACCTACTATTTCACAGTAGATCTTTGCGCCTCTTGCTTTTGCGTGTTCCAGTTCTTCTAATATTAAAATACCGGCAGCTTCACCCATTACGAAGCCGTCGCGGTCTTTATCATAAGGCCTGCTGGCAGCCGCCGGATCGTCGTTACGTTCGCTCATCGCTTTCATCGCATTAAAGCCACCCACGCCAGCTTCGCTGATAACGGCTTCACTGCCACCTGTAACAATAATGTCAGCCTTGCCTAAACGTAATAAGTTGATCGCATCGATCATGGCATTGGTGCTGCTGGCGCAGGCGCTTGTTACAGCGTAGTTAGGACCACGCAGGTTATGGCGCATGCTTACCTGTCCTGCTGCAATATCCAGGATCATTTTAGGAATAAAGAAGGGGTTGAAGCGCGGGGTACCATCACCCTTGGCAAAGTCCATTACCTCATTCTGAAAAGTAATTAGCCCGCCGATACCGCTGCCCAATACCACACCGATCCTGTCGGGGTTGATATTGTCTTTATTAAGACCGGCATCTGCCATAGCCTGATCGCTGGCCACCAGGGCAAACTGCGAAAAGCGGTCTATTTTACGCGCCTCTTTTTTATCAAGAAAGTTGGTAGGCTCAAAATTCTTTACTTCACAGGCAAAGCGGGTTCTGAACTTTGATGCGTCAAACTGGGTGATGGGTGCAGCTCCCGATACGCCATTAATCAATCCGTCCCAATATTCGTCTACCGTATTCCCCAGCGGTGTCAAAGCACCCATACCGGTAATTACTACCCTTTTAAATTCCATTAGCTGTGCAGCTCTACGTTAATAAAAACCGCCTTTGCATGGGTAACCACTTCAAAGGCGGATATAAAATTTTGCCACTTAATTGCCGGTAACCGCCAGCAAAATGAAGCGTTTGTCTTAAAGTTATTACTTAGCGTGCTCTTCCAAGTAAGATACAGCCTGGCCAACAGTGGTAATGGTTTCAGCCTGCTCATCAGGAATAGAAATGTTGAATTCTTTTTCAAATTCCATAATCAACTCAACGGTATCGAGAGAATCTGCGCCCAAATCGTTGGTAAAAGATGCTTCGGTAGTTACTTCTGCTTCGTCAACGCCTAATTTGTCAACGATGATTTTCTTTACTCTTGATGCAATGTCTGACATATCTGATTGTTTTTGTTTGTTGAGTGCAAAAATAGAGTTTTTGACTAAATAAGTATGAGAAACAAAAAAAAATGTAAAAATGTCGCCATGCTTTAAAAAAGTTGAAATGAAGCCAGAAAAAAATGCTATTTTACAAATAGGGTTATTGTAAAATCAGTAGTGTAAATCAATAGGCATGGCCTTAAAAATTATAGATTTTGGTACTAAGGAGTATCAGCAAATGATCGACCTGCGCAACGAAATACTGCGCAAACCGCTGGGAATGGAGTTAGAAAGCTCAGACATTGAGGCCGACAAGGAGCATATATTGATTGGCGCCTTCGAAGAAGAGAAAATGCTGGGTTGTTGCATCCTGGTTAAGGAAAGCGACCTGGGTGTTGTGTTAAGGCAAATGGCAGTAAGAAACCAGCTGCAGGGAAAGGGAATTGGCCGGGCCCTGATGGAATTTGCTGAAACCATTGCCCGCGATATCGGTTACCGCGAAATATCGATGCATGCCCGCTCCAGTGCAGCCGGCTTCTACGAAAAAATGGGATATAATGTTTCCGGCGATGAGTTTCTAAAGCTATCTATAGCCCATATTTTGATGAAAAAGCGTATCAACTAGTACACTTAAATTTTGTTTTTTAATAAATTCCTGAAATTTTGCAATTGCTCCAGGTTTTCAAAAGCATTTTTGGGAACCAGCAGGAAAGACTTGGTATCAAAATACAGGTGGAAGAAATTGGGCGTTTCTTTATAATTACGCAATGCCAGGTAAGGCCAGCTTCTTTTTCCCCGTTCGTGTTCTAAAGTAAAGTCGGCATCGTTAAAATACATAGTAAAAGCATGCTGAAATGTTTTCGCCTGCCGGTACACTGCAGCAGGTAATATAAACCATAAGCTGGCCATCAATATAATCCAGAGAAAAGAATAGGTGAGAAATGCGGTAGGCGTGATCTTCCCCAGGGCATACAATATTAATGATAATATAGCAAAAGCATTAACCAGTATAATCATTACACGGAGTTCTGTTTTAGCTATAAAATGGTACCGTAGGGCCTGAATTACCTGTTTTTTATCGTAATCGAATGAAATGGTCATTATATATATAAGGTGTTCCTGGAATAAAGGAAATGAACAGTATGAAAAAAGCGAAGCGTTGCCGCCTCGCTTATGATCTTAATTAGCTCATACCGGCTTATTTATTCATCATCGATTTCGCCTCGATACTTAAAGTAGCATGAGGTACAGCGCGCAAACGTGCCTTATCGATCAGGTTGCCAGTAACACGGCAAATGCCGTACGTTTTATTTTCAACACGCATTAATGCTTTTTCCAGGTGGTCTATAAATGTAATCTGGCGGCTGGCTAACTGGCTTAGTTGCTCACGCTCCATACTTACACTGCCGTCTTCCATGGTCATATAACGTCCTTCGTCCATATCGCCCCCTTCATCACGGCGGGTAATCAATCCCTGCAAATAGGCCAGCTCTTTCTTGGCCGCGTCTAATTTTCTAAGGATAATTTCTTTGAACTCCTGCAGATCACTATCTGAATATCTTACTACTGATTTCACTTTTTC
>JBQGCI010000509.1:0-7218 GCA_052038405.1 Acinetobacter pittii
GGGCGCGAACGGAGTGATCCTGGTTACCACCAAAGGCGGAAAAGAGGGGAGGGCAAAGATCAGTGCGCAATATAATCAGGCCGTATCCGAAGCCACCAGAAGTATAGAGCTGGCAGACCCTATCACCTATATGCGTATGTACAATGAAGCGGTAATGACCCGTAACCCACAGGCCATTCCTTTTTATACGGAAGATGATATTTATAACCGCCAGAGAACTTTAAACAGAGAACCTGGCAGTAACGGCTTTGTGTACCCGGTAGTGGACTGGCTCGATCTGATGTTTAAAAAGAGAACGACCAACCAGCGTGCTACCATTAACGTAAACGGCGGTGGTGCCGTAGCAAAGTATTTTGTTTCTGCATCTGCATCCAACGATAATGGTATCCTGAAGAGGAATGACATGAATAACTTCAATAATAACGTCAATTTTAAGAACTATCAGTTACGCTCTAACGTCAATATTAATATCACCAAAAGTACCGAATTGATTGTACGCCTTTGGGGAAACTTCAACGACTATAATGGACCGATTACCAATGACGCTTCCTTTTCTACAGACCTGTACAATATGGCCGTACATACCAGCCCGGTATTATTTCCCGCTTATTATGAGCCCGATTCGGCCAATGCAAAAGTGCAGCATATTTTGTTTGGTAACAATCCCGGTAACACCAGTAACACCAGCAATGTCGGGTTTCAAAACCCGTACGCTGAACTATTACGTGGGTATAAAAGATTCTCTGAGTCTCGCATGATGGCCACTATTGAGCTGGATCAAAAATTGGATAAACTGGTACCCGGTTTACATTTTCACGGCTTTGTTTCCACGAACCGGTATGCCTATTTCTCCAACCAGATGGCGTACAACCCCTTTTATTATACGATACAACCCCAGGGTTATGACCTGGCGTCTAACACTTATGAGTTAACCTGGCTCAATTCAGCTACCAATAGCAACCCGATTCCCACGGAATATTTAAACTATACCGCTTTGGGAACCAAGGCCAACACCTTTCTTCAGTTCCAGGGGCAGTTAGACTATGATAAAAAAATAGGGCTTCACAATATGGGTCTTTCTCTAATATCAGTAAGGCAGCAAAGGCTGAACTCAGACGCGGGCAGTTTGCAGGAAGGATTACCCTATAGGAACCTGAATGTGGCGGGACGTGCTTCTTATAGCTATGCCAACAGGTATTTTGTGGAATTTAACGCCGGCTATAATGGTTCAGAACGGTTTTCTGCGACCAAACGGTTTGGCTTCTTCCCAACATTGGGCGCTTCCTGGATAGTGTCTAAAGAGAAGTTCTGGCAGGGAGGAATAGCAGATGTTATTACTTCTTTGAAACTCAGGGGTAGCTATGGTTTTTCGGGTAACGATGATATTAGTGATCAGAGATTTTTCTACCTGTCCGACGTAAATCTTCAGGCCGGCACAGGCGCTGTATTTGGTACAGATAACGCGTATAGCAGGCCGGGTGTTTCCATCCGCAAATATGAAAATAACAATGTTACCTGGGAGCGTGCCCAAATAGTGAATGCTGCTATTGAAATGACCCTGTTTAAAAGCCTGAACGTTATTGCAGAGTACTGGAAGCAACACAGAAGCAATATTTTGATGAATCGTTTTGTTCCTGCCAGTGCCGGTCTCGAAGCGCAGATACAGGCAAATGTAGGCACGTCAGATATACAAGGGCTGGATCTTACCGCTAATTACAATCAGCGCATATCTAACAATACCTCCCTGGAATTCATGTCCAATTTTACCTATTCTCAGGGCCGCTACGGTAAGTATGAAGAGCCGGTTTATGCCGAACCCTGGAGATTCCGTGCCGGAACGGTATTAGGGCAGCCATTTGGGTATATTGCTGAGCGTCTTTTTGTAGATGATGCAGAAGCAGCTTCTTCCCCATCCCAGTTATTTGGCGGCAACCTGCCGCGTGGAGGGGATATCAAGTACCGGGATGTGAATGGTGATGGTGTCATCACTAATGCTGATATGGTGCCCATTGGGTTCCCTGCATCCCCACAGATTGTTTACGGTTTTGGTTTCTCCTTAAGACATAAATCTTTTGATTTTAATACCCGCTTCCAGGGCCAGGCGCGTTCCTCCTTTTTCATTGATGCCAGAAATACCAGTCCTTTCCTGTCTCCCAATGGCGGCGGTATCACCGGTATTGCCCAGGTGCTGAAAGTATATGCGGACAGCTACTGGTCTGAAGAAAACCAGGATTTATATGCAGTGCATCCGAGGCTCGGGACGTTAGTGGATCAGGTGTCTAACAACTTTCAACCTAACACCTGGTGGATGCGCAACGGTAGCTTCTTAAGGTTAAAGATGGTGGAAATTGGTTACTCAGTACCCCGGTCTTTTGCCAGCAAACTCTCGCTTAATTCCTGCCGCATTTTCCTGAGCGGATTGAATCTGTTGAACTTCAGCAAATTTAAATACTGGGACGTAGAGCAGGGGGGTAATGCTTTCAATTACCCGCTGCAACGCGTGTATAACATAGGTATTAACGTAAACTTTTTATAAGCCATGAAACTGCAGAAGAATATGAAACATTTACTGACAACTTTATCGCGGGTTACCTTTATAGCCCTGCTGGTTTTTTCAGCTTCATCCTGTGGCAAGTATCTCGATGTGACGCCCGAAAATGTGGGAACGATCGATTATGCCTTCCGAAACCGGAACGAAGCGGAAAACTATCTTTTTACTTGTTATAACACATTGCAAAACCTCGCATACGCTGTAGACGACCCCGGGTTCATCACTTCCGGAGAGCTGTATAATAATAGTTATGCGGATAATGTGGGCACTACCAATTTCCTGATTATTGGCGGCACGCAGAACACCACCAATCCACTCCTGAATTACTGGGAAGGAACGAATGGTGGAAAGAATCTTTTCCAGGGTATACGACGCTGCAATATTTTTCAGAGGAATATCGATAAACCTATTGACCTTGGTAGTTTTGAGAAGGAACGCTGGATGGCGGAAACCAATTTTCTAAAGGCTTACTACCATTACTTTTTGTTGAAAATGTACGGACCGATACCGATCATGGACCAGGATGAAGATATCAATCAGCCAATAGAAGCATACCGCAAAAAGCGTATGCCGGTGGATAGTGTATTCAACTATATTCTTGGTTTGCTGGATCGCTCCATTCCCGGACTGCCTGTCGTGATCAGTACTCCCTCGCAGGAGTTGGGAAGGATCACCCAGCCGATCGCTTTGTCTTTGAAGGCCGAAATATTGGCAACACAGGCCAGCCCGCTATTTAACGGCAACCCTGATTATGCGGGGTACAAGGATAAAGACGGCATGAATCTGTTTCCCACTACCTACGATGCAACCAAATGGGAAAAGGCTGCGCAGGCCTGCAAAGAAGCCATTGCCCTCACGGAAGATCTGGGTGCTAAACTGTATACCTTCATTCCTACAGCTGCGATTCCGGCCAACCTGAACGACTCCTTAAAACTGGTCTTAACCCTGCAGAATGCTGTTACAGAAAAATGGGATTTGAACAAAGAGTTAATCTGGGCTCTGAATGGTACCATGAGCCTGCAGCAGAATTATATTCCAAAACTGACTTCTAACACGAATACCGCAAGTGCTGTTCCTGGAAACATATCCGTGCCGTTAGCAATTGCCGAGCTTTTTTACAGTAAGAACGGAGTGCCTATCGAAGAGGATAAAACCTGGAGTTACACCGACAGGTTCCAGTTCCAGACCGTTGACCGTGTGTACCGCTACTATTTGAGGGAGGGCTATACTACGATCAAGTCTAACTTCGACAGGGAGCCGAGATATTATGCTGATATTGCTTTCGACGGAGGAACCTGGTATGGCGGCGGTGTTTTAAACCAGGATGCCATGCTGTATGTAGCTGCTAAAAAAGGCGATATCGGGGGCATCCAGGAGTATCACCGGGCGAACCTTACGGGCTATTGGGCTAAGAAACTGGTGCATTATTTAACCGCTATCACTTCATCGGGCGGTATTTCAATTAACGGGTACCGATTGCCCAAAATAAGATTGGCTGATCTGTATTTATTGTATGCAGAATGTTTGAATGAAGCAAGCGGTCCGTCTGCGGAAGTATATACTTACCTTGATAAGGTGAGGACCAGAGCCGGATTGAAGGGTGTAGTGGAATCCTGGAGTGCGTATTCTAATGCGCCAGGTAAGCCTTCTACGAAAGACGGGCTGAGATCGATCATTCACCGCGAGCGGAGGATCGAGCTGGTGTTCGAAGGAAAGGCCGGATGGGACTTACGCAGATGGAAGGAATATATCAACGAAGCATCTAAACCTGTACAGGGGTGGAATGTTCAGCAATCAGATCTTGCTTCATACTACACGGTGCAAACCTACCTGCTGCCTCTTCTCAATTTAAAGGATTATTTCTTCCCGCTGTCGGGTGATGAATTGCTTAAAAATGATAAACTGGTTCAATCGCCATTCTGGAAGTAAAAATAAAAGCGCCCTGTAGGGCTCAGAATCTAAAACTTACGATCATGAAATTATTCTATCTTTATTGTTGCGTATTTCTTACGTTGCTGTCGGCAATACTGACAGCCTGCCAAAGGGACATCGACTACCAGGAACCGGTTACGAAGGATGCTTCCAAACCGGAACCGCCCGGTAATATTAAAGTAATAAATTTTAACGGAGGTGCTGACATTGTTTACGACCTCCCGGCTTCCAAGAATATTCTTTATGTACTGGCAGAGTACACTATTAATGACAGTACAGGAGCCACCCGGCAAACCAAAACGAGTTATTACAATGATACGACACGCGTGGAGGGTTTTGCGAAGTCAAAAGATTACACCATTTCATTAAAAACCGTAACGCGGGCCAATATAGCATCCGATCCGGTATATGTAACCGTTCATCCAGATATACCGACCTACCAGCTGGTGGCCGACTCCCTGGTGCTGGAACCTACATTTGGAGGTGTTACTGCCAAATCAATGAACTGGCTCGGACAAGGGGTTACCCTTGTGTACTTATATGATGATCCGATTTACTCAAAGTATGTGATCCGTGACCAGCGGTATTTTGACGCCCGCCAGATCAGTTATCCCATGCGAGGATTTGACACATTGCCTAAAAGATTTGGCGCCTATGTAACGGATCGCTGGGGCAATAAATCGCAGGTTACTTATGCAACCATAAACCCCATCTTCGAAATTAAGCTGGATAAAACTCTTTTTAAAGCGTACCCGCTTGCATCAGACATTCCTACACAAGGTGGTGACCCGTTGAGCAGGATGTGGGACAACAATTACTCTTCGGGTAATTTCTGGCACAGCCAATGGGATCCTATTATTTCCCCGGATCCTGTGAAGCCTTATACTGTTTCTTTTAGTATCGGAGAAGCGAGAAGGCTTAGCCGGTTTACGCTCAATCAGAGATATGGCTGGGACCCCGTATATTGGTCAGATGGTGCATTAGAAAAATTCAGCATCTGGGGCTCTACTCTTGATCTGCCCCGTGACGCTAAATTGCCGGAGTCGGCTGCAGTAGGTGCAGTAGCGGGCGATTGGATTAACCTGGGTAACTTCGATTTTCCTAACCCGCCATCGGGAAATCCTCCCGGTAGCGCCACACAGGCTGATAAGGCCTGGTGGAGCAACGGCGTAGATTTTGAGTTTCCTGAAAGCCAGTTAAAAGTGAAACACCTCCGCGTGGCTATCTCGAAGACATGGGGCAACCGGCCGGGTTCTTACATAAACGAACTAACTCTCTTTGGAGGCAAGTAATTGAAATCAATAAACATCTTTTTATGAGACAATATTTAAATTCATACATCTTATTCCTGGGTATTGCCGGTACATCCTTGCTATTGGGCAGCTGTGATAAGCTCGATACAGATTACCAGCAATTTTTGAATGATAAAGAGCTGATCTATCCTGGTGTTCCTTCCAACGTTTTGGCTCATGCAGGTTATAAAAGGGTGCAGCTTAACTGGACACCCAGCCCGGATCCTACAGTTACAAAATACGTGGTATACTGGAATAACAACGCAGACTCAGCGGTGTTGAATGTACCTGATGGTCAACAATCTCAATTTTCGGGCGGTTTGGTAGCCAACCTGAACGAAGGAACCTATTTTTTTACGATTCATACTTATGATAAGGACGGGAATAAATCAACCCCCATACCTGTCAATAATGTAAAGGTTTATGGAGACTATTATATATCAGGCCTGGTTAACCGGATCGTTACTGAAACACAAGTTGGCTCAGACGGTTCAGTAACTATACTTTTTGGCGATCCGGATGCAACCAATATCAGTACCACTGTTCAGTATACCGGCCGGTCGGATAGTGCAAAAACAGTGACGGTTTCCCGCAGCGAAAAATCAGCGGTGATCTTTGACTGGAAAGTGGGTACGCCGATCGTCTACAGGTCTATCTATAAACCCACACTCTCCAGCATCGATTCATTAGCACCGCTTCAATCTACAAGAGTAACCGTAAAGAAAGATGTATCTGCAGATTTTTTACGTAATTACCAGCAACCCTTTGCTTCGGTTCAGAATTCAGACCGTTTCCGGGATCCTGCCATTTGGACAGTAAATGATGTAGTTAAGAACCATAATAACAAGGGAGGCTGGGGTAGTGACGAGAATACGGTCTTGGTAATGGAATCAGGATGGGGCTCGCCGGATATACCCAACGGAAAACTGTACCAAACCGCAATGCTGCCTGCAGGAACTTACACGATCAATATTTCATTGGGCTCTAATGGCTATTCAGGGCCGGTGAAATTAGTAGCGGTTCCGGGAACTACCCTGCCTGATTTCGATGCAACTATGGGCGTGCCGGGAGCTTTCGGCGCCGTAGACATTGCACTGAGAACAATGACTTTCACCGTACCTTCAGAACAACAGGTTACCATTGGCTTCTTGGCAAACATGGTTACGGGGAACCAGTACTGGAGGATAAGGGGCATCAGCTTGTTAAGGCACTATTAGTAGAAAGTAAGAACCGGCTACAGGAAATAATTGCCATCAGATAAAATAGTTTTCGCCTGCGGCTTCCTCAATAGTCAGTCTTGGTGAAAACTATTTTTTATACGTATCATCCCCTGAGAGTATGCTCCTGCAACTTTCAGCTGTTCCGTTATCATTAGGCACGATTTCTTAGAGGTAGTCCCCGATACGTCACGGAGCAGGAGGTTCCAGGGATAAAGTCGTTTTT
>JBQGCI010000510.1:0-10557 GCA_052038405.1 Acinetobacter pittii
TTCGCCATCACTGTCTATCCTGTTTAATAGGTCTTGAACCCGGGCTTTCACAGAATCACTCCACTGCATGCCATTAACAAAGGCATTCGGATCACTGGTAAAGTCAACCATCATTTGAGCCATTTGTTCATGGTTGGTTTCCGGCTCACCGCGCTTTTTCCAACCTTTAGCTTTACAAAATGCTCCAGCATAACCAGCGTAACTTGCCAGGTCCTTACAATTCCCCTTACTACCCTCAGCATCCAGGGAGTCCAAAATCAAATTATGCCAGTACCCAAAACTGTCATAAGGATTTAAAGGATTTTCAGGGGAGGTTGGTGGCTGAACAGCAACAGGAGCAGATCGATCCTTTTTATTGCAGCCCACGATAACCATCATTGAAAAAGACAAGACACACAAAGCCCCGATAACACATTTTTTCATGTTTTACTATTTAAATGATTAAAAAATATTTGAATGTGGCGTTAGAACACCCTCCAGGCCCCGATCAATTGCTTATTACTAATTTTAAGTTGTAAATGCCTGCCTCCATTAGATTCCTGCATCTGGAGCAGCAACTTTTTACTGGTGGGGATAGTAAAGCTGGGGACAGCAAAAACTACCGTATGTTCCGAACGGTTATGAATAACCTTTGTATCACCTAGTTTATATACCGGCTCCAGTTCTATTTCCTGTACAGTAGTTCTTTTACTCTTCTTAGTATCGCGGACAAAGAATTTCAGTTGCCGGATGGGGTAGTCTATCCAGGAGTCGTTCTTTAGGCCAATCTGGAAGTAGATTTTATCGCCTTCAACATATACGCCTTTAAGTGACAACTCTACATCATAAGATCGCACCTTAGAGCTATTAATAACTTTTTTCTTGTTTATCACCAACCCAGCCGCTTGATGCACCCTGTTAGTCGTTCCATCCGGATCAAAAACTACTACTGATTCAGATGAGCCCTCAATCTTTACATTCAACTCAGAAGGGCTCGACCTATACCCTAGCACGTAAGAATAAAATCTGCCGTCCGCAGTCACTACGGTTAAATTGGTCTCAGCAAAACCAACAGAAGCAGCTTTTACCTGTAATACGTTTTCCACACCCTCAGCTTTTCGAACCAATACATCCCTTGATCCGCGATCAACACTTTTAATCGCATAGGGGAAGATCAGATTCGTAGTTTGATGATCGCTGATAGCAATCCTTTCCGGATCTATAATTACACTTTGGCCAAAACCTAAAGCTGGCAGAAAAGAAATAGCCACCATCACTACCCCAAAAACACTTCGTCTTTTCATTGTATATTTTTAAAATTGTTTAATCCTTTTGTTTGCCATCCTTTAATAACACCTGGTAGCCCGCCTTAACAGTTACTCTAACCTGCTTCACCTTGCGGCTCAAAAAACTCTTAGCTGCTTCTACGCCCAGACTTGCGGCCTGTAATCCAACAGAGCTACTTACTGTATTAAATCCTAAACCCTGTAAACCCCGATCTGTACTTTGTTGGATCACCTGCTTAGAGATAGCTCCCGGTACCCTGACACCGGCGAGCCCATCCATATCATATACTACCAGCTGCACCGGGAATAGCTGCGACCCATAGCGAATACTATTGACAACTATCCGTAATCGTTCCCCCGATAGCGAAGCTTCACCATGAATAAATGTCTCGCGAGGAATCAGTATACCATTGATCCAGACATCATCTGCCAGCCTCAACTTCACGGTGGCCCCATTAACCAGGACTTGCGTCTCATGCACCACAGCTCTCACCGTATTCTGGCCCGACTTTTGGCTGCTGGGATTATCGGCTGAATAAAAGCCTTTGTTATGATGGACTTCATTGGTCTCAGCCATCCCTTCCAGTAAGGAGGGGTTAAGGTTGTCTACCCCTGTCGTTACCGTATACACCAATCCTTTCTTCTTCTCCAGTTTTTCCTCCAGGTCATTCTGTACTTTCTGAGGATTCTGAATGGCAATAATCTTATCCAGCATGCCATCCAGTTTACCTAGCTCCGGATCCTCCGCTACTGGGGACTCAATTTGTCGCATCATTGATTTGAGTTCTTCTGTTTCTGGGTTATAGGCTGGGAGAGAACTTGGGGCTGGTTCCCGCTTAGGCCTTGGTTCTCGTGAGAGTTCTCTTTGAAGCCTAGACAGTCGGTCGTATACCATTTTTTCGTTCTGAGTAGTATTTCTACTGTAGTTCCGTGATGGTACCTCAGCCTTTCTTAAATCAACCTGCTCTTTTCCAAACATACTCTCAGCAAAATCTGCCTCCGAGACTCCGTCCATACTTTCAGAGTCCTCATCCGGTAACCCAAACAAAGAGGCCGAACTCTTTAGCTTCGATTTCAACTTCACAGAATCCTTTTCTGCCTGCTCGTAATACCTGAGTTTATTCCAGTTACTGTCTTTCGGGGCAGCAGCAGCCGGTAGATTCAAATTGATTCCTGATGCCAGAGCACCATTCTTGTTATTAGCCTTTGCATCTCCTACTAAACCCAGCGTCCACATCAGCAGGATCACAAAGGGCAGTATCAATACAGGCGCCACCATTAATAATTTTCTTCTCCTTAAGAACTTCGGGGATCTTACCTTTTCTTCACTTTTCATCTTCACTAAATTTTGATTGATAAACTTTTTGCATAACCTTCAAGCTGTCCAGTAACCCTGGCCTGAATTTTCTTAAACTGTCCAAAGTGTGATATCCTTTTTCAGATGTTCTCAAACTATCCAATTGTCGATTTATCTTTTGAAGTATAATCATCTCGCTAATACCTGCATCAGCGCTATCTTTTATTATAATATGCTTCGGTACCGTCATCTGCATCGACGATCGCTTGGCGCCGTAACTCTCCAGTGAATTCCAGATCGTAAAAAAAATCGAACAGCCAAAAACACCACAAAAGATGATAAGTCCCGCCGTCAACTGGCGAGGGGAGAAGTGTTCGCATTTTTGGTTCAACCAATCTGAAATCTGGCGTTGGCGCTTTTCGAAGCCCGCCCTGAACCGATCCAATAAAAAACTCACCACTGAAAACTTATCTCGAAAAAATCTTCTCTTCATCGCTCACTTACTTTTATATCATTATTCTCCAGGATCTCCCAGCGTTCGACCAGGAAGCCATGTGTATTATTATCACTTTGAACCAGGCCAGTTCTGATCTGTCCCCCAGTAACTATTGACCGGGTTAGGAGCGAAGTAGGCCTTGTAATAAATTGCTTGCCTCTACAAGTAAACTGGTAAGGTGTTCTGCTCATGTCCACCTCGATGCTCTCAATCTCAATGGCCTGGGAAATATTGCCTGAGATCAGGTTGTTGTAGAAACCGGCTTCTTTCATATTTTGATAGATCCTCCGTGCTGATCCATCTGCCATATAAAGCGCCTTGGTAACCTGTTGTTGAATCGCCTTCTCATCAGGTGAAAGCGTAAAAAATAATGTGTGAAAGGTTCGTATATGATCACGGATCTCTACCGGCAGGTTACGTTTCTCTGCTACAGCTTCCACCAGCTTCCCATTTACCAGTACATAAACTTTTCCGCTATTGACAGTTAATACCCTTGTCGTTCGATAAATTACAAAGCCACTGAGTAATACGCATGCTGTAATAACGATCATCGAAAATGATCTCACCTGCCTGAAAGCCGAATCAATATTTTTCATTTTTCGAAACATCATTGATCTCCTCCTTTAATTTTATCCTGCATGTATCCATCTTTATCCTTTGCCGTATACCCTTCGTAAACATTATAAGGTGCCTTGGCTATATTGGTGGCACCAGCTCCAACCCTGGAGGCCGTCGCTGTAGCAACATTTCCGGCCATTCCAGCTACCGCACCACCGGCAGCCATAGTGGCACCGGTAGCCCTGCCTGTCAGTGAATCACCTCCACCCACCCAGAGAATCTGGTTGGCGATGGATGGCACTGAGAAGTATCCGAAAATGCCAATGATCAGGAATATCATATATCCCATATCCGTCCTTGAAAAGAAAGTATCTCCCTGCTCCGATACCTGGGCAATATCAATCTTTAGCATCTGCTCCTGGATTTTCCCAATCACCGCACCGAATAGATTTGCAATCGGCAGCCATAGAAATACATTGATATACCGCGCCAGCCAATGCTTGAGGGTATGTCCAAATCCATCGAAGACAGATAGCCCAAAAGCTAGTGGCCCCAGGATCGCAAGTATCAACAAATTAAAAGTGCGCATGGTATTAATAGCAAGCGACGCAGCTGCAAACAGAAGTTGTAAAACCTCCGCGATCACTTCCTTGATCCCGTTCCTGAAGTTGTAGCTGGCTTTTGCCATAGCAAACCGGATATCATTACCAATCGAATCCATCCAGCCCTCATCGCCGGAATCTTCATCCGGGTGCGTGTACTTATACCACCTGTCCCGATCACCCTCACCTGAGGGACCAACATAAATTTGGTATAGCTCGGAATTCTGAACCGCTTCTTCTTTTTGTTTCAGCAATACTTCAATAGCTGCATTGGAATTGTCTACCATACTTTTCGTTCCATTAACCGTTGGTTGCATAACGCCATCAATGAGGCCAACAACGGAAGGGAAAACCGCCACAGCAAAACCAATGACAAAGGGCTTAAACAAAGGATAGAAGTCTATAGACTCCGCCCGGGAAATATGTCCCCATACTCTTGCAGCTATATACCAGAGTGCTGCAAACCCGGCAATACCCCGGCCGACACCAATCAACTCTCCACATAGCGGCATCATCTCTGCATGCAGTTGATCGAGTACCGCATGAAAGCTTTGCAGATCATCCGCCCAACCGCTAATGGTCTGGCCATGACTAATAACCGGCAATAACATCCCCACTACTGCGAAAATTATCGCAGCCCTACACCTCATTTGCATATCCGTTACTTATATAGACTTTGTAAAACCTTTATCTCTGCATCTTCCTTACTCCGCTGTATCCTGAGAATCTCAGCCTGCTTATTAAATACTTTTAGGAAATGATACTTGTCGGCGATGTCTTCATAAATGGCATCGATCGCCTTCAACCGTTCTTCATCTGACATGCGAAGTTTGCCCGATGTAATAACCACTGTCAGATCATTCAGGTTTGCCAGGCTTTCAGAAGTTAGCTTGCCATAGACACCCGAGAAATAATCCAGCTCCTTAACAGAAAACCGCTCACTGGACTTAAACTTATTAAAAGCTGCTTTATATTCTTTGATGATCTTCAGTTCGTAGTTGATGATATCACCTACACGTTTATATCTTCGAACCGCAGGACTTACTTCCATCAGTCCGTCCAGGAAAGTTTCGTGCAATTTAAAGTTACCCTCTGCAATATTCTTTACCGTTCCGTATCCCTTAACCAGGATATCATATCCGGACTTCATATCGGATAGTATTTTCCGGAACTGGTTTAGCTTTTCAATATTGAGCGCTAACTGCGCAATCTCCGTAGCCTGGGCCGAAGCGCATACCTGCAACCCCAACAGTAATCCCAAAATCAAAAAATACTTTTTCATATTTATTACCTTTTATGGATAAATTTTTCTGAGATCCTTTACATCCTTAAGGTCCCGCCATTTCTGTATTTCCAGCTTCTGTAAATCCTGGTTAAATACCTTTAGCCCCTGGTATTGTATAAGCATTGCGTTATAAATCTGGTTTACACGCCCCAACCGTTCATCATCCGTCATCTTCAGGCCTTCATCAAGGATTTGTTCCAGTAAGATGTGCAGATCACCGGCAGTTTTTTGAGCATTTTTAAATACCTCTTCTGCAAAAGCGCCATCTGACCCATCTAGTGATGAGGCCTCCCGAACCAACTTCCGCCCGAGGGCGATGGTCTTTAGTATATTGTTATGTACCTTTACAACAGCGGCAGACTGGTGTCTCACCCTCGGATGCAAACGCTTCAGACCTTCGAAGTATTGCTCATCCAATTTTAAATGACCACCTTGAATGTTCCCAATTGTATTAAGCCCTCCATCTACAATTTTATATCCCTGCTTCAAATATCCCGCATACACTTTAAGTGCAGCGATTTGCTGAACCAGGTACTGTGTCTGTGTTTGCTTTTGGGTAAAAAATCCAACAACTCCCTGGCTATAACCAATCTTACACAACCCAATTAAAATCACCAGCATAATCATTTTCACAACTTTACTCCACATCATATATTCGTTTTAATACGTTAACTTCCTGTTTATCACTCGCCCGCTGCAGCGTTAGCTTTATGTTTTGTTGATTAAATAACCGCAGGTCAGAAAGTACTGCATCCATTCGGTCGGCAGCACCTGCAATGTGTTCGAGTCGCTTGCCATCTGTCATCGTAAGGTCTTTGTCTCTGATAATACCCAAAAGATGATCGAGTACCTGGACACTTTCAGTCATCATGCCGCCGTACACTTGTGTCATATAAGCGATCTCTTTCTCAGAAAAATGTTCATCCTTCTTAAAAAGATCAAATGCCCTCTTGTATTCTGAAACAATACGAACCTGCTTTTTCATGAGTGATTTGACTCGCTGGTAATTATTGATGTAACCCTTTACCTTCGATAATTCTTCGTAATACCTTTGGTACTGCTCTTTATTTCGCTTGGTCCAGTCTGAGATTTCATCCAGCTTCAGCTTAGATAACGTATTTTCGAGTGTCTTTTGAGCATTCTGTAGCAATACTGTTTTATTCTGTAACCTTTGGACGGAAAGATCCATCGCTTTAATCACCTTTACCAGTGCCTGCCGCACCACCTCCCAAACTATCGCATGACTACGCTGGGTGGGGGCAATACTCATGGCAGCTACCAATAGTCCCAACATCAATATTTTTTTCATACTTCAATCCTCCTTTTTTCTTTTACGATAATCAATCCTTTACATCTACTCGTTTATATTCCAGGCTGCCCATCGTAATAAGCTCTTTGTCATCTGAGAAAATAATGATCTTTCCCTGGTTGGTTTCCATGATCAGGTTGTGTTCCCCATTATAAGACCCTGTCCAACTTCGCTTTTGAAACTCCACCGGTGACATCTTACCACGTTTCTTCACCGTTCTCTGAAATTTGCTTCTCTTCTCAATTTGATAAGTCGATTTATTTACAGCTTTGATGAAGATTGTGTCATCTCCGAGTGCATACTGGTTGTCAATGGTCCGGGTAAAGACACCCTCAACTTCGTTCTTCCTTGAAGCACAAGCCACGAGCCCCACTAATAATGTACAACTCCACATCTTATTCATATTTGTTATTTTTTATCTTCATTTCCTCGGCCAGTCGTTTAATACCCAACTCAATACTGCCATATTTCTTTGCATATTCCTGGACCTTGACCTTTTCCCGCTCCTCTGTTGTGTAAGCCAGGTACTCTTCTGTACTTACTTCTGTACGATAAACTTTAGACAACACGCCTCCCAGGGAAATAAATACCTCCTTGTACTTCAGATTAGGATCATTGGCCTTATTAACAGATAATACCAGCGCTTTTTCTTTATTCGTCAGACCTAATAATTCCTGTATCTGGTCAAACTTGTTTTGATATTTACTTTGATCCAGGAGTATCTTGCAATCACTGTTATTAACTATCGCCTGCTTAACAATGGGAGAGGAAATAATATCTTCAATATCCTGGGTAATAACAATAGCCTCTCCAAAGAATTTTCGAACGGTTTTAAATAAGTATTTGATATATTCTGCAAAGCCTTCACGCATCAGCGCCTTCCAGGCCTCTTCAATCAGGATGATTTTACGAATTCCTTTAAGCTTCCGCATCTTAGAAATAAAAACCTCCATGATGATCAGTGTTACCACAGGAAACAAGACAGCGTGATCTTTAATATTATCCAGTTCAAAAACAATAAAGCGCTGCTGCAATAGATCGAGATTCTCGCGCGCATTAAGCAGATAATCAAATTCACCACCCTGGTAAAATGGCCTTAGCACAAAAAGAAAGTTATCAATATCAAAATCCTTTTCTTTCACTTTGTCCTTTTTCAACACTTCGACAAAATCATTAGACAGGTAATCATAGAAGCTATTAAAGCAGGGAAAGATGCCGGGGTGTTTGGAGAGTTTATCAAAATACCCCTGCAACGCATTGGATAAAGCTACATATTCACTTCTGCCATATTGTTCATTATCTTTTTTCCATAAAGCAATGAGTAGCGTCTTAATACTTTCTTTCTTTTCTGTGTCAAGCTCATCACCAGCACCGATGTAAAACGGGTTAAAACGGATCGGATCAGCTTCCGAATAAGTGAAATAATACCCGTTAACAAGATCACAAAGACCTTTATAGCTATGTCCAACATCCACCAGGACAATATGTGTTCCCTGTTCAAAGTAGCTGCGCAGCATGTGGTTGGTGAAAAAGCTCTTGCCGCTACCTGAAGGGCCAATCACAAATTTGTTCCTGTTCGTACAAATCCCTTTTTTGATCGGCTCATCAGAAATATCCACATCAACAGGTCTTCCCGTCAAGCGATCCCCCAATCTGATCCCAACAGGACTCATAGAGCTCTCATAATTGGTCTCCAGATTTAAAAAGCAACAAGCCTGCTCCGCAAACGTGTCGAAAGTTTCATTCTGCGGTATATCTGCAGCGTTACCCGGAATGCCTGCCCACCAGATCTGTGCTGCGCCGGCTGTCTCTTGCTTCGTGGAAGCGTCCATCTGGGCCATGGCAGAAGTGACCAGGTTCTTGATCTCTTTCAGCTCTTCCGGATGCTCAGACCATACCAGTACATTAAAATGCACTTTAACCGGCAAGCGTTGTTCACTTACATATTCATTTAAGAAATCCCCCACGGCTTCCTTTGCAATTGCATTTTCCCTGGAATAAGCGGCCAGCGATTGCAGGCGTAATCTCTTACTCTCCAGTTTTTTGATGGTTTTGGGAGTATCACCAATAACGATGTACTGATTATAGATATGACTACAGGGGAGAAGCAATCCTAGTGTAGAAGCAAACCCAATAGAGAACTTTGTCCGGTCCGTGCTGTACTTATCATAATTGATCCTGGATCCACATACCGATGGCAGATCGGTGATGTCAGATAAGGTGAATAACCGGCAGTTTTTGTTGCCAATCTTAAAGCTATCCAATAGTTCCATATCGTAAAAAATGCGCTCCTGTGGATCTTCCGATAAAGTACAATACCTTTCAATCAGTCCAGATTCCCTTTTATGACTGCAAAGGTCTTTTTCGCACAGCCGCTCCAGTTGAATACTCGTATCACCAAGTATCCTGGCAAACTGGCCACAGCTATCTTCGAATGAGGATAGGGCTAAAGTATCCAGGGTGGATTTAGGTACCAGTGTCGGTTGCAGTAAGGTTGACAACACAGAGCTGGCTGGTTTACGATCCTCAGCAATCTTCGTTAGTATAATAAAACATTCATGCTTTAAATAAGGCCGCTCATTAAAATACAGATCACTGCTCCGGGTGAGAAAACCTTTTTCCTGGGTTTCAAAATCGGGCTGGTACTTCGATGCTATAAAGTAATCCTGTTTATGAAAAACCGTACCTGCCGGTAGTATCTTAATAGCTTTGATAAAGCCCTGGTGAATGGCTTCATAATTGGCATCCGATTGTGTAAATATCTCTGGAAGTGTCACTTTAAATACTACTGAGATATCACCTCTTTTGCTTAGGATACAATCGTGCTCAATATCCATTATAGGAAATGAATCCTCCATCACTTTTTCTGTACTCACTTTTACTCCTCGCTTTAGGATACAAATATGAGACGGGAAATTTCGGATCTATAGTCCGATCGGATATTTAACTGATCAAGGATTTAATCTTAGAAAGTCTGTAATCTAATTATCGGTATTATTGGGAAGCTTATTTTGTCAATGTTAGTTTTTATGAACTGCGTAGCCATATAAATAGGATCGGACAGTTACTAAATAACAGAATGAAAGCAACAGCTGTGGTTGCTGTTACTATTGTCATAATCCCTATTTTATAAAGCGATAAGAAATTTACATTACTATATAATCCTCCTCCGAGGAGCGGTTTTTATGTTTAAATGAAATTGAAATGATAAACTGGAATGTAAATGAACTCGATGAGTTGATCAGAGTTATGAGTAAATTTGAGAAACTAAGCGTGTCCATGAGTCCGAGTGGCATTAAAACGAAAAAGCTGTCTGACTTAATTAATGTGCAGCGACCTTAAGGATAAATAGATTCATATCCTGGAAAGTCAGCTGAAGCGGCAGATGTTGAATATGCCTGAAGTTATCGTAAGTTGAAGCTATTTTATAGGAGGGATTAGGCAAGGTTCGGCCTCTGTAGGAGCGCGATCTTTTCAGGCCTGTAAATAATATCAATTTTTAGTTTCTGTTATGAAATTAAGTCTTGATTATTATATTTTGATAAAGCTACCAGCCATTCTTCCCGGATGGTATAACGCTGGATATTTTAATTTTCTGCTTTACAACTTTTACCTTCTCATCTTTACCTTTGATGGACATGAAACTATAGTTCTCTGTTAATTTATAAACATTGACGTTGAAAAATAGATGCTCGATATCAAGATAATGAATATCTATGCCATTTGTTGTAACACGATTTGCAAG
>JBQGCI010000511.1:0-4724 GCA_052038405.1 Acinetobacter pittii
AGTATATTGCCGGACAGAGGATCGCGGTAGCGGGTTTCCCAGCTGGTGCGGCCGCTGAATGCAGCGAAGGAAAACCGCCCCTTACCTTTGTTCCCTTTTAAACGGGAGGAGGTTTTCTGAAAGCCGGCCCTTTTCATAGAGTCCATAAAACTGCCGAAGCTCTCGTCGATAGTAGTGCGGTTAATGCCTTCGCCGTTATCAGTAACGGATAAGGAGCTGATATAATCCAGTTCGTTGCTTTCAAAATCGATATGAATGGCTGTAGCGCCGGCGTCAAAACCATTCCATATAAATTCAGCAATGGCCTGCATATAATCGGCCGTTAATCCGGCCGAGTCGATACCTGTATTATTTACACTAACCTTTTTTTCCATTGACAGCCTTTTTAAACAACGATATCCAATAAAGTACTAAGAAATGAACTATTGATCCATTACCTTTCTAAAAGTCATATTAATACGGGCCCTCATCGGGAAAGTTGACTTGGCAATGCGGTGCTCCCATTCTTTTTGTAAACCGGGCTGCATTAATAACAAAGAACCGTGTTGCAACAATATCGCATGCTTTTTAGAATGATCCGCTTTATGGCGAAAATCAAACAGGCGCTCCTGCCCGATGCTTAACGAAGCTATAGCTGTTTTAACACCCGGAATCGTATCCCTGTCAGCATGCCAGGCCACAGAATCGTTACCATCGCGATAATAATTCAGCAAAACACCCTGGAACCGTTCCCCGCTAAAGCGTTCGATCCGCTCTTTTAGTTGATACAGTTCAGGCAGCCACTTTTGCTGCTGTGTTTTACCCCCGTCATTTCTTGCATCGCCATACCATGCCGAAAGGCGCGGCGTTACCACTTCCCGGTCATACATCCTTTCTTTATGCTGCTGCCAGGGAACGGTTTGTAATAATAACCGGAGCAGGTCATTACCTTCTTCCGGGCTGATGAAACCGGGTATATAAGATAATAAGTCCAGGGGTAAATCAAACTGATCCGTGTCGTCGAACAATTTTTGCTGCATGAAAAGCTTATTAGATATGAAACCTGCTGGTAATGTAACGGCTAGTAGCCTGTCCGTAACTGATACCACGCAAGGTATCTATAAAACGCGATAATCGCAAATATTTTAGCAAAAATTACTAAATAATTTAGCATATCAAGTACCTTCTTATAAAAAGTTAGTTGCCCTATTTTAAAAACGAACTGATGGGAAACCGGAAATAAATAATATCTTTGTAACTAAGATAATTATTTAATAAGATAAATGACTGACCCATTAATAGCTGAACTGCATCAGCTCAGCCAGCGCTACGCCTATACTTCCTTACAAATGCATGAGCGGATCGCTGCGAAGGCAGGCCTTTCGGGAACAGATCAAAAATACCTTGGCTTTTTGATCACCAGGGAAACCATGACAGCCGGCGAGCTGGCCGCACTGACGGGCCTTACAACCGGCGCTGTTACAGGGCTGATAGACCGGTTTGAGCAGAAAAAGCTGGTAAGCCGGCAATATGATCCCAAAGACAGGCGAAAAGTATTGATTGTACCGGATACTGTAAAAATAACGACCCTGCTGCAACCATTGTATCAAACATTCAGTAATGAATCGCAGCAACTGATCGCATCGTTTTCTGACAAAGAAAAAAAGATCATTGCCTGCTATTTCGAAAAAGCCATTGCACTGATGACAGCCACTACTGAGCGCACGGCAGGTCGACATAATGAAACCTTCACCCCCTCTAAATAATGTACCATGGAATTTAGTCCGCATAATCCTATTATTCAACGCTGCCTCCTAGCTATAAGCGCCCACTCAGAAGGGCGGCATGAAGAGGCGCGCACATTGTTGCAGAAGGCATGGCAGGAAGCCACCGACGATTACGAAAAGTTTATCGCTGCTCATTTGGCAGGCCGGTACGGGCAGGATCCGCATGAGCAATTAAAATGGCTGGAAAAAGCCCTGGAGGCCGGACGAAAGACAGATAGCGTTTCCGTGCAAACGGCATTGCCTTCCTTATACCGGGACATGGCCCGTTGTTATGAAGCCCTGGGAGACAAGGACAGTGCCCGGGTTAATGAAGACCTGGCCGGCACCCTCAAAAGCCGGCTTAAGGACGAGGGACCTTTTTATCATGGTACCAAGGCTGATTTACAAACAGGCGATTTGCTGGTAGCCGGTGGCCGGTCGAACTACCAGGAGGAAATGACCATGAACCATATCTATTTTACCGCATTGGTCGATGGCGCCGGGCTTGCGGCTGCCCTGGCTAAAGGCGAAGGCCCGGAACGGGTATACATTATTGAGCCCACCGGCAGTTTTGAGGATGACCCGAATGTTACGGATAAAAAATTCCCGGGTAATCCTACACGCTCCTACCGCAGTGAGGCAGCTCTGAAAATAACCGGTGAAGTGACCGGCTGGAAAAAACTGGCAAAAGAAGACAAGGAAAAGTGGCAGGAGAAGCTGGCTAAAAATAACGGGGAAATTATTAATTAAACTATGACCCATAGTAATCAAAGACTGGCGGGTACACCTGTAGTTCAGGTAACCAATTCATGCATGGACAGCCGAACTACCGATAAAGAGGATAGAAGAACACAGAGCCCGCTGAAGCAGGAAGGCAAAATGAATGAGGCGCTTAAAATTTAAATCCCGGCGAGCCCTTTATGCTGTAACCGCCCGGCGTTAACAACCTGTTGCCTACCCGCTGTGCAGGAAAGTTTGAACAGTCTGTCGGCCGAATGCCTTAGCTTAGCGACGTATATATTTAAAAGATGTTGTTAATGCAAACCCCTGGCCTGATATGGACGTGGAATCAATAATCAGATATGGAGGACTGGTGGCGGCATGCCTGTTGGTATTTAGTTCTATCGGCCTGTTCTTCTGTTTCTTTTTGCCAATAGGTGCTGTATTATTTACGGTAGGATTGCTCGCAGCCAAAGATGAGCTACTGCTTCCGTTACCTGCTGTTGGCCTTTTACTGATCGTTTCAGCTGTGGCAGGCAGCATCACCGGCTATGGTATCGGTCGGAGTACCGGCAGGTTCTTTTACTCGCGAAAGGAATCCCGCTTTTTCCGGCGCAGCTACCTGACCACTGCCGAGGATTTCTATAAAAAACATGGTGCGCTGGCTATTGCAGGCAGTTACTTTTTACCTATTGTAAGAACCTTTGTTCCAGTTTTATCAGGTATAATTAAAATAGATGTAAAAAGATTTATACTATTGAATTTCATAGGTTCATCATTATTTATATCAATATTTATACTCGCAGGATACCTCGTGGGTCGGGCTCCTTTTCTCCAACCCTGGCTGAAATATATCATTGCCGCTTTCATTCTACTGGTAACGGTACCGCTGATCATCAAAGTGATCAAGATGATGAGAAAGCCCACCGGTTCTTAGGTTAATCCCATGCAGCCGATACCGGTTTAGCCGCCAGAGGCACTACCTTCCGGGGATATTTGCATACGTAAGATATGATCAGTTGCATGATATAATGATCGCCCGAGTAGCGGGTAAGGCTATCCCTGACGTCGTACAGGGAATAAATATCTGCCTGGTTATCGATATATCCCATCCCGTAAAACTGGCCGTTCTCTACCCATACACAGCTTTTCTCTCCAATATGTCTCCCCCTATCAATAATATAGAAGCCCTCTTTGTCTTCCTTTAAAAACGAAAGTGCCCGCTCTACTTTTTCGTTATAGATCTCCGGAGACTGGTTGGCGGTACATAGCAGGTTGCTTTTCTTATCCACCAGGTTGCACCATTCGCAACTGCTGAGGCGGCACAAAGAAGCGCATAAGCCAAAGCGCCCCGATAACTCACGCAGTTTGTTCATACCTCCCTGCCGCGTGGTACATACCTGCACCGGCACATACCCTTTTTTTGCTTTGGCAATGGTCATTCTTTGATACCCCTTCTCATCCTCATAAACAAAAAGACCCGCCTTGGCTTCATATTTTTTGAGGGCGGTATTATACCGGGGATCAATACGTTTGATCTCCAGCACTTCGAGTATCAATGCCATCAGCTCGGTTCCGCAGGCTTCATAACTGATACGCGCTACTTTTTTAGCGAATCTGGACCCCTTGCGATTGGGACGATTTATAGCAAAATGCTGTCCCACCCTCTTTTTCAGGTTCCTGGCCTTACCGATGTAAATGACGTCTCCGCTATCGTTATAAAAATAATAAACGCCGGGGCTGTTGGGCAACCGGTCAAAATCGTTTTGAAGTTCCAGGGATAATTGCCGCTCTTCGGCCACTTCATGTAACATGGCCGGAATAATGCCTTCCACATCCCATGCCAGCAGTTTTGAAAACAGCAGGGTGGTGGCATCTGCATCCGCCCCGGCTCTATGCCTGCCTGCCATGCGGATACTCAACGAATCGCACAAATTTCCGAGGCTATAAGAAGGAAGTCCCGGCCTGATCTTCCGGCTCATCCTGATCGTGCACAACTGTGGAGCCGCGTATTGATATCCGGCGCTACCCAGCTGGTGTTTCAGAAAAGAGTAATCGAAATGGACGTTATGCGCCACAAAGGTTCTGCCGTTCAGTAGGGTGAAAACGTCTTTAGCAATGTCGGCAAAAGGAGGGCAATCTGCGACCATATCGTCGTTGATACCTGTCAGAGATGCCACGTAAGGCGGTATGGAATGAAGCGGTTTTACCAGGGTTTCATAGCTGTCCACAATCTGGCTGCCGTCAAAAATACGGATC
>JBQGCI010000512.1:0-10182 GCA_052038405.1 Acinetobacter pittii
TACCACTTCCCCGATAACCCCGTTCCAGTATTCACCAAGGCTTTGTCTTGTCCCGATTCTACCGGTATTCAACACGGTATTAACGGTATAGGTTCCGCTTTGTACCGGAAGTGCATTATAAGTTCCGTACAGGGTACTTCCCGCGGCAGCCCCATAGGAAATCACCGGTGTATTGGAAGCATACGGATTGATGGTGCTGTATGGAACAAAGTCATTTCCATAGGTCGTTACCAATACATTGTTGCCCGTTCTCATCAATCCGAAGTTCTGAGCGGATGCACTGGTCCCGTAGCTGCTCACCCACTCAAACGTACCTCCCGGCACGGAAGTTCTTCCCACGCCGAACACGGATCTTGCCGCACTTCCGCTGGCCATCCCCGAATCGTTAAACGACATATAGTTCGACTGTGCCGAATTGAAGGTAAATGACGGGTTGAAATTCAGCAGGGAAGATCCGGAGATATTGTACGCCGGCTGGTTGGCCGCCGTACCCTGGGTCGCATCCCTGTTGACCGTCTGGTCTTTCCAGGTAAGGGTAGAACCGGTGACCACATCCCTGTCGGCACGGTACCATCTCACCAGGTTGTCGGTAACTCCACCCGGACCGTTAAGCGGCGCCGCAAAGGTGAAGTAGTTTCCTGAAGGAATCTGAACGCCCGGTGTAACGCCGGCGGTAAGCGCTTTATAGGTAATGCCTGAAGAGAACGTAGGATCCGCACTGTAGATCAGGTACGTCGCTCTTACATTGTCTACCTTAATAAAGATGTTCTGAGCCGTTCCGGTCTGCTGTACCTTCCAAACGCGGTTCATGATGGCGTTCAGGCTGTTGCTTAACCCTGACTTTAATGTAAAGGTCGTCGGTTTCCCATTGTGCCCGGTAATCATAAAATAGCGGTCATTGGCAATATCCGTATGGCCCGCTGATCCGCTCTGGTTGGCGTTGGTAAAGTTGGTATCGGTGCTCAGCGTAATAATATCCGTCACCGGCATCTGGCTCTTAGCAATACGCTGGTGAAGCGTAGAGGTTTTGTCCTTCGCAAGACCGATGATGTTGTTGTCGTAGCCTGCACCGGCTGTCCACACTGATGTAGCATCTGAGGCAAGATAGTTCTGTGCCAGAGATGTCCCGTTTTTTATGGCAAGGTAGCTCTGCACCTGATTTAATTCGGTTGCATTTAAGACCCTGTTGTATGCCACCAATTCGGACATATTGAAGAGATTTGAATAATTATCCCCTCCTAAAGTGGTATCATCTCCTATTACATATCCGCCATTACCAATCCTTCCCGCATTGCTGATATTATTCATTACCGTAGTGGTATTAATATAAGCATTCGTTCGGTCATTAACTCCGCTGTGAGCGAAAGTGAATATGTTTTGCCCGGCACCTTTCAGTGAGGTTGTATAATATTTTGATTCTACCCCGGTATATATACTATCGTTAAACCATTCGAAATTATCATAAATCGCGCCTCCTGTTTTTCCAATCCACTGAATACCCCAGAACTGCCCGCCGTTAGCTGTAGGAAGAACGTTAGAGGCAAAAAAGTTGGTGATATCCGAATCCTGGCTGAATAGATTTGCCGTTGTATTTCGCAGGCTGTTTCTTGAACCGGCAAATGACAGATAAGGATTGAAATTAAAGGCATTGCCACTTCCTCCAACCCATGTCGGTTGCTCATAAGAAGTGCTATTGGTGATTTGCTTTTCGTCTGCCTGGTTTACCCATGCTGTTACTGCCCCTGAAGTGGCAGTCACTCCGGCATCGGCTTTATGCCAAATCTTAAGGCCTGTGTAAACCCCTCCCGGAGCTTCTAAAAATGTTGCGAAGGTAAAGTAATTGCCGTTCGGGATCTGTGTTCCGGATGCGGTAGCCCCTCCCGATAGCGGTACATAAGTAACGCCCGTGGAGAAGGTAGCATCGGCACTGTACACCAGGTACGTCGCTTTGGTATTGCTTGTTTTGACGTATACATCCTGGAGGGTTCCGGTTTGCTTCACTTTCCAGATGCGGTTCATCAAAGCATTCAGATCATTACTTAATCCTGATTTTATGGTGTAAGTAAGAGCCCCGTTGTTGTTTCCGGTAACAAAGAAATACTTGTCATTGGCCACATCGGTATGTCCGCTGGCACCGCTCTGGTTCACATTGGTGAAGTTGCTGTCGGTACTTAAGGTAATGATGTCCGGTGTTGCCGACTGGCTCATGGTGATGCGTTGGTGGATGGCTGAGATATCATCTCTTCCGATCCCCGCCACATTGTTCTGGTACACCGCATCGGACAACCAGGTCCTGGTGGTGCCGTCACTCGCTAAGTAGTCTCCTTCATATACTGCCGGAGATGCTGAGATCTGCTCACCCGGCGTATTGTCTCCGTCATTGTTTCTTCCCAGGGTAATTCCGTACTTCAATGCCAGGTAGCTGTTGAGCTGGACGCGCTCAATGGCACTCATATTCTTTTTGTAGATCACCAAGTCTCCTACAACGCCTCTGAATACATCACCGGCTCCTCTTACATCTCCCAAACGGAAGGTAGAACATCCAACATATCTTGTAGCACCGGTAAAGTTGAGCACATTGTTTCCATTAATCAATACATTGGATCCGTTAGACACTGTATTTTTATAAGAAGCCAGATTAATGGTCGCATACCCCGAATTTCCCCCGCTGTAAGAAATACCTGTATTGTCGTTGGCAATCTGCGTTGTAGTAAGAGAACGTTCGTCAAATGCGCCTCCAAGATCAGTTCCCCAGATATCCTGAGCTGAAGCTGAATTAGTTTTGTAAATAACCGCTACATCCGCATCCGGAGTATTTGTACGCGAAATATCAGTCTGGCTGAAGCCCCAAACCCAGCCGGCATCACCAAAACTGGCTACAGGATTGAAATTGAGAGTCTTCCCTAACACCATCTGACCTCTCGTTGCTTCATTACAATCATTGATATCCCAACGCAGGTTTTTCCCATTTGAACTCTGATCCTTCCATAATGTGGTACTCGTAAGCCCTGCATCACCACGGAGCCACAATGCCTCGTCTCTTACACCGCCCGGCGATTGCTCGTAGAAAGCAAGGGTCATATAGAACGATGGCTTGTTGACCATAGATGCCGGAACGTTGAATGAAAGATAGCTTACCGAATTTACCGTTACGGTTCCGGCAGGGTTATACACCTGGTAGCTGCCTGCAAAGGTAGCATCGGTACCGCAAAGCAAGCTGCTGGTAGCCGGCACCAGGCCAGGAACCGTACTGGTAGTCACAGGAACCAGTACCTGAACATTCTGGTTCACCGTATTGGTATTCTGTACTTTCCATACCCTGTTCAGCCTGCTGTTGTAGCCGCTTACCGCCGTAAACGGAGCGGTATTGGCGGCATTGTTATCGCCCCACACCAGGAACTGCAGGTTATTAAGCGTTCCCGTATTGGCTGCATTGGTTGCTGCCACCGTGGAAATCCCTGCGATCAGCTGATACCCCGCATTTACCGACTGCGACTGCTTTTGCAATAAAGCGGAAGCGTCGTCTCTTCCGATCCCGGCGATGTTGTTGCTATAATTACTATTCGAGCTATTATCCCAAAATTTAGTAGTTCCATCTGACGCTATGTGATCTTGATTCAGAGTTACCCCTGTTTTAATAGCTAAGTAACTTTGCACTTTTTGGATCTCATTTGTGGATAGAATACGATTGTAAACGATATTCTCTGAAATAGATCCACGACTGGAAACATCATCACCGCTAGCAAATCCATTTGAGCCGTAAACATACCCCCCTTGTCCTAATGATGATGTAGATGATGCATTATCAATAATTTTAGAAAGGTTACTGTACGCATTGAGTTTATCTCCCGTGCCGTCGTGTAAAAATGTTAAGATTGTCTGAACATTAGCTGCCACCGAAAAAGTATTCGAACCACCGCCATAAGTAGACCACCGTCCAAATTCAATTTGAGGAGTATTATATGCTGAGGTGCCCGTATTACCACTAGAACTGTTTAATCCAAATATCTGTCTAAAACCACCATTGGTTGATTCTCGGGGAAATGAAGAAAAAAAGGATGTCATACTACCATCTGTAGTAGTGAAAGGAGTTGCTCCCGCATCACGTAAACTATGTGCATCAGCTGTAAAACTTATATAAGGGTTAAAGTTAAACAAAGGACCTATTCCCTGTGAAAAAACAGGAGTATCAGAGCCTCCTGAATTATTAACCTGCCGTCCATCTACCTGATTAATCCAGGCTTTAACTTGGTTAGTAGAAACGGTCGTTATACCCGCGTCAGCTTTATGCCATATCTTCAACCCTGACATTACGCCTCCAGGTGCTGTTACGAATCCAGCAAAGCCAAAGAACTGTCCAGAAATGAAGTCAACAGTACTCTTTGACACATAATATGGTACGCCTCCGATCGTTCTCTGTTCCATTTCGATGCGAGTGTCACTGCCATCAAAGGTAGCATCAGCACTGATCAATAATGATGGCTGGGAAACCGTCAAAGGCAATTGAGCAACCGGTATAGCCACTTTTACAGTACCTACGGTTCCGGTTTCCTGCACTTTCCAGATTCGGGTCATTCTGAAGTTGGAATTCCCGTAAGCAAACGGTGTGGCAAAAGATGTCGTTCCCGTATCGGAACCCCATACCAGGAAGCTTTTGTCAGCTGTAAAGGCATTGCTGTTGTTGGCATTGGTATCTGCAATATCCCCATTCCCGATCACCGGCTGAATGCCTCCATTTACCGACTGAGACTGCTTTTGAGACAATGCCGAGGCGTCGTCTCTACCGATCCCGGCGATGTTGTTGCTGTACGTAATGTTAGAACCAGCATCCCACACTATGTCATTCGCCGAATTTACATAATTCATCCCCAAAATAGGGTCATTCGGTGAAAGCGTTAAATTATCTAATGCAATATCTACATTTGTTGTCGCAGCAGATATATCTGTAAATTTAATACTAAAACTATTGCCATTCCCGGTGAATGTCTGGCTAAAGTTTGCCGTTCCAGAAGCAGCAGTAAGTGTCTGGGTAGCCATCACAACATTGGAAAGATTGTCTATAATATCTAATCTAACCTGCATTGTACCACTACCGCCACCTATACGAATCACATTACCTCCAAGCGTATATAATTGACCACTTACCGTACTAATGGATTGACTCATAATCCCATTGGGAGTAGCATCACTTCCATTAAATGCAGCCCTTCCACTATATGCTCCCACATTTCCTGAAACGGTCCAAAAATCAAGATTGTTATCAAAAGTTCCGTTAGTGAAATTATAAGTAGTTCCCTGATCAAGGGTAATACCATATTTCAAAGCCAGATAAGAATTAACACGTCTTCTTTCCTGTGCAGAAAGAGGTGCGTTATAAGCAAGCACCTCACTCAATCCGGTATTTCCGGTACTTGCCTGACCAGGATATGCAAATAAATAATTAGAAGTATTTATAGAGTAATAATTTCCTCCGGCAGTAGTATATGAACGAGTCTGTTTACCCTGAAGATACATTCTCATATTCACCCCTGTTTTCCAACCTTCAAGTAAATTGGATACTCCGAAGATACCGCCGTTTGTAGCTGTTAAAGCTCCTGCCTGATAGCCGTAGGGAGCATCAAAGTAATGATAATCATCACTACGGAAATATAATGTAGAGACATTACCACTATTATTCGCAGTCTCGCCCCATGCAATGCAGTACTTCCCTGATATAGGTTGCCCCAATAGCAAAAATATCCATATTGTCATAGTTGTTACCGCTTGGATAAATTGAATTGCTATATGACATATAACCTCCATCACTCGTTAATTGAGGATTGAAATTAGTTGTAGCATCACCATTCTTAAAAGTAATTGTTCCCGCGGCAAGCGAAGCATTTCTACCATTCGATGAGGCATCGGCCCACGCTGTACCCGATGCAGAATAATCTGCTTTCCACCAGGCTCCCAAGCTACTTATAACTCCACCAGGTGCCGTTACAAATCCCGCAAAGCTGAAATACTGTCCAGAAGAGAAGTCAATAGTAGCATTGACCGCTGTTACATAATAATCCACGCCACCGATGGTTTCTCTGGTCATTAAAAACGTAGAATCCGAACCGTCAAAGGTCGTGTCACCACTGACCAAAAGTGTAGGCTTCGTGATACTTCCCGGAAGGTCGCTCACTTTTAAGGCTACTCTTACCTTCCCTACGGTCCCGGTTTCCTGTACTTTCCAGATCCTGGCCATTCTGTAGTTCAAACCGCCAAAGGCAAAGGAGGTCGCAAAATTGGTGCTGCCTGTATCGGAGCCCCATACCATAAAGGTTTTATCGGCCGCGAAGTCATTGCTGTTATTGGCATTGGTATCGGCAATAGCTATATTTCCGATGACCGGCTGAATACCGCTGTTCACCGACCGCGATTGCTTCTGGCTCAATGCAGAGGCATCGTCTCTTCCGATCCCGGCGATGTTGTTGCTGTAAGCAGCGTTTGAAGTGGCATTCCAATAGGACGTAGCATCTGAAGCACTGTAATCACCAGACTTTGTTGTACCATATTTTAACGCAAGGTAGCTTTCTACCTTTACTCTATCAATAGCGCCTAAGGAACCGGAATAATAAATAATCTCCGGTAAGGTCCCTCCAAAATAATCACCCTGTGCCTGTACATATTTGACTCCAATAGAAGTAAATGTCGTAGCTGATGGAATAACTGACGTCGTTCCTGTCACATCCAAAGTGCCATCAATATAAATCTTCTCATTGTTCGATCCTGTAGCAGTAGTCAGCCCCAATAAATATGGATTGTTCGACTGAAATACTTTACTTCCCGTAGTGGTCGTTGTATTATTATTGTCAATCCATCTTTTGTAGTGTATATTACTTCCGGCTAAACGAAGGATAGTACCCTGATTGTTACCAGATGCTGTTATAGTTTGCCATGCTGATGAAATATTATCGAACTTAGCTATGGCAAATACACTTGCAGCAGACTGGTTTATAATAAAAGTAGAATTCGTCAACTGCTGATTTGAACCGTTAAACGATATCGACGGATTAAAATTGACTAAATTGGAAGCTGAGTTATACAATGGTCTATTGGTTGGTTCGGAAAAATTATTTCCATTCCCGGTAGCATCTACCCAGTTGCTTACTGCTCCTGAGGTTACCGTAACGCCATTATCAGCTTTCATCCAGGTTTGGAGACCGGATATAACTCCCCCCGGCGCCGTCACTACTCCTGCAAAGCTGAAGTACTGAACCGAAGCTGGATCCACCGTTACGGTGTAATAATCTGTTCCACCGATGTTTTCCTTTGTCATCGGCATTATGCTTGTCCCATCAAAGGCTGTGGTACTGCCGACCAGTAAAGCAGGTTTTGTCACTGCACCCGGCCATAAGCTTACGGGTACCGCGATCTTCATCGTTGCTATCGTTTTCGTTTTCTGCACTTTCCAGGTACGGGCCATCCTGTAGTTTAGTCCGCCGTAAGAAAAAGCTGTAGAAAAACTGGTGCTGCCCGTATCGGAGCCCCATACCATAAAGGTACCGTCCTCATTGAAGCTGTTGCTGTTGCCGGCATTGGTAGCGGCAATGTTTCCATTTCCGATGACCGGCTGAAAACCGCCATTCACCGACTGCGACTGCTTCTGGATCAATCCGGAGTCATAATCCCAGCCAATCCCGGCGATGTTGTTGTTGTAGCTTGAATTAGCAGCATTATCCCAGACCACCGTACCGTCTGAAAGTGTATAACCGGATGACAGCGTGGCTCCGTATTTCAATGCGAGATAAGACTCTACGCGAATACGTTCTGCGGCCGATAAGGCGGTCTTATAAATAATTACCTCTCCTATAGAGCCATTATAATAATTTGCGCCTCCCGTAGAACCGATATACATCGGTTTATTCTGTCCGCTGTAATTGTTCATCGTAGTACCCGAAACGATCTCCGTTCCGTTTCGTCTTAATGAGGTTTTTTTGGGGCTTAAACTCGCATTATTCCAGCCTGTCCATATATAAGGGACATTTAGGCTACCTCCCCAAACAGCATTGATCCGGTTATTGTTTGCTCCGTCCCAATAGATGCTGTTATCGCTCCACGGCGCATTCATACCAAAATGAGAATCTGCATTAGACTGGTTTTTAGCCAATTCATAAATTACAGCACTACTTTGAACAGCCTTTACAGAGCTGACCACAAAAGCTGCGGCATTACTATTGGTAGAAGTACCCAATACACCACCGGCATCGGTAAGTTCATTAGTACTACCATTAAATGTAATCACCGGATTAAAATTAACCGCTGATGCCGTATTGTTATAATATGTAGGTCTTTTAGCGTTATTAGTCTGGATCATATTATTATTAGATCCACTTTGATCCAGCCAAACCGATACCGCGGAATTGTCTGCCGAAAGTGTACTCAGGCTTTTGACAATATCCGCCCGCATACAAGGATGTCCGCTAAAAGCCGTTTCAGTAATTCTGATATACCTCGCGGTAACAGCAGAAGGAAAGAGGTTCATGACCTCTGTATTCTGATCCGTATTTCCGATAAAGGTGATTCCTAATGGCGTGTATGTCATGTTATCCTGAGAATAACTCACCGTATAGCTGGTTACCCATTGGGAATAATTTCCACGTCCTTTGGTTACCACCCCCGATACGGATTGAATCGATCCCAAGTCGAGTGTCAGATACTCGTTGGCCACCGCCGAGCTGGCTGCCCATGCACTGGATGAAGACAACGTAGAATACGCCGGTGTCAGTGAGGCATCATTATAAGTGCTGCTCGCCGTCCGGTTGGCTGCAGGCACGTTGAAGTACGTTGCCGTATTAAGCCCGGCATCCGCCTTCAACCACAGTGACGCTCCCGGAACCCCACCGGGCCCGGTCTGCGCCCTGAGCAAGTTGCCACAATATCCTGTCAATATGCAGAATATTGTCATTAAATAAATTTTGTTTTTCATTATAAGATTTTAAAAGTATTGTGTTATATTCTTGAGAATACATTACTATTTATACAATACTCCTAAAAGGGGGAGGCCGCGAAAAATGAATGATGAGTATCCCTGAAACAGGGCCCGGTGCAACGGCATAAGAAACCCGCTCCTCTTCCCTGAACCGGATGTATTTTTCAAAGCTCAGCCTTTCATGCAGCGCCGTAAATTTCACAGACGAATTTACGGTAACAAGCACAAAACCGACGTTATTGTCGAAAAATCCCAATCTATACCTGCTCTCCGAAAAAGGTAAAGTGATGACCCGGGAAGCCCTTGCCTCTCCTGCCTTCTCCGCACCGGAAGCCTCCGCCGCTTTTTTCAGCACCCTGTCTTTGCCACTGCTTTTCTTTTTATTAAAATGTAAAGGTAAACCGCTGCCATGAGCCTCTACCGGTAAAGAATTTTCGGGAACGGAGCTATTGTCTGTCAACCCATACGACACAACATCTTCCCTGATATAGACTGATGTTCCCTCTTCGATGTGAATTCCGGAGTCGCCCCCGGCGAATGACTGCGCACTGATCTGAAAAAAGAAAATGATAAGTACATGGAAAAGCCTCCCGCTTAAAGGGAATGCCTTCTGTTTCCAGATTCTTGTCATCAATTGTGCTGTTTGTGTCATCGTTTGTGTTGAAAATGAATCATCATCGGATTCATTTTTCTGCGACAAATTTACACAAAATATAATAACCTGCAAAAAAAATAACACCCACTCTATAAATAATGACACAAGTATTGCATAATTGGTAATAAAATGCAGCTTTCTTCTAACAAAAGTGAATAATGGGAATGCTGGCGTTTGAACACGAAGGACACGAAGGTTTTTTTGAAAGGATTGAGCGTATTTTAAGGTTCACAAAGCCGTTTCACTTAAGAGAGCACGTGGGGAAAATGGCCGGATATTTTTTTAACGCAAGGATCGCAAGGGTTTATTTTAAAAGGATGCGTATATTTTCCGGGCGCAAAGGTACTTCGACAGGCTCAGCATAAACTTCTTCACTCAGCAAATGATAGCAACGCTAAACCTCAAGTCTTTAATGTACTATACTTATAAGTTTTCAAAAAGCTGTCTACTTAGAAGAGCATGCGGAGATCGGCTTGTAGGAATAGACTACTCTCGTAAAACCGACCGCCAGAAATTCCCATCCAGCGGAGGGGTGGCGAAAATTCAACGAATTTTTGACGGGGTGGTT
>JBQGCI010000513.1:0-6657 GCA_052038405.1 Acinetobacter pittii
CGATCTGGTCGGCCGGTATCTGGTCTAAAGTAAGGGTAGTGGGCCGGCCGTCCACGAATATCTGCGGGCTGGCATTACGTACACTGATATTACCATCGATATCTACGTTTACAGATGGAACATTTTTTAACACATCCGTGGCGGTTCCCCCGGCTGAAGTGAGGTTGTTCTCCACGTTATAGATCTTACGGTCAATCCCCAGCTGCACCGCCGGTTTGGAGGCGGTAACGGTTACGCCCGATAGTACTTCCACATCGGTAGCCAGTTTAATATTACCGAGGTCTTTATCCAGGGCGCTCATGATGGCCTGCATATCCGGCTTGCCGCCCGACATCATTTTAGGATCGATAAAGGAAAATTGACGGGTATGCGTTTTGTGTCCTACTCCCGATATCACCAGCTTGTACCGGCCCATTGCCGGTATATTCTCCAGGCGGAAATCGCCATTGGGTGCGGTGAGCATGCCGGTTACCAATACATCCTGTGGCGTTTGGGCAGCGGTGTCCCGGCCCCCGTCCCCGTCCGTACCGGCGCGGGCGGGCGTACCGGCAGGGGCGGGCTTTCCGGTTTGGTAAATCTGTATGGAAGCGGCTTCCAGGCCCTTGCCGGTTGCCGAATCTACCACTTTACCATATATAGAGCCGCCCGGAATTTGTCCGCCACCCTGGGCTATAACCGTTGCTGTAAAAAGCAGGCCCAGGGCCATCAAAAAATATCGCATTGTCAGAAAATTTAGGGTTTGACGCGAAAAACCCCGGTAACTTGTACGAATCATCATTTTTAATTATAAATGCGTTCATTCCGGTATGAGCGGAAAGAGCGCGCTATGAAAAGAACCTTAAGCAAGTAGATAAAACAGCAACAGGTTGAGCAGGCCGGTGAGCAGGCCCAGCAGCAATCCGGCCATGGCAAATTTTTTAGAGGCGCCGGAGAGCTTTTCTCTTAGTAAAGCGGTTATGTCTGTTTTGGCCAATTCGTTTTCCACGGCCTGCCTGATATCCAGGGTCTTTTTAAAGTCGGTAACAATAGTGCCCATTACCCTCGGAAACAAGGCCCGCAACTGGTCAATGAATACTTCTTTGATCTTATCGGTGGTTTTATTGCCCACAAACATGGCCAGCATGGGTATTTCCTGGGGTAATTTTACCGTTAAAAACTCATCGATATGAGAGGCAATCATGGGCATCGCCTTTTCTATCAGCGCCGCATCGCCTATTTTTTCCTCTATTACAGAAAAGGGCAACAACTGCTCCGCTTTTTCAGCCAGCAGGCGCGCAATAGCATCTTTGCGGGCCGGTAAATAGTTATTCAGCAATTGCCGGTAAACGAACTTGTTGAAAAGCCAACCTGTTAACGCGGATACCAGGGGAATGGAATAAAGCCAGGGATTCATAGTGAAAATAGTTATAAAAACAAAACCCTGAACATACATTCAGGGTTTGTTGGGGGTGGATGACCGGGTTCGAACCGGCGACCCTCAGAACCACAATCTGATGCTCTAACCAACTGAGCTACAACCACCGTTTAAGGGCTGCAAATGTAGGCAGAAGAATTGATATTGCGACAAAAAAAATCATTTTTTTAAAATTTTTTTTGACGGTTTAAGTGCATGCTGGCAAATATTTAAGGATACTTATCTTTCTCCCCGAAACATACCTGAAAGAAGGGTGATGAACCTTTCAGTACTTATGATATTTACTTTGGGAAATTGCAAATTTTATGGCTTCCCTAAAGTGACCGTCGTCGGTAACAAGGTAACTGCATTGCCGGCAACTGCGGTGTCAAAGAATTTCATCATCCGGATCGGAAGAACCGCTTTCCGGTTATAAGATATTCGCTGATAGAGGACATCCGGCGATTATTCCAATAAATTCATTACCAAGCGGCAACCCCGGGAGCACTGCGCTGTTGCAGTATTTCTCCGTACTCATTTACAATTCTTGTAACGAATGGGCATGGCTTCTTTCTTGTTTTTTTTAAGCTATTGAGACATCGGCAAGCCCTTCCAGGCGTCATCTTCTAAGAAGTTATTCATTGGCTTTATTAATGTTGGATAGCTGAAAAACAGGGTGGACCATTGCTGTTGGAGACAACCGTTGATAAAAAGGGTTTGTTGGCACGAATTTTTTATACGAAGATTAAAAAAGCGGGCATGACCGTTTGGGCCAACCGGTTATAATAGTGGGGTAGTCGATGCTGATCGTATGCTTAAACCCGGTGTACCGCATAATCTAAGTTGAAAAAATGCTGGTTTTTAATAGGATGTCATTTCCAAATCTTTTCTTAAATAGGTACCGATGATGGGCTTTAAACGTTAATTTTGAGTGTGGTAAAATTTTTAAAATACATATTTAATATGAAGAGGCTTCCGTTTTTGATATTGTTGGTGATTGTGGCAGGATCTTTTTTTGCTTTCAAAAACAAAATAATTCCCAATAAAGATGATGTAGGCAAGTATGAGCTGATCATGAACATGGTGGCTAAACTGCTTTCGCAGGGTCATTACGACCCCAAAGCCATTAACGATGAATTTTCTCAGAAAGTATTTAACAAATACCTCGAGGACCTGGATCCCCGGAAGGACATATTTTTAAAAAGCGATGTCGATTCCCTGGCTGCTTTGTATGCTACGCGGATCGATGATGAAATGAACGGGGAACCGGTGCAAAGCTTTATCGGCATTTCTTCGGTGTTCGACCGGCGGATTGCGGAAGCGGCTGCCTGGAAAAACCAGTTGCTGGCCCAGCCTTTTAACTTTACAATAGACGAATATGCCCAAATGGACGGCAAGAAGATCGACTATGCCGCCAATACAGCCGAGCGCCGCGACCGGTGGCGGAAAATGCTGAAATACTACGCGCTGGAGCGCTTTGTGGCCCAGCAGGAAGATAAAGCAGGCGGTAAGACCGGAAAAGGCGATGAGCAATTTGAAAAAGATCCCCGTGCCAAGGTCGATACCACTATGACCCGGCTGTTCAACCGCTATAAAGCCAAATTTACAGAAGAGGATAAATTCAACATGTTCGTGGGAAGTATTACCACTACCATGGATCCGCACACCGAGTTTTTTCCCCCGGCAGACAAAAACTATTTCGATGAAGAATTAAGCGGCAGCTTTTTTGGTATCGGGGCCGGTTTACAATATTCGGAAGGTTTGATCAAGATCATCAGCATTAATGTGGGAAGCCCGGCAGCCAAATCGGGAGAGCTGGCGCCCGGCGACATGATCACCCGGGTGGCACAGGGCAAGGACGGCCAGCCTGTAGATTTGCTGGGTTATGATGTATCAGACGCCGTAAAACTCATCAGGGGTAAGGAAGGTACCACCGTGCGGTTGACGATTAAAAAGCCGGACGGAACAGTGAAAGAGGTATCGCTCGTGAGGGAAAAGATCGAAAACGATATCGATACTTATGCACGCAGCGCTATTTTAAGAGATAGTGTGAAGAATACCAAAGTGGGCATCATTTACCTGCCCGAATTTTATGTGCCTTTCAACGATCCTAACGGGCGGAGAAGCTTTACCGATGTGGCGCTTGAGGTGCAAAAGCTGAAGGATGAGAAAGTAGACGGTATTATCATGGACCTGAGGCGCAATGGCGGCGGTTCCCTGTACGATGTGGTGCAAATGGTAGGTTTGTTCATTAAAGAAGGACCGATTGTGCAGGTAAAAGACCGGGCTAACGGGGCGCAGGTTTTAAAGGACGAAGATAAATCGGTATTATATACAGGTCCCCTGGCTGTGATGGTAGACGAATTCAGCGCCTCCGCATCCGAGATCTTTGCCGCAGCGATCCAGGATTATAAGAGAGGAGTGGTGATTGGCAGCACTTCCACTTACGGAAAAGGTACCGTTCAGCAGAATATCGGCCTGGATCATTCAGGTTTTAAAAGAGACGGCGGCGGCGACCTGGGCGCTGTAAAACTGACTTTACGAAAGTTTTACCGCGTGAGCGGCGGCTCTACCCAGTTAAAAGGGGTGGAGTCTGATATTGTATTGCCCACGCAAATGGCTGCATTAAAACTGCGCGAAAAAGATAATGAATTTGCTTTACAGTACGACGAGATCAATAAAGCCAATTATACACCCTGGAACTCAGAGTATGATATCAACACATTGAAGCAATTAAGTGATACCCGGCTGAAGCAGGACAGCTCTTTCCAGACCATTTTAAGAAATGCCGCCTGGCTGGCCGACGAAAATGAAAGAAGCTACTCCCTGAATATTGATAAGTATAAGGCTGAAAAGAAGCTGGTAAAAGCAAAGGCCGACCAGATCATTGCTGCTCAGAAGCTGAAAAAAAGCCTGAAGGTATCCTTATTGCCGCTGGAGTTGGATAAATACAAGGAAGATGCGAATAAGCAGGAGCGTTTGAAGCAGTGGATCAAGGCGCTGAGCGAGGATATTTACCTCAACCAGGCCGGACAGGTAATGGACGATATGATCGTGGAAGCCAAAAACTTTGCAATGAACCCATAAATGTATATATTTATAAGAATAATGAATCTGCTGGCCCCGGGCTGGCAGATTTTTTTATGTGCAAAAAAAATATGGCCTCATAAGGGTGCATAACACTAAATTTGCACGCAATTTGCTCACAACAGAGCCGTCCTTAATCTTATGACAAATATGAAACGAAACGGGAAATTGCTTCTTAAAAAAGAGGAGCGCTATTTGGAAGCATTTCCCCATTGCGATTACAAAAAACAAAACTTCAGGATGAATATTAAAAGCATTTTATCGGCTATACTGCTTTTAGCGATTATGCTACAGGCGAACGCCCAGGCAGATCCCAAAGGACAGGCGCCTACTACTACAACACCACCGGCTACTTCGGGAGATCCATCCAATATAAAGGTGGACAACATGTCGGATGCGCAGGTAAGGCAGCTGATGCAGCGGATGGGGGAGTCGGGTATGACGGAAAGCCAGCTGGAAGCAGCAGCTAAGGCCAGGGGTATGGATGCCATGGAAATCCAGAAGTTTAAGGAAAGAGCCGGGAAACTGGGTACCAAAAAGCAAGCGGACGACCCTGAGGGTGAGCGGCAGAAAGAGCAGGATGAAGAAGATCCGGAAAATAAAAAGAGTAAACTGGCGGATGATCCCGATGCCCCTGTTTCCAGGATATTCGGTTCCCAAATGTTCCGTTCGGGATTTGAATCCTTCGAGCCGAACCTGCGCATGGCCACCCCGGCCAACTATGTAATTGGTCCCGACGATGTACTGCTGGTAGATCTCACAGGCGACAACGAAGCCAGCTATAAGCTTCCCGTTTCCCCCGAGGGATTTATCTCGCTCGAATACGTAGGCAGGGTATCGGTTGGCGGCTTAACCATTGAGCAGGCCCGCAGTAAGCTGCGTGCCCAGATGGGAAGTACCTATCCGGCTTTAAGAAGCGGGCGCAGCCAGCTGGCCCTGAATGTAGGAAATATACGCAGCATCAAAGTGATCATCAACGGCGAAGTGGCCAAGCCGGGCACCTATACTTTACCTTCAGTAGCCAGTGTATTCAATGCCTTATATGCTTCGGGCGGGCCTAGTCAGAACGGTTCCTTCCGTAATATACAGGTGATACGCGGCAATACGGTAGTTGCCCAGGTAGACCTGTACGATTTTTTGATCAACGGCATCCAAACCGGTAATATCAGGCTGGAGGACCAGGATATTATTCATATACCCGTTTACCAGGTGAGAGTGGATGTTTTGGGAGAGGTGAAGCGGTCGGCTATTTATGAGATCCGCCCTGATGAATCGTTGGTGGATGTATTAAAATATGCAGGTGGTTTTTCGGATATGGCATACAAGGCAAGGGTAAAAATTATCCAGAATACCGCTAATGCACAAAAAATACTGGTAACGCCTATTGCTGAATTCCCTGACTATAAGCCAAAGAACGGCGATAAAGTGTATGTAGATCCCATTTTTGAGCGGTTTGAGAACCGGGTACAAATAATGGGAGCGGTGGCACGGCCAGGCACATTTGAATATACGGATGGCCTTACGTTGACCCAGCTCATTAAACAATCGGACGGGTTAACTCCCGATGTATTCTGGAACCGCGGATATATCATTCGCACCAATGCCGACAATACCAGCGCCATCGTTTCTTTTGACGTGGCACAGGTAATGAAGGGGGGCAGCGCCGATATCGTTTTGCAGAAAGAAGATATTGTGCAGATCTCTTCTATTTTTGATCTGAGAGATGAGCAAACCGTAAGTATAAGGGGGGAGGTTCGAAATGCCGGTACTTTTACTTATCGGGATAATATAACGGTTGCAGATGTAATACAAATGGCTGGTGGTTTCAGCCAGGGCGCCTCCAATATGAATATTGAAGTATCGCGCCGCGTGAAGGGCGCTGATATGACGCAGAAAACAGCGCAGGTAGCCGAGATATTTAGTGTAAATGTAACCGACAGCCTGAAGCTGGAGGAAGTGGATTTTGTGCTAAAACCGTTTGATATTGTTTCGGTAAGGCCGGTGGAAGGATATACGGATCAAAAACAGGTACGGATAATCGGGGAGGTGCTAAGGCCCGGTATTTATACCATCAAATCCAAAAATGAACGTATTTCGGATATTATTAAGCGGGCAGGTGGATTGACGGTTTTTGCCTATGCCAAAGGCGCATCTTTAAAGCGTCCTGCCCCTATCAC
>JBQGCI010000514.1:0-2948 GCA_052038405.1 Acinetobacter pittii
TTCCGCCGCATCTAATAAAACGGCCTCCTCATCCCCTATCGCTTTACTCCAGGCACCTATCGGTTGCTGCATTTGCACCATGTCGATCAATGCAAGCCGCTTACTGGTTTGCTTTTGAATATGCAGACGAAGGTCACTTTCATCTGCCGGCGTAACGGGGTGTTGGGTCATAGAAGGATGGCGGTCTAACCGATAGATGGCTCCTTTACTTCCGATTCCCATTCTTGCAAAAAGGTTTCCAAACACGCAGTATCGGCCTAAAGAAGGCGTTCCACCCAAAATGGGTATACACTTACCGGCGAAAACAGCAGCTCCCATATCCAGTACCCGCCCTATACTTCCGGTGGATGGTGACGAATCAAACGTAGAACATACTTTATAATGTATATGTCTTGGATTAAACCTCTTCAGCTTGTTAAAGGCATTGGTTAGTACCTGCTCCATTGCGTCCGGGTCTAACGATCTTGTTTTTCCGGCTACACCGATAACGCTGATACCCGGAAACCGCGTTACTGCAGAGGCGTCCGGGGTGTCGATAAACAGCACGGCCTTAGCTCCTGCCCTGCAGGCAAATTCAAGCGCATCAGTAGAGCCGGTGAAGTCATCACCATAAAATACCAGCTGTATTTGAGGATGAAGCAACATATTATTGTTTACCAAATTTTTCTACACTTTTTGCAAATTCAGGATAGTTGGCTGCTGCTTCCGCCAATGTCAATCCTTCTACGGCCGCAGTCCAGGCTTGTTGCAAAGCTGCAACCCCGGCGGCGGCTCCCATGGGATGTGCCATAATACCTCCGCCGGCCATGTATAAAAGATCCTGTGTTTGCGTGCGTCTCCAGGTTTCAAAAGCCTGACCGCCCCATTGGCCCGAAGAGACAACCGGCATCACATTTTTTTGTCCGAATAGCGGCGTCAAACAGGCTTCGATAGAATTCACCACACTATCGTCCGTTTCCCAGAATTTATTCTTGATACCATTTACATGCAACTGGTCCACACCTGCCAATCTCCATATTTTTTGATAAGCCCTGAAGTCAATGCCCAACAAAGGATGCCGCGTGAGCATGCCCCATCCGTTTCGATGGGCATGTATGGCCAATTGACGCTGATCGCAGATCTTTTTTACAGCACTCAGTCCTACACTGTTAATACTGATCATGGCGCAGGTGCCACCGTGGTTGACGATCGTTTCATAGCGCGATAACATTTCATCCATTTCCCCGCTCAGGTTAAAAGCATACATTACTTTTTTACCGGTTTTGTCGGCGTGCGCATTGATCACCTTCATGATACCGGCTACCCTGTCTTCGAAACGCGAATTAGCCGAAGAAGATAATAGCTCGTCATCTTTTATGAAATCAATACCAGCTTCAGCCAGTGTTTGCACCATAGCCGCTGTATCCTCAACGGTAAGGCCGATGGAAGGTTTAATAATGGTACCGATCAACGGTCTTTGGGCTACGCCCGTCAATTCCCTGCAACCGGCAATACCAAATTCGGGACCCTTAAACTGCTGCCCGAAAGAAGCCGGCAATTCAATGTCCATCAGTTTCAAACCGGTAAACTGCGTGATTTCGTAAAGATTTCCTTGCAGCGTTGATACCATCACCGGCAGGTTATAGCCAAAATTTTCAATGCTCCAGGACACTTTAACCTTTGCCCGATGGTATTTTCCTGTGCTGCTGACGGCACCGGGGATGGCCGAAAAATCTACCGTTTCTAACAATGTAACATCTTCCACTCTTGCGGCAAAACGTTGCTTCAGCTCTTCCGTTTCCCCAGGCACCGCCACAAAGGTTCCCGACGACTGCTCGCCGGCCAGTACCGCCGCGGCTTTCTCCGGATCGTAAGGTGTTTCTATATAGTAAGTGGCAACAATTCTTTCTGCCTTGCTACCCTTTACTTCAAAGGAATTATCTCCTGTATTACTTAAAGACATAAGGTCTGTTAATTTATTTAATTCGCTCCTTAGATTTTGATGTGCTATCGTACCAATGGCATCCAAATGCTCATATCGGTTTCACCGCGATTTGCCCATGCGTAGTAAGGGATTAATTTAATGTTTACCGGTGTCTGCTTTTTGCTTACTTCCTTGTAAAGGGTTCTGGTCCAATCACCATTATTTAAAAGCCTGGCTTCACCGGTAAGGGCCATCAAATTACCATTAGCAACAGAGGCAGGCACAGGTTTCAATTGTATAGTGGATGGTATCGCTATATTAAAAACCTTTTGAGCCGGCATATCCGCAGATTCGATACAATAAACAACGGGGCCTCTTTTTACGGCCACCTGGTTCCGGGTTTCTTCCACCATGGGGTTCGATTCGATCAAAGTAGCCGGCATATCCAGTACCAATTCGATCTTGTCCCCTTTTTTCCATTTTTGGTTTAGCGTAAAATACTGCCCGCCATGGATAGTGCCATTAACCAGTTTGCCATTTACTTTTACAGAAGCGTTGTTACACCAACCAGGAATGCGCAGATGAACGGGTAAAGCTTTTGCAGGAGCTTCCATTATCGACAACAACACAGCGCCATCCCAGGGATAATTACTCACCTGTTGTAATGCAAGCTTGCTGCCATCACCGAGTACGGTCTGCAGGTGGTTTCCACCATACATATTGATATACAAACCATCTTTACCGGTGCTGTACATATAATTGCTGACCTGTGCAATCGTACGCACTACATTCGGTGGGCAACAATTCGACTTGCTGATATAAGGAACGCGGCCACCTTCCCAACGCAAATGATAAGGGTAGTTCACCGTATGCGCCAACGGGTTGGTATAAAAGAATTTGGTGCCATCCATACTGATGCCACTTAACACACTATTGTATAAAGCCAGTTCTATGATATCGAAATATTTTTCTTCACCCGTTAGCAGGAACATACGATAGTTCCACAGCACATTTCCGATATTGGCGCAGGTTTCATTATGCGCGC
>JBQGCI010000515.1:0-13758 GCA_052038405.1 Acinetobacter pittii
AAAAAATTTCATGATTTTATTTTTTTGTTTTATACCTGTTATCGATAGGTAATGATTGGTAATGACCACATCAGCCAGTTTTTTGAGCTGGTGCAACAAAACCGTCTTAGTGACACGCTAAAGTAGTATAATAAAGCTGAAACGAAAAGTATGGGCACAAAAAAAGCAGGCTACTCACATCGCGCCGCTACAACCGTCTATCCTTGCTGCCTTCCGGCCCTGGGGAGTTTCAACAGGAGCTGGCCGTATGAGACCTGCGACTGCAAATATAGTGATTTTTATTGAATTGGCATACCATATTCTTCCTTCCACTCATGTTTCCATCTCCTGTGGCTCCATAACCACATATCGGGATTGGCTTTGATCACAGCTTCGAGGTAGTTAACGAACCGGTGCGTAAGTGCCATTTCATTTTCTGCTTTTGGAAATTCTTCTGCTAACGAAAACGTTACGTTATAATAACCTCTTTTCGGGCGGCTGATAAAAGCAAAAATGACAACGGTGTTATTCTTTACTGCATTCTTGGCCGGCCCCATGGTAAAAGCTGTTTTCCGGTCGAAAAAGTAGAACCATGCCGATTTAGCCAGGTTGGAAGGGCTTTGGTCGGCTACCAGGCCCAGGCAATACTGGGTGTTCCTGTGGGGCAGGAATTCACGGGTCATGTGATGGGCGCTCAGCAGAACCGTGCCGCTTCTCGAACGTATTTTTTTAAATATTTTATCAAAAGTTTTATTGGCAATCGGCATGTACACACCCAGGAATTTATACCGGCTGTGCATTAAGAGTGATACGTTGCCCCATTCCCAGTTAAAGTTGTGCCCCAGGTGTAGCTGTACGGAACGTCCCTCTGCATGGTACTTATTAATCAGGTCCCAGTTACCGGTAAAACGTTTCTCAAAAAAAGAATCCGGCGCTGACAGTAATTTAACCGTTTCGATCATCGAATCGATGAACTTATGATAAAAATTCTTAGCGATCCTTGTCCTTTCTTTAACTGTTTTTTGTGGAAAGGCAATCTGAAGATTGTGCATTACCACTTCTTTGCGATAACCAATTACATAATAGACAAGAAAATAGAAAAAATCGGAGATCCGGTAAAGAACGCTCAATGGTAATAAAGAGAAAAGGTATAAAATGCCGTAAACGATATGATACATGAGAAAAGTTAAAGATAAATAGTGAATAGTGAATGGTGAATTGTGAATAGGATGGCTGGATTGTTCAGCGTTCAATGCCTGTGTCCCGTCACTCTAAACTACTTACTATCTTTCCTATTTATAAAACAATATTTTGAAGCAGCTCGCTTTTCTGCGGATAATCCGTATTATAATTGAGGCCACGGCTTTCTTTGCGGAAGCTGGAGCCTTTTACAATCAGGTAACCAACTGTTATCAGGTTGCGAAGTTCTAAAATATTTGGCGAAAGCGTGCTGGTTTTATAAAGTTGCTCCGTTTCTTCCCAAAGCAGGTCAATACGCCTGATGGCCCTTTGCAGCCTAATGTTATTGCGCACAATACCCACATAATCGCTCATTACCTGCTGAATTTCTTTAAGACTTTGCGTAATTAGTATGAGTTCTTTCGGGGTACTGGTACCTAACGCGTTCCAGGCGGGTATATTGAGCTTGAAAGTGGGATGCTCCGGCAGCTCATTACTATCAACCTTTTGCGAAACGTGCACAAAGCAACGGTGCGCAAATACCATCGCTTCCAGCAGCGAGTTACTGGCCAGCCGGTTGGCTCCATGTAAGCCGGTACTACTGCATTCGCCTACGGCATACAGGTTCCTGATCGATGTTTGTCCCCATTCATCTACCTTGATACCCCCGCAGCTGTAATGGGCAGCAGGAGCTACGGGAATCATATCTTTTGAAATATCGATACCCACGCTTTTGCATTTTTCATAGATATTCGGAAAATGCTCTACGAATTTGGCGGTATCAAAATGCCGGCAATCCAGCCATACATGTTCGGTACCGGTGGTCTTCATTTCGTTGTCGATGGCGCGTGCTACAATATCCCGGGGCGCCAGGTCTTTGCGGTCGTCATAACGCTCCATAAAAGCCTCTCCCTCTTTATTGCGAAGGATTCCTCCGTCACCACGCACGGCTTCTGTTATTAAAAAAGCCTGTCCCCTCAGCCCGGGCTCATATAAAGCGGTAGGGTGGAACTGTATAAATTCCATATTCTCTATCCGGCCTTTAGCCCGGTACACCATGGCCACACCATCGCCGGTAGCAATCGCGGGGTTCGTAGTAGTGCGGTATACCTGCCCATTGCCGCCGCTTGCGAGGTAAGTGGTTTTGGCAAGAATGGTTTCTATTTCGTTGGTGTGCAGGTTGAGCGCATATACGCCATAGCATTCAATATCGGGTGTGGATTTGGTGATAAGGTACCCCAGGTGGTGCTGTGTAATGATATCCACCACAAAGCAATGCTTAATGATTTCAATATTTTCCAAGCGGGCAACGGCCTCCAGTAAAGTGCGTTCCATTTCCCAGCCGGTAATGTCTTTATGATGGATAATGCGGAACTCACTATGCCCTCCTTCTTTTCCCAGTTTGTAATCACCATCCGTTTCTTTGTCGAAGTTGGCGCCCTGGTCAATCAACTCCTGTACCCGTTCCGGGCCGTCCTTCACCACAATTTCAACTATTCTTTCATTGCACAGGCCATCACCGGCAATCAATGTGTCTTCAATATGCTTTTCAAAACTATCTTTTTCCAGGTCGTTCACTACTGCCACACCCCCCTGAGCGTATTTGGTATTGGTTTCATCGGCCGCAGCCTTCGTAATGACCAGTACTTTTTTGTCGGGGTATTTTTCAGCCATTTTACAGGCATAAGTAAGACCTGCTATACCTGTTCCGATTACTAAGAAATCTACCTGTTGCATTTGCCAAATTTTTGTGGGCCGGCTGAAGAATACATAGCAGCATATTTAACTGCCCGTTTCTTCAGTCGCCCGCCCGTACCGGATGGTACATTCGGGTGGGGGCGACGCTTCGCTCAGCGTTCCGGTTCTGTGGCATCAAACTTACATGAAAATTTTCATTAGGCTGGCGCTTCCTTATTTCTGCCGGATGTTTAGCACTCGTTCGGGCCTCCGGTCAACCACCTCCGTGTCAAATCTAAAGAAACCAGAGGAGCGGGAACGGGGGTGGAAACTAAAAGTGTTGCAGCCAGTTTACACTCTATTACCGTTTTACTTCAATACAAAAACACTGATACCTGTTTCTTTCTTTTGTAATGAAACCGTGCAGTTCCATTGTAAATGACTGTAGGGAAGTAGTTCCGTAATGAATGGTTTGGCAACCAGGCGCTGGGGGGTGCTGATAACGACGGTTACCTGGTAACGAAGGAAGAATTCGAGTACTGCTTTTAATTCTGCAAATACAGCCGGTTCATAATTGACATCGCTTAACAGCACCACTTCCGGAAGCGGTTCTTGTATAGCATCGTTCCAGTTTAAGGTTTTGGCCAGTATATTTGTTAACTTCAGATGTTTTGCCGACTGGCGTACCCATATTTCAGCCATTTCCTCTTTATCGGTAATGGTTACCTGTTTGGCAACAGCAGCTGTATATAATCCGGGCAGGCCTAACCCCGCGGCCAGCTCCAGTATATGCTTGTTCCGAACCCAGTGAGGGTGTTCTTCCAGGAAAAGACAAAGTCCTACAGAGGCAGGCCATACTTTAGCCCAGTAGGCCTTGTTTTTTTGGTTGCGATACAGCTGCTGTATTGCCTGTTCTTCCGGCACATATAATTCTATGCGCTGATCGTTAATAAAATACGTTTCGGGCTTTTGAGATAGTAACATCATACAAAGATGTGGTTTAAACGGCAGTAGCGTTCAAATACCTGGTAAGTCCTTTTACCAATAACCATTGGGCCAGTACATAAGTAATCATAATAGCCCATCCTCCCCAGGGATAAGGGTGATAGAATTTATTAATGGCTAATACAGAGTCTGAAACAACGAAAAGGATCGCCCCGGTGAGGAGATGCCGTGCAGTGATATTATCTTCCAGGTCATAAAGATGCATGGCTACCAGCATCATAAAGCTGATCACAAGGCCATACACGATAACCGGGTATTTCAAACCGCCCAGGTGTGGAAGTAGAAAATTAATGATCAGGAAATAATAAATGGCTACAATGATAGCTACCTGCCACTTGCCCGAAATTTGATGTGTTGTGCGTATTTGATGGAACGTATATATGTAGAAAAGATGAGCTAACAGGAAAGCGCAAAGTCCCAGGATAAAGAACAGTTCATTGTTATTGGCAAACATCAGAAGGCTATCGCCGGTTGTGGAAAATATTAAGGCACCTGTTATCCATTTCTTAAGGGAAGAGGTGACCCGCCAGGTAGTGTAGACAAAATAAAAGAGCAGCGAGCTTATCAGTAATGGTTTAAAGATAAACTGCATGGAGTCTTGTTCAAAAGCCATGCCCAGGAAGTAGATGATAGTTATGATGCCAAAAATATAAGCAGGTTTCATACAGGATCATGATCTGTTTGGATTAAAGATAACACAGTATCATACCGGATACTCTCTAAAAAATGTTACTGAACAGGTAAAAGGAAAACAGGCTATCCTGAAGAATAGCCTGTTTTATAAGATAAGGTTGATGGTTAAGATCTACTTATGTCTTCGTCAGCATCGTAAGCGTTTACCAACTGGTTATTTCTTAACCTTGAGCTGCAAATTTTCTGAAAAACTCCCTGCGTAAAAAATATTAGCACGTTTTTTCGATGAACCGGCCTTTATAGTCAATAAACGCGTTGTATACTTCTTTGAATGGGATAGAAATAAGAGCCCTTATCTGATTTTGTATCAATAATACCCGTCACCGGTAAAGCCTATGGCTCTACCCAGGCTTCATTTTCTTTCAGGAGATTAATCAGCTCATCTACTGCAACATCGCTGTTTACATTTCTTTTAACAACTTCTTTACCTCTGTAAAGGGTTATTTTTCCGGGACCGCTTCCCACATATCCAAAATCGGCGTCTGCCATTTCGCCCGGCCCGTTTACAATACAACCCATAATGGCTATTTTAACACCTTTAAGATGGTTGGTCACCGAACGTATTTTCGTGGTGGTTTCCTGTAAGTCAAATAAAGTGCGGCCGCAGGAAGGGCAGGAAATATACTCTGTTTTAGAAATGCGCATCCGCGTTGCCTGCAGTATGCTGAAGGCTGTGTTATTAATGAACTGTTCGGGAGATTGATTATTCAGGTAATTTCTGCCCGATGCATTTAATGTGGCCGCCTGCGTATAAGCGTTCACTGTCATGCCCAGGCAAATGCCGTCACCAAACCCATCCAGGAACAGGGCGCCTGTTTCTGTAGCGTAGTGTATCAGGTGCTCATCTGCCGTATTCCAGTTACTATCTGTAATAAATACAATGGGGGCGGTAATGTGTTCCTGTAGCAGTTTTATACAAGTGGCTCTTACCGTTTGCATGGCATTTTTTTGAGTGCTGCTCAGGCATAAAACAACATTTTGCTTTTGTACAACCTGCTGCAGGTATGGTTCTTCCTGCGGGCAATCTATCATTACAAAATTAATAGCGCTTTCAGGCTGCTCTATCGTTGCAAAATGTTCGGCACTGTAAACAGGAAAGTATGTGTTTGCATCCGGAGCATTTTTCCAATGTTCATAGGGGGTGATCACTTTTAATGTGCCCGGCAAGGCAAAGCCAATATCTGCCTGGTTGATATATACATAATCAGCAGCCGCATCTGCTATATTCCATTTGTCGTCTGCTTCATTATACGAGTAGCCAATACCTTTAAGTGTGTCAGGTGTTATACTGGACACTTTGCTAAGGTCTGCAATTACTACGGGCACCTGTCCGCCGCCAATATTGTTAACAGAAACGGTTTGGTGCCGCCTGAAATGGAACGGTTGATAAATTGAAAGGTTGATCGGTTGGTAAGGCGTATTATCCTTTTCAACTTTTAAACCGGTCAGCTGGTCAATCTTATTTTCATACCGCTTCACAATATCCCTGCAAACCGGTATTTCCAGCTCGGGATCTTCGGTAAGCGAAACCCGGATGGTGTCGCCTATACCGTCTTCCATGAGGGTACCAATGCCTACGGCAGATTTAATACGGCCCTCCTCTCCATCTCCAGCTTCGGTAACACCCAGGTGTAAAGGGTATATTTCACCAAACTCATCCTGCATGGTTTTAATCAGTAAACGGTAGGCCTGTACCATCACCTGCGGGTTACTGGCCTTCATACTTAAAATGATCTGGTGATAGCTCTCGCTCCTGGCAATGCGTAAGAATTCCATCGCGCTTTCCACCATGCCAATGGGTGTATCGCCATACCGGCTCATAATGCGGTCGCTTAAGCTGCCATGATTGGTGCCGATACGCATGGCAGTACCATACTCCTTGCAAATCTTCACCAAAGGTGTGAAACGATCGCGGATGCGATCTATTTCTTCTGCATATTCTGCATCCGTATATTCTATTTGTTCAAATTTCTTCTTATCAACGTAGTTGCCGGGGTTCACCCTTACTTTCTCGATGATACGGGCAGCTATTTCAGCAGCGTTGGGGGTAAAATGTATATCGGCCACCAAAGGGGTGGTATAGCCTCTGCTTTTCAGTTCGTTTTTGATATTCAGCAGGTTTTCCGCCTCTTTTTTCGAAGGCGCGGTAATTCTTACCAACTCTGCCCCTGCCTCAATACAGCGGATCGTTTGCTCTACTGTGGCAATCGTATCCATGGTGTCAGTGGTGGTCATGGTTTGCACCCTGATAGGATGGTTATTGCCCAGAAGCAAGTCGCCTATTTTTACCTCTTTGGTTAACAGTCTTTTATATTGAGTTAATGATTCCGCAAATAATTCCATTCGGCAAAGATATTTTATTAAAGCTAGAATCTGCATTTGCAGTTAGCAAGATCATAGCTCCGGCTACCTCCATTCAAATGCACAGGCCTGTTTATAATTTGAGTGCGTTATTCTTCCGGGACATAATAATATTACCGGTTTCTTGTTGAACGCTTTTTATAACTATCTTACATGCTTGTTAAAGAGTACTTATGGAAATTTTAAAAGCGGTTTATCAGCACCCCCTTTTGTCAGATAGCGATTTTCGACAAATTGCCCATGCCCACGAGTTGATGGAAATACCCAGGGGAACCTTGCTTTTGAAAGAAGGAAAAATAGCCAATGAGTATTACGTGCTGCAAAGCGGAGTAGCAAGGGCTTATGTTTACGATTATAATAATGACGAGATCAGTACCGAATTTTTTACGGAAGGAGAGATCGTAATCTCTACAGCGTCTTTGTTTCAGCGTATCCCGTCGCCGGAAAATATACAGACCGTCACCGATTGTGTAATGTGGAAGATTGAATTTGACGTATTCCAGGTTTTATTCAGCAAGATACCTGCTTATGTAGATTGGGGCCGCCTCTGGTTTACCAGCCAGCTTTTTTCGATCAAGCAACGATCGCTCGATATGGTACAGGAAACTGCTACTAACCGCTACCTGAAGTTACTAAAAGAAAAGCCGCAAATCATACAGAATGTGCCCCTGAAACAAATTGCTTCTTACCTGGGCGTTACCGATACTTCGTTAAGCAGGATCCGGAAAGAAGTAGCTACTTATCCTGCCGGACCAAACCGTTAATATTTCTATGATGCGGGCTGCTAGCAGCCACTGGCCTGCCATGAGGCGGGCATGTCTTTTTTTGCGATATGCTATTACTTGCCAAATGACAAGCGCGCGAGCCTTAAAGTGATACTATTTTTGAATAACGGTTGATCAATAACAATTATTCAATAATGAAAAAGGAACAATTAAGCCAGGATATCAGCGGCGTTTTTGATGAAGTGGTGCAAGCCCTTAGTTCCGCTCCCCCGGAGCTTTTTAACAGGGTGCCGTTCGAAGATAGCTGGACCATCGGCCAGGTAGCTGAGCATATTGCCATTTGCAGTGGTGGCATACCCGATAGCCATGTAAAAGAGACGGAGCGGTCCTATGACGAAAATGTGGAAGCGCTGAGAGGTATATTTCTTGATATGAACCAAAAAGCAAAGGCCGATCCTGCTGTTGAACCCCACCTGCCACCACATCAAAAAGAAGAGTTGCTTGAAAAAATAAACGCCAATAAGATACTTCTTACAAAAATTATAAATGACAGGGAGTTGTCGCTCCTATGTTTGGATATGGAATTTCCCTTTATGGGATACCTGACCCGCTACGAATGGTTGCGCTTTGTGCAGGTGCATACACAGAGACATCTGAACCAGATCAAAAATATCCGGGCTCGTTTACTGAATGAACCACCCGTTTTAAAATAATCAACGATAGATTTATGCGACCATACAGGATACTGAGGATAACATGGCGGGTCTTCATACAACGATATAAACCATGGGACATCAAAGTTTGGTAGCATTGGTTTTGATAAACCGTCCGGTAACCGAAGTTTGGGAATACTGGACTCGGGCGGAGCATATTAAGCAATGGAATGTACCGTTCAATGATTGGCATTGCCCGGTAGTGGAGAACGATGTTAGGGCAGGCGGACGATTTAAATTTTATATGGAGAAAAAGGATGGAAGTGACGGGTTTGAACATACGGGTACTTATAATCAGGTTACCCCTTTTGAAATGATTACCTATACGCTGATCGATGGAAGGCAGGCCTGGATTGAATTTCAGCAAATAGACAGCAATACGATTGTAAGGGAGCGATTTGAGCCCGAATTACATACAGCTATTGAACCGCAGAAAATATTTTGTCAATCAGTGCTGAACCGGTTTAAAAATTATGCAGAGCAACAATGAGAAAAATTATATGGATCGCGCATACTTCGTTAGACGGGTATGTAGCTAATAAAGAGGGAAAACTCGATGATTTTGAATCGGGGGAAGATAATCTGGACTTTGTAAGTGATATATGCAAAGAAGCGGATACCATCTTATCAGGAAGGAAAACCTATGAGCTGTTATATGCATTCTGGCCAGATGCCGGTGATCAGCCCGGAGCTACCAGGGCTGAGAAGAAATACGCAGATTGGTATAACGGCACCACCCAACTAGTAGCTACCCGAACGTTGTCAGGTCCTTTCAAAGAAAATGTATATTTCGTTCATGACAATCTGGTGCATTATGTTAAGCAGGCGAAAGCGCAAAAGGGCAGCGCCATTGTTATTTTCGGTAGTGCCAATGTGGGAGGACAATTGATGGAGCAGAACCTGATTGATGTGTACTGGATCTTTATCAACCCCGTAATTTTCGGATCAGGAGTTCCTCTTTTTAAAAATGAGGCTAACCGGCGAAAGCTAAGGTTGCTCGAAACACGGAAATTCGCCAACGGCGAAACGGCCCTGAAATATGTTCCGGAAAATTAGAACAAAATTTTAGCTTTACTATTAATCTCTAAACAAACAATCATTCTAAAAAATCAGACTAATGAAAATTGTAAAAACAATCTTTTTCGTGCTTTTTGCATTGATGTTTATGAATGCCGGCTTAGATAAATTTCTGCATTATATGCCCATGCCCGAGATGACCCCGGATATGAAACCCGTATTCGAGGCATTTGGTACCTTAAGCTGGTTAACACCTCTGACGGGTCTTATTGAGTTGGTGGCCGGAATACTGATCCTCTTTCCAAAAACCAGGGCGCTGGGTGCCATTATGATATTACCGGTAATGATTGGCATACTTTGTCACAATGCCACTTTTATGCCTTCAGGGCTGCTTATAGCAGGCGTGCTTTTTTTAATCAATCTCTGGATGATCGGTGATAACTGGAAGAAATATCAAACAATGGTGAGCTAAGGCTTACCTGTTCCGTTATGATGGAGGAAGGCCTTCAGCGCGTTTCATCTTCGGTGTCTGCTATCTGGTCATTGAGTAAGGACGTTGATTTGTCAATAGCCAGATTGGGGTCGCTTTGCAGCTCATGTGTTTCTTTATTATACATACCATCCAGTTCGTCTACTATGGTGCCCTTCCATAAGGGCGTGCCTATAAAGTAGGCGGTACGGCCAATCATATGTGCCGCTATCGGTGCCGTTATGATAAGGAAAAAAATAATGGCGATAGCCTTCGTGGTTACCGAAGCATCTCCGGGAAACATGATGGCCGCACAAATGAGCAGAAGACCTACGCCCAGGCTGGAAGCTTTTACCGTAACGGATAAACGAAGATAAAAGTCGGGCATACGTAAAATGCCGATGGAGGCGAACAGAATGGCCAGGGCACCCAGGGTGCTGAGTATGGCTAAAATTACATTAATCATCTTTTTGTTTTTCTATGTAATAAGAAAAGGCAATGGTGCCCAAAAATGCAATAAGGGCCAGTATAATGGCCACATCCAGCAAGATCTTTTGATTTTGCCTGATGCTGTAAACGGTAATGATACCAATACCGATGGTGATAATGAGGTCCAGTGCAATGACACGGTCTACTATTGCCGGACCTTTAAATAACCGGATGAAAACCAATACCACCGATAGGGTGAGTATGGGTAGAATAACAAAATCAAAATAATTGGCTAATGTCATCGTATAATTTCTAGGAGTCTTTTTTCCATGCCCTCTTTTAACTGTTTTACGAATGCTTCAGGACTTTTAAGGTACATGGCGTGTATGTATAATGCTTTTTTGTCTTCACTAACATCCAATATCAGGGTACCGGGGGTTAACGAAATCAGTGTGGAGAGTACATTGATCTCGAAATCGGATCTTGCACTTAAGGGGTAGCGAACAACACCGGGTTTAAAAAAATACTTAGGAGTGATCACATCATAAGCTACCGCTATATTCGCCTTGAGCATCTGGTATAAAAAATAGAATACAAAGCTGAATATTTTAGGTATCCGGTAAAAGTACCTGCGATCTTCTTCATTTTTATTCATGATCCAGAGCACAAAAAAACCCAGAATGAACCCAAAAACAAACCCGGAATAGGAAAGAGAACCAGTAAGCGCTACCCAGAGAAAGGAAAGCAAGAGGTTCATCAGGAAATTCTTAATCATAGTTTTCCGGTTTAATTTTTAAAAACGGCATTCACGTAGGAGCTGGTATCCAGCAGCTCTGTTGCGATTCGGTCAACCACCTGTATAATCACTTCTGCATTTAACCCTATGTAAACAGATACAATACCCAGTACACCTACAGGCGCCAGCAACAAGGCCTTCCGTAAGAATGGCATCGACTCAAACTTATTGTCGACCACTACATCTGCAGGTACTTCTTTCCAGAATACTTCTGCCCATAATTTGGCAATAACGTACAATGTGGCCAGGCTACCGATGATCAAGGCACCTGCAAAGAAGTATTGGTGCACATTGAATGCCTCTTTGAATAAGTATACTTTTGGCCAAAAGCCTGATAGGGGCGGTATGCCTACCAATGACAATAGTACAATGGCGATCAGTAAAGATATTTTTGGATATTCTTTGTAAAGGCCTCCCAGCTTTTCCATGGTTACCACACCTCTTAATTGCATAATAACGCCGGAGATGAGAAACATGTTGGTTTTTACCATGATGTCGTGTACCAGGTAGAATAAGGTTCCCATCAATGCCAGCTTGCTAAACATAGCAATACCCCCCATCATAAAGCCAATATGACAAACAATGAGGTACGAAAAGAGCCGGCGTATGCTGGTTTTATTGAGCGCGCCAAAAGTTCCTGTAAGTATGGTGAGCACCGCAATAACCATCAGGAGGTTGCGCGTAAAATCATCCGGAATAAATATGAGGCTGTTTACCCGCAGAATAGCGTAAATGCCTACTTTGGTCAGCAGTCCTCCAAATGTAGCCGCCACTGCCGACGGCGGGGTATGATACGATGATGGTAACCAGAAATATAGAGGAAATACCGCTGATTTTATGCCGAAGCCTATTATGAAGAAGACGGAAGTAATGCCAACTAAGGAGCGGTTCTGCACATCGTGCATCTTAACAGCCAGATCAGCCATGTTGAGAGAACCCGTCATACCATATAGGATGCCAATGCCCGTTAAGAAAAACATCGATGCCAGTATATTCATCGACATATATTTCAGCGCGCCCTCGATTTGGGTTTTGCGTCCTCCCAATGTCATCAACACAAATGAAGAGATAATGATCACCTCAAACCATACATAGAGATTGAAGATATCGCCGGTTAGAAAAGCGCCGTTCAAGCCCATTACCAGGAAGTGAAATATAGGGAAATAGCCATATAGCATTCTTTGGCGGCTGAGGCCGGTGGCCGAGAACATGGATACGGCAAAGGCTGCAATAGAGGTAAGCAATACCATGGTAACTCCTAACAGATCAGCTACAAAAACAATACTGAAGGGGGCTTTCCAATTAGACGCATTTACGGTGAAAGTGCCATGCAGGTAAACCTGCCTGAACAAAAAAATAGCAGCGATCAGTGCACCCAGGGCGCCAATTACTGACAGAATTCGTTGCGTTACCGTTTTGCGCCATGCGATCAACTGAAAGATGGCAATGAGTAAATTAATAAAAACCGGCGCTAAAATAAAATTGCCCATCATATATCTTCCTCCTCCGGTGTGTTTAAGTTATCCAAATCATCTGTTTCCACTAATGCATACACGCGTTTCAGCAATACGATGGCGAAGGCAGTAAGGGCAAAACTGATTACAATGGCCGTAAGTATAAGTGCCTGAGGCACGGGATCGGCGTAAGACGGGTCCATCACATCAGCGGCAGCATCTATAATAGGAGGTTTGCCTTTAACGATAGCGCCTAATACAAAAATTAATAAATTCGTGGCACTGCCCAGCAGCATAATACCCAGCAATAGTTTAACCATACTTCGCCGCAGTATAAAATATACGCCTCCGGCGTACAATAATCCCAGCACCAGTATCAATAATAATTCCATATTAATCGTCTGTAAGCGAAATCGTAAACAAAATAGTTAATACCACTCCCACCACTACCAGGTATACGCCCAGGTCGAAAAACAGGGCAGAACCTAATGATCCAATAATGGGAAATTTTCCTTCCAGCCAAAGTCCTGTCATAGGAGGCAGTCCCCATAACATAGGCGCCATTACACTTAAGGCTGCAATACCTAAGCCCAGTGGGATCAGGGAAAGCGGTTTTCTCCCCAACAGCGTCATGGTCGCATCGGTGCCATTGGCAAAACTGTGCAACACAAAAGCAATAGATGCCACCAGTCCGCCAACGAAACCGCCTCCCGGATAGTAATGTCCCCGTAATAAAAGGAATACCGAGAACAACAGTAGTATAGGTAACAGGTAACGGGTTGCTGTTTGTAAAATGCTGCTTCTCATATCATTCTTTTTCTGAAGGTTTTAACCTCAGTCTTAATAAATTATATACCCCAATAGCCGCAATACTCAGTACCACTGTTTCAAATAGGGTATCGATACCTCTGAAATCTACCAATATTACATTCACTACATTTTTCCCTTTGGCGTCGAGATAGGCTTTCGATCCATAAAATTCGCTGGTTGCGGTTTCAATAGGCTCATGGTGTACCTGCAATGCCACCATACAAAGAATAAGCCCGAACCCCAATGCTACCGCCATGTCCCGGTACCGTTCTTTCCTCGTGCCGAGGTTTAAGAACGGCGGCAGCTTATACAGTACCAATACAAATAATACGGTAGTCAGCGTATCAATGGTGAACTGCGTCATCGCCAGCGCCTTCATCCTGGCCTGCGATCGAGCCGGCTGGCGGGTCGGCCTCTGCGATCTCACGCGCGGCGAGATGGGCAGCAACGG